>CAZUZO010000021.1:0-32116 GCA_964624765.1 uncultured Thiotrichales bacterium
GCGCCGTCCGCCTTGCTCTCGGGCCGCTCTCGACGGTTTTTTCACAACCTCTCAGGCGGAGGACTGTTTGTCATGATGCTTGATGTCTATTTCGAAGATCAACATTATCGGCTTGAAGTCACCAGCGCTCTGCTGGAGCAAGGGCAAGCATTATTCGAGAAGATGGACCGGGATATGGATGCCGGTTGGCAGATGGGTTCGGTTTTCGTGGAGGACCTCAGTGACAAGAGCCGGGCGCAGATTGCTGCCTCGAAACTGGTGGTTGCCTTGGAAAACCAGAATGAATCCATGATCAAGGCGATGTCCGCTTATATTGTTCACCGACTTCCGTCTGTTAGCGCTGTCCACATCGACACGAGCGGCCAGATTCTCAATACGGAGTTTGTGACAAGAGAAGCTTGAGATGCTGTTTTAAGAATTACTGCGCTTGCCTGAGCTGCGTTGCACAGAAGTTGCTTTGGTTGGTGAGGTCACTTCCCCTAGAAAACGAGCGGCCTCTTGAAACGCCCGTCTCGTACATCGGCGGTTGGCAAAATACAAGAAGCCATGGCTGGCATCCGGGTATAGCGACTCACTCAAATAGACCGTGGTCGTTTTTACCCCTGCATTCTCTAAAGCCCGGGCGTATTGTTTGGATTGCTGACATAGGCTGTCTTTTTCTCCCACACAGAGGAAAGCGGGCGGCAGAGTGTGGGTCACATGTCTGATGGGGGACAGCAAGCGTGCCGCGTCTGCAAACGGCTGTTCGGGATTCTCCGACAGGAAATTGTACACAAAGGTTGTGATAAAAGGAAAACCTGTTTCGGTCACGATGGTGAAATCGTATAAGCCGTAGAATAACAGCAAGCCCTTTAAAGTTGATCGGGGAATAGTCTGTTTGACGCCCACATGTTTGAATAAGTTGATTCTTTCTAACGCGCTAGCATACCAGCTGGCGTGCAACGCCCCCGCTGAGTCACCTGCTAAAATTATCCTCTGGCGATCGCCGCCGTAATCACCTGCATTTCGGTATATCCAGGCTATGGCGTTAGCGACGTCTTGCATTTGTGCTATATACCGGTATTTGGGTGCCAGGCGATAGTTTACATTGAATGTCACATAGCCGTAGTTGGAAAGAGTTCGACAAATGGCATTGTATCCGTTCTTATCTCCCACTATAAATCCGCCACCATGGAAATAGATCAGCACCGGAAAACGCTGGCTGGGTTCCCCTGGAGGGCGGAAGATATTGATGTGGTTCTTGTCGTGAGGTCCGTAAGCAGCCTCGAAATAGGGCTGTTCGTTGCAACGCCAGCCTTTTTGTAGCAGCAACTGATTGCCGATGAGATCGAGGGAAGAGAACAGCACCTTCAGGGCATAGCCCTTAAGAGTATTTGCTATGAGCTTCCGCTGTACCGGGGTTTGCGTTACCATGGGGACCAAGGATTGTCGGCAGTGGTGGAATGATCTCACAACCGGCGGCTAGTGGGTTGTTTTGCTTCCGATGGCTCATTCCGGGAAAATTGCTATTCGAAAATACGACCCGTGGAGTAGGGATCGGAGCGCGATTGGGGACATCTGCTGCAATGCGGCGTTTTTGGGATCGCCGATCG
This sequence comes from uncultured Thiotrichales bacterium, assembly GCA_964624765.1. Classification (GTDB taxonomy): domain Bacteria; phylum Pseudomonadota; class Gammaproteobacteria; order HK1; family HK1; genus JAGTVB01. The sequence continues at coordinate 1,593 of CAZUZO010000021.1, forward strand.
ATAGCATTTTCTCAGACCGTCTCTGGTTTGCTGAGGCCATGGTGGCACCCTACCTTGTGTGGGAGCCCGAGCACACTTGGGTGGCCGAGCGCGAGGGCCAGGTGGTCGGATATCTGACAGGTTCCTTGGCTACCAGTTTCGGCTATGTGCGGGCTTATTTGATGGCGATCAACGTCTTGGCCCAACTGATGCCGAGGTACGTGGCCGGCAAGTATGATAAACATTCAAGGAGTAAGCGTTTTGCCGAGTTCGTGGTGACCCAAGGATTGTCGCAGATTCCCAAGCACCCGCAAGAGGCAGCGCATTTTCATTTTAACGTGTCTGCCGGCTATCGGCACCAGGGTATAGGGCTGCGGCTGCTATCGGCATTCGAGGCTGAGCTCAAAGCGGCCGGTCAGAAACGCTATTATGCGGAAGTAATGTCTTCTGCGACCTATAAACCAGAACGGTACTTCGAAGCCCGGGGTTACCAGATCTATGATAAGGTCAAGACGACGATCTTTGAGCCAGAGGTGCCCGACCTTTATGTGCTGTGTATCGTACGGGACATCTAGGGACTATCCGGCCATGGTCATCGTTTCGTCAGAGTTGCTCTTCGGAACACGCCATAGGCGTGCAAGCCTTCGGTTGCCCCAGGGACATAGAGGTTGTCAAAAAACCTGCTACACGACCCGATAGCGGCGTTGGACGGTGCCCGCTCCTCGCCTATCTACTTGATATGTCTCTTGGCTTGGCGCCGTCCGCCTGGCCCTCGGCTAGCTCACGACGGTTTTTTCACAACCTCATAGTCAAACGGCCGAAACGATGATCAACGCCGGCCAGACAGATGCCCTTAACCCTTGCCGCTCCTGAATGGTTGGGGATGCCGTGTGCTGTTGGATCTGGGTTTGCTGGGGGGCCAGGATCAGATGATGAAAGGATAAGACAATTATGCCCCATCATGCTTTCGAGCTTCTCAGACAGGAAGCCGTCTCCTCTCTTAATGTGTTGGTAGAGGAGTATGAGCACGCGACGACGCGAGCTCGGCATGTGCACCTGCACGCAGACAACAGTAATAATGCATTCCTGGTGGCGTTCCCGACGGTTCCGCAGGACGCTACCGGTGTAGCGCATATTCTTGAGCACACGGTATTGTGTGGGAGCGAGCGCTATCCGGTGCGCGATCCGTTTTTCATGATGATGCGCCGTTCATTAAATACGTTCATGAACGCCCTAACCGGAAGCGATTGGACGGCTTACCCCTTTGCGACCCAGAACCGAAAGGATTTTGACAACCTACTTAAGGTGTATCTGGATGCCGTGTTTTTCCCTCGGCTGGATCCGTTGGATTTTGCCCAGGAGGGACACCGGGTGGAGTCTGCGCGGCCAGATGATCCGGACTCCGAGCTGGTATACAAAGGGGTCGTGTACAACGAGATGAAGGGGGCCATGAGCGCGCCGATGAGCCAGCTCTGGCAAGAGTTACAATCGCAGCTGTTTCCCACCATTACCTACCATTACAACAGCGGCGGCGATCCGGCCACGATCCCGGAGTTGAGTTATGAGCAGCTGCGAGCCTTTCATCGTAGGCATTATCACCCTTCGAATGCGTACTTTCTCACCTATGGCAGCTTCCCGGTCGAGGAGCATCAGGCGCTCATGGATAACTGGGCGCTGTCTCGCTTTGGCTGCCAGCCGATGGACTTCTCCATACCGGATGAACGCCGTTACGACGCGCCGATCAGGGTGCAGACGGCTTATCCCTTGGCAGCCGATGAGGGGACAGTGGCGAAGACACACATCGTGCTTGGGTGGCTTCTGGGAAAAGGTGCCGATCTTCGCGAAGCGCTAGAAAGCCACTTGTTGACCGGCGTATTGCTGGATAACAGCGCATCACCGCTGCGCAAAGCGCTAGAGACTACCGCCCTGGGCAGCGCGCCCTCAGAACTCTGCGGTCTTGAGGATTCGCTGCGGGAGATGGTATTTGCCTGTGGCCTCGAGGGATCGGAGGCAGAACATGGCGACGCCGTTGAGCAACTGGTGCTCGGCGTGCTGGACGAGGTGGCGCAAAGGGGCGTTCCTTTGTCTCAGGTCGAATCGGTGCTGCACCAACTCGAGCTCAGCCAGCGGGAGATCGGTGGCGGTCGTTTCCCCTATGGTTTGCAGCTCATGATGCGGGTTCTGCCGGCTGCACTCCACGGGGGGGATCCGATCGCGTGCCTTAACATCGATCCGGTATTGGCGTCTCTTAGGGAAGACATCAAGTCGGAGGATTTCGTCAAGGAGAAGGTCCGCTCCTTGTTGCTCGATAATCCCCATCGAGTACGTCTGACGATGGTGCCCGATGTGGGGCTCGGGGCGCGCCGGATTGCCGCCGAGAAGGGCCGCCTCGCCGCCATCAAGGCAGGCATGAGCAAACAGCAGATCGCCGGAGTGATTGAGCAAGCTCGGACGCTGAAGGCGCGCCAGGAGGCTGATGACGATCCGGAGCGCCTTCCCAAGGTGGGGTTGCAAGATATCCCTGCCCACCTGCCGATCCCCGAAGGTCATGGCGACACCGTCGCTGGCGCCCCCATGACCTGGTTTTACGTGGGTACCAATGGACTGACTTACCATCAGTTGGTCGTCGACCTGCCGAATCTCGACGAGGATCTTCTGGATGATTTGCCGCTGTTCTGCATTCTCATGAGTGAGGTGGGGTGCGGTGAGCTTGACTATCTCCAGGCTCAAGCTTGGCAGGCTGCGGTCAGCGGCGGCATCAGCGCGCGCGCATCGATCCGAGGCCATGTCAACGACATCCAGCGTATCGGGGCGTATTTTGTCCTAGGTGGAAAGGCACTCGTGCGCAATCAGGGATCGCTAGCACAATTGGTTCGAGAGACTTTTCTCAAGGTTCGCTTCGATGAGCTGACACGGTTGCATGAGCTCGTATCCCAGACCCGCGCTGGCCAAGAAGCGCGGGTGACTGACCACGGCCACGTGCTCGCGATGGCGGCGGCGACCGCGGGCATGGGGCCCTGCGGCGCACTGGCCCATCGATGGGACGGGCTGGAAGGTCTTCGACGGCTGAAGCGTTTCGATGACGCTCTCGAGGATAGCAAAGCGCTGGAGGCGTTCGCCTTACGCTTGGAGCGTATTCAGGAAGCCCTCGGCAGGGCGAGGCATCAGATGTTGGTGGTGAGCGAGGCCGAGCAGCGAGAACCCATGCGCATGGCACTGGAAAGGGATTGGGGCCCGGTGGCAGAGGGAGCGGGGGGAGCGGTTGCTGGCTTTGTCCCTCAGCCAGTGGGATTTAAGGCGAAGCAGGGATGGGCGACCACCACGGAAGTGAATTTTTGTGCCAAGGCCTATTCGACGGTGTCCCAGGATCATCCCGATGCCCCGGCTCTTAGCGTGCTAGGACCGTTTCTGCGTCATGGCTTTCTTCATCGTGTGATTCGTGAGCAAGGGGGCGCCTACGGGGTGGGTGCCGGTTATCGTCCTGACACGGGCTCCTTTGGTTTTTCGTCTTACCGCGATCCGCGACTTGCCGAGACCTTGGCGGATTTTGACCGAGCGGTTGACTGGTTGGTTAGCCGGGATCACCCATTTCGTTTGCTTGAAGAGGCTATTCTCAGCGTCATCAGTGACATTGACCGGCCGGATTCACCTGCCGGAGAAGCCAGTGGTACGTTTTTCGGGGTTCTCCATGGCCGCGATGCCGTACAAAGGCGCCGGTTCCGTCAGGCCATTCTGGACGTCACGTTGGAGGATATTAAGCGTGTTAGCGGTGACTATCTTACTCCCGAGGCAGCCAGTATCGCGGTGGTGAGCAATCACGAAACATTAGCTGAACAGGGTGTGTCTTTGGGGTTGGAGATCGAGCAGCTTTAATCGCAGGTTGCAGAATGGGTTCGGCCTCGATCATCGTGCCCCGGGTGTACAACGGGCGGTACCTCGTGGTGCACGCTAGGCGGATGCGGTCGTTGTCGGACTCGGCGTCCTTCACGGGCCCTTTTCGGGCCGCCCTGCGGATGGCTGTGTCACGGCGATGTCGGCTTCCGGATGGTGGGAACGAATCAGCTCGATCACCTTCTTCACCCGCTGCTTGGGGACATCCACCATGAGCAGTAGCTGGCCCGCGGCGATGGCGCTCTGAAACGCGGCAAGCTGTCGATTGGGAATGTCCTTGGTGATCAAAGCCGAGACCAAGGCGCCCAATCCGGCGCCCGCGAGGGTACTCGCTAGCAGGGCTGCGCCTCCGAGAACCAGGCCAGCCGGTGGGAAGGTGACGGCCAACAATCCACCGAGCAGCCCCGCGACGCCGCCGAAGCCGAGACCCTCTTCCAAACCATGCTTGAACTCGGTCTTCTGCAGTAAAGAGGCTTCGTGTAAACCCTCTAGGGGTACCGTGTGGGACGCGATGACATGGGTGTGGGATTCCCGGACCCCAATATCTCGGAGTTCGTCGACGATGGCCTTACACGTTGCGGTGTCGGGCACCAGGAAATAAAGTCGCCTACTCATCGGTGGTTCGCTCGTGCAATGGTGTCTGGCGTAATCATAGACGTTGGGCCTAATCGACGGCACTGCCACAAACCGATTGCAGTTCGGTTGTAAGGCCGTGGTCATTGTTTCGGCCTACAGATTCTGGACCCGGTTTTGCCCGGTGAAGCTGTTTTGCAGATGTCATGTTGGCACTGGCCGCGAGCAGGGGAAAATGGCCCGACTGGCCATCGCCGATTCGGCGCGACGGCATCGGGTGGCAGAGGGAGCCACCCTACCGCACGAGTCCCCAAAACGCGCTGATATAATAGCTTGCGCAGATGTTGGCGTCTGGAAAAAAATAGCTATCTTGTCCACATTGCTCGGGTTCATCGCCGGGATCCACAGGCGTTCCGTGGCCCATGCCGCTGACCAGATACATTTCTACCCGCGGCTCTCCATTCTGGTCTTGGTACACCCTGCGGCGATGGCCGGCAACCATCGTCTCCGTATCGGCCTGGGAGTCGATGCCATGGGCTCCAGTCCATTGCTGGACAAGATTCTCGGCGTTGATGGGGTTGACGATACGATCGTCGCTTCCGTGCCAAATGGAAACGATCGGTCGGCGTGCTCGGTGCTCCGAAACTGCCTTCACGGACGCGCCCCAATCTTGCCCCCTGGGCCGTTTGCGGCCGCGCATACAGGCGATCGCGTGAACGGGTCCGGAGGCACAACCATAGGGAACCGTGGCGATCAGCCCCGCCCCTGCGAAAGTCTCAGGATGCCCCGCAAGCAGTGCGCCCGCCATGGCACCACCGGCGGATACCCCCGTTACGAAAACCCGCGCCGGATCGACCGCGTGATCCGTGATCATCTGCTCGATCATCTGTTGGATGGAAAGCATTTCACCGCTACCGGGCTCTAGATGCTGTGGTCGGAACCAGTTGAAACAGCGCGCGAAGTTGTTGCGACGTTTCTGCTCGGGCAGCAGCAATACCGATGGCCCCCGTTGGGCCAGTTCGAGCCAGCCACTGGCCGTGGCGTGACCCATCGCCGACTGTCCACAACCGTGGAGCACGACGATTAGCGGTGAGCCGGCCGAAGCCTGGGGCGGAACGTATTTCAACATGCGTAGGTTGCCTGGGTTCGAGCCAAAGCTCATCACCTCGACCACATTCCCAAACGCTGGCAATGTGATGGCTAGGAAGAGCATTGTGAGTGCCCGGCGGATGGCCTGGATCACGGTGAACGCTCGCTATACTTGGCGTGCAACTGCTCTAACAACTGTCTGGCCTGGTGAAGCTCTTCGCGCGTCAGTTTGCCTGCCGCGAGATCGCGATTGCGTTGTGCTTCTTGGTTGCCGCGACGGGCCGCCAGGGCGAACCAGGCGTAGGCATGTCGGTCGTCCCGAGGCACGCCGCGACCCATACCGTACATGTAGCCGAGACTGGCTTGTGCCTTTTCGAACCCCTGTTCCGCTGCGCGCCGATACCACTGCACTGCCAGGCTGTATTGCTGCTCCACTCCCTTGCCCTCGTCATACAGCAACCCTAGGCTGAACTGGGCCGGGGGGAGGCCCTGTTTGGCGGCTTTCTCATACCAGGCCAAAGCCTGTTGGGGATCCTTTTCCACGCCTTTGCCCTGTTCATACAGGAGGCCGAGGTTATATTGGGCGGCCGCCCAGCCCTGAGTGGCGGCCGCGCGGTACCATCGAGCGGCCTGCTCGAAGTCCTGCGGTATTCCCCGACCTTTTTCGTAGAGCAGCGCTAGCCCTACCTGTGCTGCGGGAAGCCCTTGAGCGGCAGCCTCTGCATACCACTTGGCGGCCTTCTCGGGGTCGGCCTCGATGCCTTTGCCGCGGTCGTAGAGCACGGCAAGGTTGTGCTGGGCGGCAGCGACGCGTTGGGCCGCTGCTTTTTGATACCAATGGGCAGCCTGGGAGGGGTCCATCACGACTCCTTTGCCCTGATCATGGAGCAGGCCGAGCTGATACTGGGCTTCAGCATAACCCTGCTCTGCCGACCTCAAGAGCCATGCTGCGGCTTGCGTGTCGTCTTTGGGTACACCCTCTCCGGTGGCATACTGTAGCGCTCGGTGGTAGTCCGCTAAGGCGGTCTTTAAGGATGCTTGAGGAGCCGCAGGCCGTTGTTTGGGGATTGCGCCAGGTGTTTCCGATGGAGGCCCTGCTGTCGGGGTCGTTTCCCCGGCCGGTACCGCTGGCGGTGATCTCGAGGGGGTCTCGACCGGCACCTCGGGTGCGGGCGTTGTTTCCGGGGTGACAGGTGCGACGACAGACACGGAAGGAGGCCGGGGTTCGGGGGGAGCATCGTCCACCGTGACGGGGACCGCCTTGCTCGGTTCGACGGCGGGTTGAGCGACCTCGGGTTTGGCCGGCGGTGCTTCTGGCGCTGGGGTTAGTAACGGCTCGTCGGGCGCCCTGGCGGGCGGTGGAGGGGTTTCCGGGCGGGATTGCGGTGCGGCGGGCTTGGCCGGTGGCGGGCGATGCTCGGGCAGCAAGACGGTGACGAGAGCCACGCCGATCAATATCCCGGCTAGCCCAAGGGCACCGAATTCAGCCGTATGCCGTAGCCACCGAGGTACCACGAGGCGCCGCGCCGCCTGCGAGGATGGGGGAGGAAAGCAGCGGCGCCAGCTGGCAATGTCTTGGGGGCGTTCGCTCGGTGAGAAGCGGAGAGCCGCGTCGATCGCGAGCAGAAAGCGAGGACTATACTGTCCCTTACCGACCTCCATGGCGGGGCTCAGGGGATCGCGCCGCCTACCGAGCTGAGCCTCACCTCGAGAAATGGCATCGACGGGCGGGCGAGCGGCCACGGCTCGATAAAGCGTGGCTCCTAAGGCGTAGATATCACCCCACGGGCCCTGCCGCCCACCTTGCCCCCCGTATTGCTCGTAGGGAGCATAGCCAGGTGTAAAGAGGCCGGTTAGGTTTTGTGTCTGGGTACCCAGCGCCATCCTCGCCGAGCCAAAATCGAGCAATACCGGGCTGCCATTGGTGCGCACATAGATATTCGACGGCTTAATGTCGCGATGGATGAAACCCGCCGCGTGCATGTGTTCCAGACCATCGAGCAGCGGGAACATCAGAGCCAAAAGATCCGTCTCATGGGTGTAGCGATGGGCGCTGAAGAGCGCTTCCAGGTCAGCACCTTGCTCGTACTCCATGACCATGTAGGCGGTGTTGTTGGCCTCAAACACCGTGTGGACTCGAACGATGTTGGGGTGTTTAAAGCGGGCCAGGGCGCGGGCCTCAGCGACGAATCGATCGAGCCCCCAGCGGTACGTTTGGGCTCGGTTAACGGTGATGGGATGGACCGAGTGATCACCCTCACGCAGGGCCAGATCGATGGGCAGATATTCTTTGAGGGCCACATGGCGATCCAGGTTGGTATCGTTGGCCAGATAGGTGATGCCGAATCCGCCTTGGCCGAGCACCCGCTCGGTGCGATACCACAGCAGTCGATAGCCGTTTGGAAGGGCGTGGCGGTAGGACTTTAGGTTTGGAGAAATCCGCCGTGAATGGGCATAGGACAACGATGAGTCGGACAAAATACCCCCCGGGGTGTCGCAAGTGGCGAGCGCTATCGAGAAATTATAACCTTATTAGCAGGGGGATCTGGGGATGGGCTCGCCTGTGCAGATGCTTGAAGGCCGACCGACCGTCCCGGGTGCGGGTAACGAGGGCTGAGAGGTGGTGAAAAACCCGTCACCAGCGGGCCGAGAGCCAGGCGGACAGGCGAGGAGCGAGCACCGTCCAACGCCGCTATCGGGTTGTGTAGCAGGTTTTTCATAACCTCCGAGAGAGCGATGGCTTCGATTCGAAAAACAAACCCGTCGGACGTGCCGGCGCGATCGTCGAACGCGGAGGTCGACGCGTTTCTGCGCAAAGTGGCCTCAACGCCGAGGCGCCGAGCCGACCTTCCTCGAGGGCGGCTGCTATTCGCTTTGGATGCCACGGCGAGTCGGGAGCCAACTTGGGATCGGGCGTGCCATCTACAGGCCGAGATGTTTCAAGGGGCCGCGGCTCTGGGCGGTCTGGATATCCAGCTCTGCTCCTACCGGGGATACCAGGAATTCGAGGCGAGCCCTTGGTGCCATCGCTCAGAGGATTTGCTGGCTTACATGGCGAGGGTTCGGTGCGTCGGTGGCATGACACAGATCGAGCGGGTGCTCGACCACGTGATTGCTGAGACGAAGCGTGCTCGGGTCAATGCCCTTGTGTTTGTCGGCGACTGTATGGAGGAGGATATCGATCGGCTTTGTGATCGTGCCGGGAAATTGGGTCTTCTCGGGGTGCCTGCCTTTGTCTTTCACGAGGGCCACGATCGGGTAGCGGCCAGGTCGTTTCAAGAGATCGCCCGACTGTCCGGGGGCGCCTATTGTCACTTCGACGCGAGCAGTCCGCAGCAGCTGAGGGATCTGCTGCGTGCGGTGGCAGCCTACGCAGCCGGGGGGCGCCAGGCGCTAGCGGATCTGGGTAAGCGAGAAGGTGGTGTGGCGCACCAGCTCGAACACCAGCTTAAGGGAGGTTAGCCGCTATGGGGCCAAATCTGGTTTTTGGCCTGCTGCTATTGCTTGGCATCATGATGTTCATCAGCTGGCTGAAACGTGTCCCGCCTGCGGCTCGATCCCAGCTGGTCAGAATGGTATGGGTCGCTGTGGGAATTGGGGTGGTACTGCTGCTGGTTCTACGCGGCAATTGGTTAGTCGCCGCGCTGGGGGCAGCGATTCCCTTGGTGCAACGGTTGCTCACGGTGACCCATGCCTATGGGGCCATGAAATCGATTTTTGGTTCGCGGGCCGGACCTAGTCAAGGCAAACACTCGGAGATCGAGACCCGGTTTTTGCGCATGGTGCTTGACCATGGCAGCGGTGACATGAGCGGTGAGATATTGGAGGGACGCGGCAAAGGCCACCCGCTTGGTGCCTTGACACTGGAGCAGTTGTTGGAGCTGCTCGATGACTACAGAAAGTTAGACCCACCGTCCGCAAACCTGCTTGAGGCGTATCTCGATCGCGTTCATGGCGAGGATTGGCGCGAGACACATGGAGCCAAGGAAGCGCCTGGGAGAGATTTTGCCGGCCAGACGCAGATGAGTCGGGAGGAAGCCTACGCTGTGCTCGGCCTGGATCCAGGAGCCAGCCGTGCACAGGTGATCGAGGCGCATCGACGCCTAATGCTGAGAGTTCACCCCGACCGCGGCGGTTCCAATTTTCTTGCGGCAAAGATCAATCAGGCGAAGGATATGTTGTTGGGGTCGGCGGCTTAAGCGCCTGGGAAAGCCTGGTACGTCACCCGATGACCGCGTTGGGCGGCGCTGGTTCCATGCCGATCTATCGGATAGGCCTCTCGGCTTTGCGCCGTCTGCCTGACTCTCCGGCCGTTCGCAACGGTTTTTTGACAATCCTTCAGGGAACAGCGTGGCGGCGCTAACGGTGAAGGTAAAACTGCGCAACCCCTGCGAAGCTGTTTAAAGGACTGCTGCACTTGCCCGAGCTGCGTTACGCGGCGGCTCAGAATCCTCATGTACTCGTTTGTACAATGCGGTTGTGACTCGCCCCATCCTTGGGGCTTGCCCCTTCGGGGCCAGCTTCCAGCTGTTCATAATCGTTCCAGACGATTTTGTCGCCGCCGTGCGCCTTGCTCAGGCGGCGATCGCGACATTTTTAAAACAGCTTCTTAGCACCGCCGTCGGGGTTGCGCAGCAGCGTGCTGACTTACAGTTCTGCCTGAGTACCAGGCGACGATTCGCGCTCCTTGCGATATTGCTCGATCATGCGCGCCATCTTGTCCTTGGCTAGCAGCTTTTGTTTCTTCATCGTACCGAGGGCGAAGTCGTCCACCGGTAGGATCCCGAGCTCTGCGTTTCGCACTTTTTCTTTAAGGTCGTGGTGTTCTTTGTACAAATCGCGAAACTGCTCGCTGTTCGCGAGCAAGGCCTGAACTATCGGCTGATCGTATTCGAACATGGCTACCTCACTACCCTAACTCGTCCTGGGCCGCTTTCCGAATATAATTCCAAAGGTTGCTTGCCCGGTTGGGCATTGCCGGTGGCAGTCATCGTTTACGTACCTTATTTAGCGTTACTCTTGCCTTGACATTGCAGCCACCCTTGGTGGCAAGGGACGCTGCGCAGATATCAATGTAGAGTTGAGGCCGGCATCCCTGTCGGACTCAGAGGTTGCGAACAAACCTATTGCGCCTCCCGATAGCCGCGTCGGGCGGTGCTCGTCCCTCGCCCCGACCTGTCTCGTCGCTGCGGGCTATTTGCATCGCTCGCGGCTACTCGGTACAGTTTTTTACAAGCTCCCCTTGACCCAAGGGCCCGGCTACCTACAGATTTGGACTGCCGCTAAGCTCCGCAGAGTCAATCTGACGAAACGATAACTACGGCCGGAATGGCCTCTAAACCCTATCGCAAAAGCCTCTCAGCGACAACTCTCTGGAGAGGCGTTCGGTCGTAGTCATCGGCTGATCACTGGGTTATCGGCTGTGAACGGCTCGCGCACGAGAACCGACTCTAGTCTTCCAGTAGCGGCGTGGGTCATCGTTTCGCCGGTTTTATTACCCTTGCCCCGGGGTCAGGGGAGGCGGCGTGGGCGGCAATGATGCGCTCCGAAAGCCGTCCTGACGAAACGATGACCATGGCCTACGCACGATTAGTGAGCGATCGGCTAGCGTGCTGCGGTCAGCGAGTATATTCTCTCTGGGGGAGACAGTTTCAGGCATAGGGTAAGGCGAATTCGTTCATGGGGTCGCTGCTGGAATGCTGTTTGGTGAGTCAAGCGTGATATCTGTAGCCGCATCACTTCGCTGTCACGCTGAGTGCTCTCAAGGCAATAGCTTTGATCTCGATCGCTTAACACCGCTGAACAACCGGCCGGTGAGTCCAATGCCGAGCGGGCGTTGGCGGATACCTCATCCCCCAAATGGTTAAGTGTGTAGGGAGAAATCGCGATGGTCAACGAAACAAAACAAACGGAAACGAAGAAGAGCCCAAGGAAATCGCCCTCGAAGGTGGCGGCGAGCAGCAAATCAACGGCGAAAACGGCACCTGCGTCCAAGGTGACAGAGAAGCCGACGGTTGAGTCGGGTCGCAAGCAGCCCGTCACGCCGTTGGAAAGATGGCGCATGATCGCCGAGGCCGCCTACTACCGTGCCGAAAAGCGGGGCTTTTTCGGTGGCAATCCGATGGAGGATTGGGCGGCAGCGGAGCGCGAGATCGACACCAAGTACGCGGTCGATCTCAGTAAGGTCATGACCGTGTTTGATCCCTCAGAGATGATGGAGGAGCTGAGTAAAGCTTTGAGTCACGTCGAGCTTCCGGGGGTGGATGTTCGCTCAGTGCTGGAAGCTCAGCGCAAGAATGTGGAGGCTTTGACCTTGGCGAATCAGCGTGCCTTTGAAGCGGGGCGAGCGATGTTAGACCGGCAAATGGAAATGCTGAAACAGGCATTGACTGAAGCGTCTGGAGCACTGACGGATCTGTCGGCAAGCAAGTCCCCCGCCAAGGCCGCGGCGAAGCAAGGGGAGCTTTTCAAACAGCTTATGGAACGGGCGTTGTCAACTCTCCGAGAGATGACAGATCTGGTCACCAACGCGAATGCGGATGCGCTCAAAGTAATCCGCGACCGGGTGGAAGAAAGCATCAAGGAGATCCGCCAGGCGTCCAAGCGAACCTCGTCGTGACGGCAACGGAAGCTCCTCCTGAAACGACTTGAGACGGAGGATGCAGGATCGTCCACGAGCGCTTAGTGCCACCATCTACGCTGGTTGATATCTCGATGACTCGCGCAGGAGCCCGGGACGGCGCCCCACAACGCCGCCCCGGTCGGTCAGTGCAGGAGCATTTGTACGGCTAGCTCAAACGCTCTATCGCGAACGCCGTAGCTTCCCCGCCGGCCGCGCAAAGCGCAGCGATGCCACGTTTCGCTTCGTACTTTTCTAAGATATGAAGCAGGGTGACGATAATGCGGGTTCCCGAGCAGCCCACAGGATGGCCGAGAGCGCAGGCCCCACCGTGAATGTTGATCCGGTCGTCGGGTATCGCGATATCGCGCATCGCCACCATGGTGACGGTCGCAAAGGCTTCGTTGATCTCCCAGAAGTCAACGTCCCTCGCTTTCCAATGGAGTTGATCGAGTAGGTGCCGGATCGCATACACAGGGGCTGTGGTGAACAGCTCGGGGACCTGGGAGAAGGTCGAGTGCCCCATCACCTGGGCCAATGGTGTCACCCCGCGCTTCTCTGCTTCCGAGAGTTTCATCATGACCAAGGCAGCGGCGCCGTCTGAAATCGAGCTTGCATTGGCGGCCGTGATGGTGCCGTCTTTCTTGAACGCCGGTCGCAGCGTAGGAATCTTGGTGGGATCGGCTGTTAGGGGCTGCTCGTCCTTATCGACCACCAGTTCCTTTCGGCCCTGCTTCACCATCATCGGCACGATCTCCTTGCGAAAGGTGCCGTCCTCCACCGCTTTCTTGGCTCGCGCCAATGAGCGAATCGCAAATTCGTCTTGCATCTCACGGGTGAATTGATAGGTAAGCGCCGTGTCCTCAGCGAACTCGCCCATCAGTTTGCCGCCGTGATGGGGATCTTCTAAGGCATCGTAGAACATGTGATCCTTCAGGTCGCCGTGACCGAGACGGTATCCCTGGCGACCTTTCAGCAATAAATAAGGGGCGTTGGTCATGCTCTCCATGCCGCCAGCCACCATGACCTGACTGCCGCCCGTCTGCAGGATGCAATCAGCAAGCATGGCTGCCTTCATGCCCGAACTGCACATCTTGTTGATGGTCGTGCATCCAGCGGCGGCAGGGATGCCGGCGCCGAGCGCCGCTTGGCGGGCAGGCGCGCCTTGTTGGCCTGCGGGCAGCACGGTGCCCATGATGACCTCGCCGACATCGTGTGGAGCGATGCCGCTTCGCTCTACAGCGGCCTTTATGGCGTCCATGCCCAGCTGCGGCGCGGTGACACTGCTTAACACACCGTTCATTCCACCCATCGGGGTGCGTGCGGCACCCACGATGACAGTCGGATCAGAAACATTACCCATGCAAATCTTCCCCCTTCAGTTGCTGCGGCTGTGGTCTGAGGAATCGATGCGAGCCGCATTGTGGACAAACCCGTAGTCTCCCCTCGGCACACATCGCAAACGATGCGCCGGTGGGGGCACACTTATAGGACCTGAGCGCCGGTGAGGATTGCAGTACCGCCGTAAGCGAGATGGAGCACGCACCCCTTTGTGGCAGTGATGGCAAGCGTCGCGAGACACTCGAAATCCAACTTAAGCAAACGACCCCCGATTTCTACCATGAGGAGGTTTTTTCCCCGACGCCCTAGCACGGCACCGGCGCAGTGCCGGCACTACCTTCCTCGATAATGACATCGTACCGTCGCGGCGCCGGCAGATTTGCTGGCCGACGTTAATCGGTCTTGCCCCCAGATGTGTCATCATAACGTAGAAATACCCCCGAAATGATGACCATGGCTCAATTTTTCTGCGGGTCGCTATTGTGTACGTTACCTTATGTTGACGTTCACGTAAACGTAAGCGGAAGCCCCAACGGTTAGCGAGCGATCCCTTCAAACAGATAGGCGAAGAGCGAGTACCACCCAACGCCGCTATCGGGTCGTGTAGCAGATTTCTTCACAAGCTCTCAGCGTTAACGGTATCCTAAATGTGTCTCATATTTGTTGCTTACCGACAACGCGCCGATTACCCGTTTCTGGTGGCCGCTAATCGCGACGAGTATTATCGACGGGCCAGTGCGGCGGCGCATTTCTGGGCCGATGCGCCACAGGTGTTGGCGGGCAGGGACTTGGAAGCGTTTGGCACTTGGCTCGGAGTGACTCGCAAGGGCCGCTTTGCGGCGGTGACTAATTTCCGAGATCCTGATCGCAATCGGGTCGGGGCGCTGTCCCGGGGGCAGTTAGTGAGGGATTATCTTTGTGGCGAGGTTTCCCCGCGGGCCTATTGTCAAGCGATATCTGCCAGGGCCACTTTGTACAATGGCTTTAATCTGTTGGTCGGCGATCGGCACGAGCTCTGGTATTACGCCAGCGAGGGCGTTGGAGCGCGGCGCCTGAGGCCCGGGCTTTATGGCCTGAGCAACCACTTGCTCGACACACCGTGGCCTAAGGTGGTCCGAGGTAAGGCTGAGTTTCGACGGATACTGGCGAATGGCTCGCTCTCAGACAGGGATTTACTGCGGTTGCTCGCCGATCGGACCCGTCCACCCGATGACCAGTTGCCGGATACCGGTGTCGGGGTGGTCTGGGAACGCTTGCTGTCACCGATCTTTATCGGCACTGACACCTATGGCACACGCTCATCAACGGCCATACTGGTGACGGCCCAGGATCGCGTGCAGTTCACGGAATTGAGTTTTGCTCGAGCTACCGACGAGCGCTCGATCCAGCGGTTGGAATTTAGCCTGAGCCGGTGAGAAGCTGTTTTCCCCGATCATCCCTACCAATGGTGGGTTTTTTTCGCCCGTTGTGTTTCAATAACTCGGCGGAGGTGAGAAGCTCCGGGCGGTTCGTGGCCTGAGAGGTTGCGTCGTCAAAGAAACCGTCGCAAGCCGCCTGAGAGCCAGGCGGACGGAGCGCAGCGACGAGACATATCAGATAAATAGGCGAGGAGCGAGCACCGCCCAACGCCGCTATCGGGTCGCGCAGCAGGTTTTCTCACAAGCTCAGAGGCAAATGGATAGCAAGCTGCTTCGTGCGCACAACTCCTGTTTGTTGATTGTGGATGTTCAGGAGAAACTGGTTCCGGCTGTGCGCAATCCGGAGGACTTGGTGGCGAACTGTGTTTGGCTGATGGGGGTAGCGTCGGTAGTGGGTGTTCCGATGCTGATCTCTGAGCAGTATCCGGCAGGACTAGGCCCCACGGTGGCGCCCCTGCAGACGCTTGCACCACGGGATGTCTGGATGGAGAAGGTGCATTTCTCCTGCGCCGAGGCGCCTCACTGCAACGCTCGAATCGAGGCTGTCGGCAGAATGCAGATGGTGCTCGCGGGCATCGAGGCACACGTGTGCGTGCTGCAAACCGCCTTGGGTTTGTGCCAGGCGGGGAAAGATGTGTTTGTGGTGGCCGATGCGGTGTCGTCTCGTAATGAACGGGATGTGGATATAGCTTTGGCGCGTATGCGCACGGCGGGGGTGCAGGTGGTGACTAAGGAGATGGTGTTGTTCGAGTGGGCCCATCAGGCGGCAACGGCCCAGTTTAGGGAGTTGAGCGCGAATTTCCTCAAGCGACCATCTTGAAGAGTCGGCTGTCGATTCGAAACCGGTCGGTAAAGCACGGGGCGAGTTGTTGGCCTGTTTTTAGGGTTAGGGTGCCGGTCATCGTTTCGTTAGGCCCACGATGCGTGCAGTATTTCGTGCTCCGGAGTGGACGCGCAGCGCGAGCACTTGGGTCGTTAATAGGTAAGAAAGAAGTACGGAGGTGGAAATGAATATTGATGGACATGCAGCGATTATCACCGGTGGTGGTTCAGGTATGGGGGCAGAAACCGGACGACAGCTGGCTCGTTCCGGAGTCAAAGTCACGCTGCTGGACATGAATCTAGAGGCTGCTGAGGCCGTCGCGAAGGAGATTGGAGGGCTGGCCATCCAATGTGATGTGGCTGATTCGGCCAGTATGGAAGCGGCCCTGGCGCGGGCCCGGGAGGCGCACGGGGCAGCACGGATTTGCGTCAACTGCGCCGGTGTGGCGCCACCGAAGAAAATGGTGGGCCGAGAGGGACCGATGCCGCTCGATGATTATGTGAAGGTGGTTAACATCAATCTCATCGGCACATTCAATGTCATGCGGCTCGCGGCTGCGGATATGGCCGGTTTGGAGCCGGTGACGGAGTCGGGAGAGCGGGGGGTGATCATCAATACGGCCTCGATTGCCGCATTTGATGGGCAGATTGGCCAGACTGCTTACGCTAGCTCCAAGGCAGGTGTCGTTGGACTCACGCTGCCGGCAGCGCGCGAGCTGGCCTCGGTGGGTGTGCGTGTGATGACTATCTGCCCCGGATTGATCGGAACGCCGATGCTGCTCGGGCTCCCGCAGAATGTGCAGGACAGCCTCGCCAAGCAGGTTCCGTTCCCCTCGCGGCTTGGGCGCCCGGAGGAGTTTGCCAGTCTCGTCATGCATATCCTCAGTAACGAGTTGTTAAACGGTGAGGTGATCAGGCTCGATGGAGCCATTCGAATGGCACCGAAGTAGCCCTTTGGGGGTTCGGGGCATGCCCGCTGTTTGGCGGCGGAGTTGCCTTGGAGTTCGAACTGGGCCTCAGAGCTTGTGAAAAATCGGTTTGTTCGCAAGCCCTAAGAGGCTGCTTCCGCCCATGAGGTAAGAATGCTAGGGATATGCAATGACCTACCAAAATATTCTCCTTGAACAGCCAGAAAGCGGTATTTACCTCCTTTCCATCAATCGCCCCAAGGTGCTGAACGCCCTGAACGCGGAGACGGTCAGCGAGATGGAGTCTGCGATCCATACGGTAAGCAGTGACCGCGGTGCGCGAGTTCTGCTCGTGACCGGCGTTGGCGAAAAGGCCTTCGTGGCAGGCGGCGATATTGCTGAGATGCAGGGTCTTCAGGCCATGCAAGCCAAGGCTTTCTCCCAGCAGGGACTTCGAGTGTTGCGCAGCTTGGAGCACCTTTCTGTACCGACCATAGCGGTCGTGAATGGGTACTGCCTGGGAGGGGGCAATGAGTTGGCAATGGCCTGCGACTGGATCATAGCCAGTGATAAAGCAGTGTTTGGCCAACCTGAGGTCAATCTCGGTGTGACTCCTGGATTTGGGGGTACCCAACGGCTGACGCGCCGCGTGGGAACCGCGATGGCTATTGAGATGATCACTACTGGGCGCAATGTCAAAGCCGAGGAAGCGATTGCCATCGGGCTCGTTAACCATGTCTATCCGGCGGATCAGCTGATGGAAGAGGCCTTGAAGGTTGCCCGAACCATTGCTGGCAAAGGACCGGTGGCGGTACGGCTGGCCAAGGAAGCCGTGCAGCGAGGACAACACATGGACCTCGACAGTGCGGGATTACTAGAAAGCGAGATATTTGGGTTGTGTTTTGCGACCACCGATCAGAAAGAAGGTATGACCGCTTTTGTAGAGAAACGTAAAGCCGTCTTTCGGGGTGAGTGATCGGGGTATAACGGTTCATTCGGTTGGCCCGCTTGCGGCCGGGGGCGGGAGGGACCCTTTTGCACGCCCCCGGCCCGATCCACGTGGGAAGGGCTGAAGGATTGATAGTGGGTTGTCGCAAGGGCGATGCTTCGAGTTTTTCCAATACCAGCGTTTCGAGACAACTACATTTGGGCCCTCACCGTCCTCGGTAGTCGCTTTGCAGCGATCGTCGATCCTGGTGATGCGTCTCCCGTGATTCGGGAGCTCGATGCCCGGGGCCTGGAGCCGTCGGCTATCTTGGTGACCCATCATCACGGAGATCATGTGGGCGGCCTACCCGCCTTGGCGAGGCGCTACCCCGGGTTGCCGGTCTTCGGGCCGAGGAATAACAAGATCCAGGGGATTACCCACCCCCTCGTAGAGGGCGAGGAGATTGCCGTGCCGGGTGTCGACGCCAGCTTTCGTATCTTGGAAGTGCCAGGGCATACGCTGGACCACATCGCGTACTACGGTCATGGCATGCTGTTCTGTGGCGATACGCTGTTTTCCGTTGGCTGCGGACGTTTATTCGAAGGCAGTGCTGAGCAAATGCATCGTTCGCTCGAGCGGATCGCAGCGCTTCCTTCTGAGACACAGGTGTACTGCGCCCATGAATACACGCTGGATAACATCGGCTTTGCCAAATGGGTGGAGCCCGACAACGTTGACCTGAGGGAGCGTGAGGCAAAGGCCTACGCACTGACGGACGAAGACCGGCCCACGGTGCCTTCGACCCTGGGACTTGAACTGAGGACTAACCCCTTTCTGAGAAGTCATGTGCCCGGCGTCGTGGCAGCTGCCGAGCGCTACCTCGGACGGAAGCTCGGGAAAGCGTCGGAGGTTTTTGCGACGATTCGTCGGTGGAAGGATGAGGATTATGACTAGCGGGGCTGGCGGCGGGGTAACCTTGTGATTGCGAACGTCCTGAAGTACAGTGCCGGCGTTGGTCATCGTTTCGGCCGTTTGATTATCTTTGCCCTTGGGGCCACCGACCCCCGGCCGCAAGGGACGCCGTGAAGACGTCCCTGTCGGCTGGGGGTCGGCATCCTTGCCGCGCCCGACTCTTGGGTCGCAAGGGATTCGGCTGCCGAAGGCTTAGGCGCCGAAGGTAGGCTGCGAAGAGCAACCCTGACGAAACGATGATCATGGCCACAGCTTCTCAAGCCATGGTTGAGCCGTCTTGGGACTGCATACCGTTTCCCGCTGTTGCGGATCGACCGCGGGTATTTGTATAGCAGGATAACGAAGCAGGCAATAACGATAAGGTAGCGAGCATGAGTGTATTTGAAGAACTGCATGGGAAATATATCGAAGATCTCCAGGTGGGGACGACTGCAATCTACTCGAAGACCATTACTGAGGCGGCTATCGAGATTTTTGCCGGGCTCTCCGGGGACACTAACCCTACCCACCTAAGCAGTGATTTCGCCAAGGAAGAACGGTTCAAGGAACGCATTGCCCACGGTATGCTGGTGGCGAGTAACATTACCGCAGTACTGGGGACCAAACTGCCGGGGCCGGGTTGTCTCTATATGAGCCAAACGATGAAGTTCTTGGCTCCTACCCGCATTGGGGAGACCGTGACCACGCGGGCGACGGTGAAGGATATCAATCTGGAAAAAAACCGAGTGACCTTGAAGACGGACTGTTTCGTCGGTGATACCCAGGTGCTCGACGGGGAAGCATTGCTGTGGGTGCCCTCGCGGGAGAAAAAATAGGCCGGATGCGAAGGGCATCGGGCGGCTCCTATAGGGGGTCGCCTCGTTGCGGGAGGTTCCGCGGGTTCGTGATGCGATAGCGGCAGTCGGCGGGCGTTGCCGGTCGAGGGTTGGGCGGCTTTCTCCCCGATAGAGTGCCCGTCGATATCTCTTGGTTGGGGTCTAGATCTCCTGCAATCGAGGCAGGAGCTGAACCAGATTGCACGGTTGCGTGCGGTGATCGAGTTGCTCTCGTAGGAGTTTGTCCCACGCCGTGCGGCAGGCGCCGGTAGAGCCAGGTAGGCAGAAAACATAAGTGCCGTTGGCGACACCGGCGAGTGCCCGGGATTGGAGGCTGGAGGTTCGGATCTCTTCGAATGACAGCATACGGAAAATCTCTCCGAATCCTTCGATTCGCTTGTCCAGTAACGGTGAAATCGCCTCCGGGGTGCCGTCGCGGCCGGTCAGGCCGGTGCCGCCCGTGGTTATGACGATCTGTATTTGCGGATCGGCTATCCAGCGCGAGGCGATGGCGCGTATTTGATAGATATCGTCCGCGACGATCGCTTTCTCGCCCAGTATATGCCCTGCCTCAGTTAATCGGTCGACCAGCAGTTGGCCTGATTTATCCGTGTCCTCATTGCGGGTATCCGAGACGGTCATTACGGCGATGGTCAATGGAATCAGTGCCTTATCCCTTGGAGAACTCGCTATTTTCGACATCGATTTGCCTCATGGTTAACGAACGGTGGCAACTGGCCCTGGGTCTTTGCCGCGCCTTGCAGGGAGCAGCGGAGTTCGAGCAGGAGGGATGAGATCGCCTTCGGTGACAGTCCAGCCGACTGACGCGGGCATGTCCTGCTCGACCTTCACGGGCTAGGGAACGGCGGCGTCGGCAAGGTCGATCACCACATGGGTTAAGCCCGACACGACGCGCGTGAATCGATCATAATCCACGACCTCGGGTCGGTCAGCGCTGGTGTGGTATTGCCAGTAACGAAATAGCGCCGTATCGGTAATCATGATCGCGGGGTAACCGTGCTTCCAGAATGCCCAATGATCGGACCATCCGATCCCAGGTAACCATCCAGGGGCGGCAGAGCCCTCGGACGGAAAGCGGGCATGGGCGCGAAAGCTCGTCACGGTGCGGCGCACGAGACCGCTGGACTTCAGGTTGCCGACGAAACCGATAAAGTTTCCAGTGCTGGGATAAAAAAATGCGAAGGGAAAGGGGTACCGCTGGCTGCCCTCTTGGTCGGAATAGTAGCCCAAGGTTTCAAGGGATAGCATGGCTACGATAGCGTCGCCTCGCCTTCTTGCCCGCTGCGCATACACCCAGCTCCCCATGTGATGGGTGCGGTGAAAGGGTGGCTCCTCATTGACAAAGGCTGCAAATCGCACCGTGCGGGCCGTTTCTCTGTCGGCCAACGAGCGGGCGATTTCGATGAGTGCAGCCACTCCGGTCGCGTTGTCGTTAGCGCCAGGCGACCCGAGCACCGAATCGTAGTGAGCCCCAAGCACCACGATTTCCCGTTCCCGGGTGGAGCCGTGCCGGGTTGCTTCAAGGTTGACGACAGATTTTCCTTGCACCCGAAACGGTTGCTCGGAGACCGTGTAGCCGCTCGATTGTAGGCAGTCGCTGATATAGCGAGCGGCCGCCGTCAGCTCCCGATAGTGCCATAGATTTCGCTCTCCGATGGCTGAAGCGAGCATGACGACGTGCTGCACAAGGCGCGTGCTCAAACTTCGCTGACTCGCGTCTAACGGAGGGAGTGGGCCGCGATACGAATGCCCTGGCATGCGGATCACAATCAACCTATTCGCTCGGGCAGGGAGAGAGCCCGTCATTCAGAGTGACCCAGAGCGCCCGCACAGGCAGCGACACCCCGGTGTCGCAACGGTCGCCATGGTAGCCGGCTCTCTGCTGAGAATCCAGTCATAGCCCGGGGACATGACCCATCTCGTCTTGACGATGACGGTGAAGGGTTTGCAAGAGCGATTTCGAAGCTGTTTCGAAAGCGGCTCCGCTGGCTATCGCAGCGTTGCACAGCCGCTCGTCATACTGGTCCTGCCTCGTGTCCTCTTTTGTACACTCTGGCGGTTACTCGCCCCATCCCTGGGGCTCGCCCCTTCGGGCCAGGTTAACGCTGTTCAAAATTGTTCCGGTCGATTCCATTGCCAGCGCGCGCCTTACGAATCCGGCGCTCGCGACATTTTAGGCGTTGGTCATCGTTTCGGCCGTTTGACGACCGTTGCCCTGGGAGCAGCCGATCCCTTGGCGCAAGGGACGCCGTGAAGACGTCCCTGTCGGCTTGGGTCCGGCATCCCTGCCGCACACACCCTTGCCGCAAGGGATTCGGCTGCCGAAGGCTTGGGGACCGGCGGTGTGCTCCAGGGCAACTCTTACGAAACGATGACCATGGCCCATTGTTAGAGCAGCTTCTAAGGCTAGTGTGTCACGAAACGGCGTACATAGATGGCGAGCACCAAGAGAACTAGACTCACCAGCCATCCTGAAAGGTAGACGGCCATCGCACGTTTGGATCGCTCCTTTTCTCGCCAAGCACGGGGTCGAATGCCTTTGACGAAGAAAACGACCTTACTGGACAAGTTGACGCACACGATGTTGATCGCCAACAGCAACGTTGCTCCGATCGCGAGTTCAGTGTTGCCATGCCCCAACATGAGCGCCAATGTGGCGGCGGGGGGCAATAATGCCACGGCAACCATCACGCCTACTAGCACGCTCGAGAGGCCTGTGGTCAGTGACAATGCGGCTGCTGCACCGGAGGCGAGCGCGAGCGCGACCGAATCCAGACCCGCCTCGGTACGTGACATCAGTTCAGGGCTTGACAGGTCAGCAGGCCAGATGATCCCCACCGCCCCAGACAGGAACACGGCCAGCAGTATCCCGGCCAGGAGCGTTTTCGCTGCTTTTCGGGTCAGTGGGATGTCGCCTAGAGCCGTGCCGAGACTCAGCGCCAGGTTAGGCCCCAGCAGTGGGGCGATCACCATGGCGCCGATCACCACAGCGACGTTGTTTTCAATGAGACCTATCCCAGCCACAACCTTGATAAGGCGACCAGCACCAAAAAATTAGTGTCCAGTCGTGCGTCTGAGCTTTATCGGCAATGGCTAGCACGGTGTCGGAACTACCCGCATCGGCAATGACTTCAACATACTTCATGGCCGTTTTCTTTCCTATCTATGCTCTTGCCGAACAAGGCCGGAATATCCGTCGAGCGCTGTGCCGTCGCTCTCGCTCCATTTGAACCGCGTAGTGCGTACCCGACGACCCTCGTCCGGATTGAGTCCTTAGAATCGGTAGATGGCGGCGAGTCCTGACGATGTCGGCATTCGTTCCCCAGGAACGACCACGACGTTGCCGCCCTTGATGAACACCAGCTCGGCCAGATCGTCGAGCATGTCGTCAACTCGGCGAGAGCCCAGCTCGGCGGGACGAATCGATCCCGAGGCTGGGTCGATGAGGCCCGGAAGGGTACGCTCTGCTTCGACCAGGAGCGTTCCCACACGGCCAAAGACCGCCGCTTTCGCCACATCGGCGAGATCGGCTGAGCCAGCCTGTCGGGCTGCTGCGGCATGGTAGCTTTCCTGCAACTGCTGCAGACGTGCCAGGTAGTGGGGTTCTAGAACCTGCCATACCTGTTGTCGTAGCTCATCCTCCCTTAACTCTGCGGGATTTCCGTTTACCCCCTCGGCCAGCAGCAGCGGGTTCTGCGACACACGGCGGAACAATGCCTGTTGTTCGGAAAGTGATGCAAGCACCAGGGGCAGCCCGGAAGGCTTGGAGAACTGCGCTGTGACAGCCCGGTCCACGGCCCGAAAAAACTTCTCGGTGTCGATCGCTTGTTTGCCTTCGTCATGCCCACGAAGCATCTTGGGACTGCCTACCCCCGCGCTTGAGCTGGCCACCGACATCCCAGGCTCGGTGCGCGGAGGCGGCACCACTTGCTCCAACCGGGAGGGGAAATCATCGCTTGGCACTTCGGCATCGAGGGCGTAGCGGTCGCCTTCGAACACCATGGCACTGTCGCGGGTCAGGCTCAATACCTGGAAACGATCCGCCGATTGGAGATACCGGAACAGCGGCTTAAGATGGAAGCTGTCAGCGACGACCACCCGCTCGGGAAGCGATCGCTGGAGTTGAAAGCTGTCGAGGATCCCATGACAGACAAACATGGCCAGACCGTCGCGGGTGTGGTTCCAGAAGTCACCGTTAGCGGCCAGTGCCTGAAACGGCTGCAGAAGTTCTCGAACGTCGCGCGTCGGGTACTGGCGCCGCAGCGATTCCTCTATCTCCCGGATCAGATTCTTGAATCGGATAGGATCTTGATGGTTCTCCGGGTAATGCCGGTGAGTGGGTTGGTACAGGGAGATGCACGGTGGTTGATGGGCAGCCAGTAACTTAAGCAGATGATCCTGGGTCAGGTGGTGCATGATCACTCCTTAGATGGTCAGATCGGCGGCTCGCCGCTGGAGGAGGAGCGCGCTCTGGGGTCGTCCAGTCGACCGAGCATCCGCCGGAGGCTCTTTTCCAGTTTGTCGGCAGCGCCGCTCAAAGCCTGCTCCAAGGCTGGGCCCTGATGGCTCACGGCGATCGGTTGCAGGCCCGCGAGCCGCGCTTCGATGACACAACGCTTGTCGTCATCGCCGTCCTTGGCGCTGCTGCTCTCGTCGGTGAGATGCACTGCTACCCGGGTGATGCGATCGCTGAAACGCCCTACGGCGTTCTCGATCACAACTTCGACTCGGCGTGTCAGCTTCGCGCCGCCTTCGATATGGCTGTCGGTGTTGACCTGGATCTGCATCGGTCGGTCTCCTCTTCGTCACAGGCTTATCCTGCGCAACGTTACCGGGAAAGTGTCGTTGCCGAATGCTCAGTGTAACGGGACATCGTCCCGGCGGAAACCGCGAGCATGCCTGCCTGCACCGTGAACTGCCCCTGGTTCAGTGTCGCATCCGGGCATGCGCGGGTCAGAGCCCAACATCGAGCCTCTGGGGCGATTTCCGGACGCCTGCCCGTCTTCAACGCGAGGGACGGCTGGCCAAACAGTGGCCGGACTGGCTCTGGCGAGGTGGCCTCGAGGCACTGCATCGGTCATTGTGCGGGACGTTGCGGGGCAGGAATTAAGAAGACCCAGGCGCTCAATAAAGGGGATCACTATTGTGGCCGTAACCCAAAGCGCCTCCAGCGTAGTCGCTTCCGCGAGTTTGCTGTAGTCTGTGGCAGCGGTTGTGTTGAAAGCGCTATCCGGCGCGTGTTTGACCGGCGGCTTTAAAGCGACCGGCACCTTCTGGAACCCCGAGATGGCGGCGTGCTTCTTCTAGGTTCTCAGCCGCTCTTGGGTCGTTGGGATACCTTCATCCACAATGAGAGGGTGACGGATCCAAAAGAAGCGGTCGAGATCGGAGCGGGCTTCGACATTTTCCCCGGTAAACACGGTCGGTTTGATGGCCGCTATGGGTTCTTCTGCTCACTCGATCGCCGTGTCAGCTGCACGAAGTCATGTTGGCTACCTGCTCTTCGATTCCCTAGCTTCGTGCGCAGCCCTCGGTTTCTTGATCAGCCTATCAGCGGAATAGCTCGGCAATATCTTGTATCGGTTGTCCATCGAATTATTCCGACGGGTCGGTGAGTGAACGATTTCGTTCTCATCCATTGGGAAGCTGAGCGGGGGGTGACGCAGTTGCGGTAAGCACGCCCTCCTAGGCGCAAAGATGGCACCCTATCCTGCGTTGCGGTCGTTGGGGTGAAAACTGAGAAAAACCGCTCCCTGCCTTATGTAACTTATTGATCGTTCATTCAGCGACCGGGTAAAGTCATTTTGTCGCTGTCAGTTTTCCCGAACCATCAATCTTGTGACAGCAGTGCATAGGGTTCCTATAAGCCTTGCTTCAAGGGCACATACCTTGACTGACGATTTCATACTTCAAGACGTGAACCCAAACACACAGGCTGGATAATCCCACGCTTGTGGTGGAGGTGTTCGTGTTCATCCGGGATTATTGCGCGCGGCACGGCATAGAGACACCTGATAATGCCAGCCTAGCGGACAGAGAAGGAAACCGTAAGCGAGTAACATCGAAGTGAAATCCCTTGCAGCCCTTACGCCTCGCGCAGCCGTCCTGGACGGCACCGCCGATTTCGTCGTCAACCTTGCCGAGCTCAACACACTCACTGAGGCTGAGGCACGCGAGTTCCTGGATTCTAACGTATTGACCTCCGGGATGGAGTTGCTGCTGGGTCAAGCCTTCACCCGCATGGCGGGGACGGGGGGCGGTAGCGGTATCTACAAGCTTTCCGAATCCATGGGTGGAGGCAAGACTCAAAGCATGATCGTGGCCGGGATATTGGCACGGTTCCCACACCTCGCCGGCCTGTTGCCGTTTCAGTCGCCGCTACCCGATATGGCGCCGGATGTGGTGGCTGCCTTTATCGGCCGGGCCACCGACAAAAGGGTATGGGTGGCCCTCGGCGAGGCGCTGGGCGTTACCTTTGCGCCAGACCGCGCCCCTTCGGAAACCGAATGGCGCGACGCTCTCAAAAACCGTGCGGCCCTGATCCTCCTGGATGAGATGGCCTTTTATCTGGTTCATGCGGCCAGCCAGGGGCGCAAGGAAGAGGGCACACGGGCTGCCAACCTCGCTGGCATCGCGCTCACCAACCTATTCGGAGCGGTGCGCGACCACAAGGAATGCCGCCGTTCGGTCATCGTAATCGCCGACTTGCAAAAGGACTGGGAGCAAGGCACCGAGGAGCTGGGCCGTATTCTGCGCTCCAACGACACCCTCGGTGGCACCATGCAGAGTGTCAACAACGAGATGTCCAAGGGCGCCCAGACCATCGCCCCGGTGGACAACAGCAAGGATGAACTCTACGCCATCTTGCGCAGGCGGTTGTTCAAGGATCTGGATGTCACCACCAAAGATAAAGAGGCCGTCGCCGATGCCTATGTGGCTGAACTGAAGAAGGCCAGCGCCGTCATCGGGCGTCCCACCATGAAGGTGCGGGAAGAGGTTCTCGTCTCCTGGCCCTTCCACTTCTCCACCAAGCACCTGATCGCCTCTTTCAATGACAATCCTGGCTTTCAGAAGACCCGTGATGTGATCCGCCTGATGGCCACCATCGTGCGTAGCCTTTGGAGCAAGGGCGAGGCCGAGGTGGCTCGGCATCATCTGCTGTCGTCGGAAACGGCTGACCTCAACGATGCCAACGTTGCCAGCCGCTTCATAGAGATCAAGAAATCGCTCCAGGATGCGATGCAGACCGACATCGCCAACAGCGGCACCTCCCACGCCGAAAGCCTGGACACAGAAACCGACGGCCTGGCCACTCGCTGCGCCAAGTGGATACTTGCAGCCTCGCTCTCCGAAGTGCATCCGCGGGGCCTGGCGCCGGCCGAGCTGGCCGAGTACCTGGCCGCACCCAGTCACTCTATTCTTGGCCTTCAGGATGCTCTAAAGAAACTCTACGACACCTGCTGGTACATGGAGCAGACCAAATCCGGGCGCTACTATTTCCACCGTCACAAGAACCTCAACGCCCAGGTCAATAGCTACGCCAATGTCTGCACCACCCATGACCGCGACGAGAAGATTGAGGCCAAGCTGCGAGAGATGTTCGACCCCAAGGACAAGCGCTGCTACCAGAAGCTCGAAGTTCTGCCCGCCCTCAATCAGATACAGCTGGAGCGTGACAAGGCGACCCTGGTCATCCTCAGGCCTGACACGGACTTTCAGAAGTTCTTCGCCGGGCAGAAGTACAAGAACCGTGTCATCTTCCTCACCGCCGTTGACCCAAGCGGGCTCTTTACCGTAAACAAAAAGGCCCAGCGCCTGTGGGCCATCAACCAGGTGGTGAAGGACCTGCCCCCCGAGGACACCCAGTACAAGAAGGCCAAGGAGACCGAGGCCGAGTATCAGACGGAGCTGTTTCTCGCCGTCAAGGCGGTATTCAACAAGTTCTACTACCCCCTGGTGGATGACGAGGACGAAACGGCCCTGACCGATACCATGCTACTGGACGGCTACGTCGATCAGAAGACCGGTCACCATGTGAAGTACCGCAACGAGGAGGCCTCGAAGGGCGAATTCGTGGTCGAGGCCACCCTACGCGAGGCCAACAAGTTTCAGGTCTTCAATCCCGGCGCCGGTGAGGACAAGCTCAAGGTCTACCAGCCCCTGCGTAGCCGGATCGAGACCTTCCTCTTTCCGCCGACGGGTCGAACCACCTGGGATCAGATCAAGGATGGCGCTGCCACCCGCGGCCACATGCTGTGGACCGAGCCCGGCACCCTGGAGCGCATGCGCGAGACGTTGATCACGGCGGGCACCTGGCGCGAGGATGCTGGCCAGATCCAGAAACCACCCTTCGACGAGATCACCGGCGTCGCCATCGAGTACACCCGCGATAAGAAGACCGGTGAGATCACCACTACGGACATCAAGCTGGCCCATGCCGACAAGCTCTTCGTGCGCGAGGACGCCGGCGAGTGGCACGTCCATCCCAGCGACGAACCGGTGGTCAGCGGCGCTATGCTGATTGAGTTCAAGGCGGTGGACGCCAGCGGCAAGAACAAGGAGGGCAAGCCGTACCGCATTGAGAACACCATCGACCTGAACCACGATTTCGTTCCTTCGCCGAATGCGGGTCACCAGGTGGTCAAGGTCAAGGTGGTGCCGCCCTCCACCAAGCTGTTGTACACTCTGGATGGCACCAATCCCGCCAACAACGGCCAGCCCTACGCCAAACCCGGTATCGAGGCTCCAGAAGGCGCCACCGTGCGGCTGCACGCCGAGAAGGGCAGCGTCGTGCGGGATGTCACCATCACGGTTCCGAAGACCAAAGCCGGGGGCGAAAAAGGGGACACGCGCGAGAGCATCAAACCGGCCCTGCCGGCGACAGTATCCGGCAAGGCCTTCACGCACCTCGTCACCCGTTCGGAGGTCTACAAGTTCCTCAACAGCCTGCCCCCCGATGCGCGGCTGCAAATGGTGCAGGCCAAGGTCACCGTTTCCGTCACTGATAACACGGTTACCCTCACCTGGGACCGCAAGACCCGCCTGGAGCCGCAAACCGTGCAGACTGCCTTCGAGTTTCTCGACGAGCAGCTGGCCAATGGCGAATGGTCGCTGCGTTTCGATCAGCTCCATTTCCTGACCGGCAAGGCCCTGCTGCAATGGCAGGTGGACACCAGCAGCAAGATCGACCCCACCCAGGTGACCCAATGAGGAACTCGACTCCACACGACTTCGGCCTGCTCGCCGAGCACGGCGACAGCTTCGAGTTCTCGGTCAACCTGGCGGCGGGAGGTACATGCCAACTGATCGAGGTGTTGCAGACGGAGCGCGGCCCACGTCGCACCGATCTGGCGGAGATCCCCAGCGTGACCTGGCGCAAGATCAGCGTACGGGTGGTGCGCGAGCTGGCGGAAGGTATGGGCGGGGCCGAACGGGCCAAGGCCGCGCCCAAGCTCAAGACCGGCGTGAATCGCCTGCGCCCGCTGATCGGCCGCGAGCTCGCCGTGCTGCTGTGGGCGTTGCAGGAAGACACTGTCGGCGACCATCTGGAGGCCATCCTGCACGGCTGGCGCGAGCTGGCCCGTGAAGAGCGCTGGTGGCTTTATGCCAAGGCCGCAGTTCCCGGCCAGCGCACCGGCATCGGCTGGCGCCGGGCCTTGTTTCATGCCCTGTCGGAGGCGAGTGACAGCCGCGCCGAGAGCGCGACCGTGGAAAGAAAGTCTGGCGCTGGCGACCTTCCGCAGACCTTCAAGTTGCCCGCGAGCGAACCGGAAGGCGGCGCTCGCGTCGTATTAATCCACCGCAAGCGACGGAAGGAACGCGGTCAAGGCGGCGGCCGACAAGTCGAACTTTTTGACGATTAAGGAGAGCCATTACATGAAGAACCTGAAAGACCTGATCCGTTATCGACCCCGATATCCGGGGCGGAAAACCCTGTATCAAGGGAACCCGCATCACCGTTTACGACATCCTGGAATACCTCGCGCGCGGTATGAGCGAGGCGAAGATTCTGGATGATTTTCCGAGTCTCAAGCAGGAGCATCTGCGCGCGGCATTGATGTTTGCGGCGCAGCGGTAACGTCTCCTATAGCGCTCCTAAGACATTCGTGGTAGCGATCCCAGCCAATGTTCAAGTCGGCAGGGCTAGTTAGTCCACAAATCAGGTAGGTGCGCTATAACGCCCCATGTAGGAACGATTATGAACGCGATTCAAGCCGATACCTTCGTCAACGAAACAATCGCTAGGGATATTCCCCAGCTAAGGCCCCTGCTCGGCCATCAAGTGCGAATAATCGCGCTGGACATGGGTTTGGGCGAGAAGGACCAGCCGGAGCAGGCGCTTGACTTCGAGCAATTCCTCGCGACACGGCCGCAATGGCCCAAGGATCGCCCACCCATCAGCTTGGAAGATATGGAGGCAGGCATTGTTCAAGGGGCGCTAGGCCGTGAGGACGTTTGATACCAACGTGGTTGTGCGTATCGTGCTGGGCGATGACCCAGACCAGTCAGCATTGGCCGCCCGATATTGGCGGGATGCCTTGGCTTCCGGCGGCATTTGTCTGCCTATTGTCGTGCTGATCGAAGTTGCCTGGGCGCTCGCCTATTCAGCCAAGTTCGATCGTGCGCGCGTCCTGTCGGAGCTTAGGCGCCTAACGTCCATGCAAGGCGTTTGGGTTGAAAACGCAACGCTTGTCAGACGTGCGGTGGAACGGTATGCAGAAACCACCGTCGATTTCGCGGACTGCCTGGTGCTCGAGTCCGCACGGGATGCCGGGGCGCTACCCGTGCAAACCTTTGATCGTTGCTTCGCACGGCAGACAGACGTGGTGCTGATGACCCCAGAGCAGGCTCGTTAGATGAGCCAGAAATCGGCCACCAAGGCATTCATCGAGGTCCAGTTTCCCATCGGTCCACTGTCGCTGGAAAGCTATAAGGAACGCGACGCCAAGGGTGCAAAGGCGCTCTCGTCCCTGGGCAAGTGGTGGGGTTCGAAACCGTTGGTGCTGACCCGCGCCATTATCCTCGGCACGGTGTTCCCGGCCTCCGATGACCCAGAGCGCTGGCCGGACGATCTCGATATCTTCCTGCGTTGCATGACCCTCGACAACGCCGGCATGTGGAAGCGCAAGGTAAAGCCGCTGCCCGCCA
>CAZUZO010000022.1:0-32083 GCA_964624765.1 uncultured Thiotrichales bacterium
GCGCCGTCCGCCTTGCTCTCGGCTCGCTCGCGACGGTTTTTTCACAACCTCTCAGTCCGGCATGAGCACCAGGTTATCGCGGTGAATGATCTCCGGGTTATTCATGTAGCCGAGCAACGCAATGATGCGCTCGCTCGGTTGTCCCATGATCTTGCGGACTTCTTCGGCGCTGTAGTTGACCAGACCCCGGGCGATCTCTCGGTTATCGGGAGCCATGCAGGCCACGATGTCGCCGCGTACGAAGTGGCCCTCCACCCCGCAGATCCCGACCCCCAGAAGACTCTTGCCCGAGGCGCTCAGCATACGCGCCGCACCAGGGTCTAATAGCAGCCGACCGCGTACCCTCACCTGACCCGCCAGCCAACGCTTACGGGCCGTCCAAGGGGGCTGACCGGGAGTCAAGAGCGTGCCGATGCCCTCGCCTGCGGCGATTCGGCTCAGCACTTGCTCGGTGCGCCCGGACGCAATCAAGGTCGTGGTGCCGGATCGGGCCGCCAGCGTTGCCGCTTGTAGCTTGGTGCGCATGCCCCCGCGACCGTAGGCGCCTCCACCTCCCGCTAGGGGTTCCAGCGCCGGATCGCCGGCGCGTGCCTCAGAAATCAACCGAGCCTCGGGGTCACGTCTTGGATCGTCAGTATAGAGCCCTCCTTGGTCGGTCAACAACAGCAATAAATCCGCCTGAATCAAGTTCGCCACCAAGCCCGCCAGGGTATCATTGTCGCCGAGGCGGATCTCTTCCGCACTCACCGTATCGTTTTCGTTGACCACCGGGATGACGCCGAGGTCGAGCAAGGCACACAGGGTATTACGCGCGTTGAGGTACCGACTGCGATCTGAGATGTCCTCATGGGTGAGCAGAATTTGTGCCGTGTGCATGCCGTGGCGCTGGAAACAGGACTCATACACCTGGATGAGCCCCATCTGTCCGACGGCAGCCGCCGCCTGCAGCTGGTAAAGGCGAATCGGGCGCGTCGTCCATCCCAAGCGACGCATACCCTCGGCGATGGCCCCCGAGGAAACCAAGACCTGCTCGATCCCCGCTGCCCGCAGCGCCGCCATCTGGTCCACCCACACCTTGATCGCCCGCTGGTCCAGCCCTTGACCATCGTTGGTCAACAAGGCAGAACCGATCTTGACCACCCAGCGACGCATGCCGCGCAGGTGAGAACGTCCGCTCATGTCCTCTTCAGTTGCTCCAAGTACCGCATGATGTGTGCACTCAACTCGTCACACCCACTACCCTGCAAAGCGGAGACGGCGTAGATCGGGCGAGCGGCGTGTTGTCCCTGTCGCACCGACGCGATCACCGCTGGGACCTGCTCGGGGCTCAGGCGATCGATCTTGTTCAGCACCAGCCAGCGCTCGCGGCGCGCCAAATCCGGATCGTACTTCTCCAACTCGGCCACAATCGACGCTATCGCCGCAAGCACAGCTGCGCTCGATGCATCGGTCTGCGACGGGGCGACATCGACGACGTGCAGCAGCAGGCGGGTGCGGGCGAGGTGGCGCAGGAAACGGTATCCCAACCCCGCCCCCTCAGCGGCGCCCGCGACCAGTCCCGGAATGTCCGCAACCACGAACGTCCGATCGGTATCCAGCTGAACGACACCCAGATTCGGCGATAGGGTCGTGAAGGGATAATCGGCAACCTTGGGTCGCGCAGCGGTGATGGCACGCAGCAAAGTTGACTTACCGGCATTTGGCAGGCCGAGCAAGCCCACATCGGCGAGCACCTTCAATTCCAACCGAAGCAGCCGTTGCTCCCCCGGTTTTCCATCAGTGGTCTTACGGGGCGTGCGCTGAGTGCTGCTCTTGAAACGCGCGTTCCCCAATCCCCGCGCCCCTCCTCGCGCCACCAACAAGGGCTGATTGTCCCTGAGCACCTCGCCGATCAGCTCCTGGGTATCCGCATCATAGGCTAGCGTACCGACGGGTACCCGGATCAACAGGTCGGCGCCGTCACGGCCAGTACGCTCCCCTCCTCGACCGGATTGCCCAGCCTTAGCCCGCAAGATCCCGGCGTGTCGCAGATCGACCAAAGTGTTGAGATTGCGGTCACCCCAGAGCAGCACACTGCCGCCGACGCCGCCATCGCCGCCATCGGGACCGCCCTTCGGGATGAACCGCTCCCGGCGGAAGCTCAAACACCCGTGACCGCCCCTTCCGGCTTCGATCCGAACGGTGACTTCATCGACGAATTTCACAAGCGCAGAATCAACTTGTCATCGATCCGCAGAGTGGCCCACACGAAAAACCCCGTCCGGAGACGGGGTTTTCGAGGGCCCTGCTGCAGCTGACCTGAGAGGTTGTGAAAAAACCTGCTACACGACCCAACAGCGGCGTTGGGCGGTGCTCGCTCCTCGCCTATCTATCTGATATGTCTCGTCGCTGCGCGCCGTCCGCCTTGCTCTCGGCTCGCTCGCGACGGTTTTTTCACAACCTCTGACTCTTAAGCCGTCACCACACTCACAGTCTTCCGATTCCTCGGCCCTGAGGTACTAAACGCGACGTGCCCATCCGCCTTGGCAAACAGAGTATGGTCACGGCCACAACCCACATTCGCGCCGGGGTGAAAGCGCGTCCCCCGTTGCCGAACCAGGATGTTTCCCGCCTTCACCTGCTCGCCGCCAAAGCGTTTCACGCCCAGGCGCTTCGAGTGTGAATCGCGCCCGTTTCGTGTACTACCACCTGCTTTCTTATGCGCCACTTTGCCTAGCCCTCGGCTACCGCTGTTGATGAACCGTTCGCCCCATCGATACTATTGATGGCCACTTCAGTGAAAGACTGCCGATGGCCCTGGGTTCGACGGTATTTCTTGCGCCGCTTGAATTTCACTACCTTGATCTTGGCATGCCGGCCGTGGCTCCTGACCGTGGCCGATACGCGTCCTCCCTCGATAAAGGGGGCTCCCACCGTTACCCGACCGCTGTCCTCGACGAGCAATACCTTATCGAACTCGACAGTACTGCCTTCCGTTGCCGCCAGCCTTTCGACCTTCAGCGTTTCACCGGCCCGCACCTTATACTGTTTACCACCGGCGCAAATGACGGCGTACATACTTCCCCCTTACCCTAAATCGTGAAAGCATATGATCGACTAAAGCTTTAAAGTATATGGCCTCAAGGGCCTCGCAACAACCCAAAACGAGGTCATACTTTCGCGACTCATCTCCCGCTCCAGCGGTAGTGTATAATGCAACGCCAAATAAACGAGAACATCAGCCGGCCATACACAACATGACAGTTCCCCATCCTGTACCCATCATGGGCAGCAGCGATCCGTTGACGGCGTTACATTCGCTGGTTGCCGAAGAGATGCAAGCCGTTAACGACCTCATCGCGCAGCGCCTGAACTCCGACGTCGTTTTGATCAATGAGGTGGCCCGCTACATCGTCAACAGTGGTGGCAAACGCATCCGTCCCTTGCTCCTGATCCTCAGTGCCCGCGCCCTCGAGTACCGAGGCACCGCTCACATCGAGCTGGCGGCAGTCATCGAGTTCATCCATACGGCAACGTTACTACATGATGATGTCGTTGACGGTTCCGACCTTCGCAGAGGCCAGCACTCAGCCAACAGCGTGTGGGGAAATGAAGCCAGCGTCCTGGTGGGCGATTTCCTCTACTCTCGGGCCTTCCAGATGATGGTCGACGTTAACAGCATGCGGATCATGGAGATCATGTCCGATACCACCACCGTCATCTCTGAAGGGGAGGTTATGCAGTTATTGAATTGCCAAAATCCGGACACTACAGAGCAGGATTACCTGCGGGTCATCCACGCCAAGACGGCAAAGCTGTTCGAAGCAGCGGCTCGCATCGGTGCCGTGTTAGGCAACAGCCCATGGCCGCAGGAACAAGCGATGGCGGCCTTTGGAGGCTATCTCGGCACCGCCTACCAACTGATCGATGATGTGCTGGACTACAGCGGTTCAGCAGAAACCACAGGCAAGAACCTGGGGGATGATCTGGCAGAAGGCAAGGCCACACTTCCGATCATCTATGCCATTCGAAACGGCAGGCCGACCCAAGCCAAGGTGATCCGTGACGCCATTCTAACCGGTGGCCGGAAGAATATCGACGCCGTCATCGAGGCCGTTGAATCCACGGGAGCCATGGCGTACACTGCGCGCGCGGCTAATACGCAACTGGAGTTGGCCCTGCAGGCCCTAAAATCCATTCCTCCGTCCGAGCACAAAGAGGCCCTGCAGACCCTCGCGCGGTTCGCTGTCAACCGCATACACTGACTGCCATACAAGCATGACGGGGTGTAGCTCAGCCTGGTAGAGCACTGCCTTCGGGAGGCAGGGGCCGGAGGTTCAAATCCTCTCACCCCGACCATTACGATCAAGCGACCTATCCGCAATGCAAGGAGCCAAAGCCAGGATGAGGGTCTCGGTTCGGCCCCTGGTGGCCCTTCGTTATCCTGCGGCGCGGTCAGCGTCGACCGCCCGGCCCGTCCGCCGGTACCCACATCATTCCCCCCGCTGCCTGCGTTCATTGGCTCCGGGTGTAACCGGTCTTGCGCACCCCATCTGAAGGCCGCGAGCGGCAGCTGGGAACTTGGGTGACGACGAACAAGGAAGGATTCTGAGCCGCCGCGCAACACCGCTCAAGCAAGCGCAGTAGTTTTACCGTGAGAATCCCGATTTTCATTTTCGGGGGTGGCCGAATCCTTTGGCCATGACGATTTAAAAGAGCTTCTCAGGGAAAACGTCGAGCAATGGTCTTTCAGCCCGCGCAGATGTCCAAATGGAGGATAGTCATCGGTCCAGCAGCTCAAACTCGACGCGTCGATTTTCAGCTCTTGCCGCTTCGTTGACATTTGGTCGAGTGGGACGAGATTCTCCATAAGCTTCCAAGACCAACCGCCCAGGCTCGATCCCAACTGATTGGATAAGGTACTCTTTTGCCGCCAGAGCACGTCGCCTTGATAAATCCACAATACCAAGACTGTAGAGGTCCGAGCGCGCATCGACATCTCTGCCGGCGGCTTGCTCTGGACTCATGTTCTCCACTTTGTAGCCGTCTATTCTCATCCCGTGTTTTTGGTGCACGTCCTGCAACCGTAGAGCGGTTGTCCTGAGGTCTTGGCTTCCTTGAGAGGATTTCTCTGCACGCTCGGGCATACGATGGAAGCTCAAACCACACGCCGATCCTGCCAGCCCCAATGCGTCCATTGCCCGTCAAGTAATGCGGCAAAGCTGTCATGCGGAAGAAGACCTTCACATATCAGTAGCAATTCCAGGCCTTTAGAAAAGGTTACGAATAACAGTTAGTTACATGAATCGTGCCGAACGTGTTTTGGTAACGATGCAGACGCGTTAGGATGGCGAAAAGATAAGCGAATGAACAGAGCATGGAGTCAGCTCAATGTCGCGACCACGACTTCGCCAACAGCTCTCTGCCCCGGGATTGCTAAAGACGATCCGCCAGAGTTTTGCCGCCATTCCTGACCATCGGCATGAGCGCAGCGAGATCTCGCTGACCGATGCCTTGATGTCGGGCTGGCTCCATGCCGGACTCGAAAGGGACGGCAAAGACGATTAAGATACCGGGTTATTTGCTAGGGATTAGGGAAACCAAAATCATGACGTTCGTTGTGACCGAGAGCTGTATTAAGTGCAAGTACACCGATTGCGTGGAAGTCTGCCCTGTGGATTGTTTCCACGAGGGACCCAATTTCCTGGTCATCGATCCAGAGGAATGCATCGATTGCACCCTGTGTGAGCCCGAATGCCCGGTGGAAGCCATCATGTCCGAGGATGACGTCCCCGATGACCAGCGTCACTTTCTCGAACTGAACGCCGAGCTGTCCAAGGAATGGCCGGTGATCACTGAGAAGAAAGACGCGCCTGAGGATGCGGATGAGTGGTCCAAGGTCAAGGAAAAGCTCAAGTATCTGGAGCGTTGATCGCCACGCCCCAAGACACCGTAACGCCCCCTCATCCCTGTTCGAAGCGTAGCGCTGGGCGGCCGGAGCCGTGATCGATCAGGTTCAGACGCTCGCCGGGGGATGCTGCCAAAGAACGCTGGTACAGGCGACGCCCTGGCCACCGTGGACCCAAGCCGTATCGAGATCGGCCGGCCCTAGACCCCCCAACCCATAGACGGGAACCGTGGCGTCGCCCACCAGGGCCTGAAATCGTTGCCAACCTAACGGCGTGGAAGCGGGATGACTCGAGGTGAAGCGAACGGGCGATAGCACCGCGAAATCGACTCCGATGTGGCAGGCGTGGGCGAGCTCTCGGGCATCGTGGCAGGAAGCACCGACCAAGCGATCGTCGCCGAGGGGACGGTGCGTGAGCCTCAGTAGGCGTGCACCGGTCAGGTGCACCCCGCAGGCACCTACATCACGGGCAAGATCCGGTTCAGCATTGAGCAGCAAAGTGGCGCCATGAGCTTGGCACAGGGTCAATGCCCGGCGAGCGAGTGTCCGGTATGCGGACATCTCGAGGCTCTTCGCCCGCAGCTGGATGAGCCGAATGCCACCCCGTAAATGCCCAGCCAGCGTCTGTAGGAAACCCTCCTGATCGAGCCCCGGCTCAGGCGTGATCAGGTAAACGGGGGGTAACTGCAACGCCGCAATCACCGGCGCATCGGCGGGCGGAAACAGGCTGGCATCGAGGCACTTTGGCTGCATCCAGCGAACGGCCTGCCCCTCCCGGCCCCGGGGCTCTCCGGACCAGGACGCCACCCGCCACACGTCTAGCCAAACGGCGCGATCACCATAATCGTGGTACACCTGAATCAGCGGGCGAGCCGCCCGCGGGACGATACCCAGCTCCTCGGTAAGCTCCCGGCTAAGGGCCTCCAAAGCGGTTTCGTTTGGCTCTACCTTGCCGCCCGGAAATTCCCACAACCCACCTTGATGCAAGCCGGCCGGGCGCCGGCTGATAAGCACACGGCCGGTTGCATCGATGAGTGCCGCGGCGCTGACATGGATAGCCGGCCGCCGCGGCGGCGCGGACCGCCTAGCTCCGGTAATCGGCATTGATCGACACGTACCCGTGGGACAGATCACAGGTCCAGACCGTGGCCCGCTCGCGGCCCCGTCCAAGGTCCACGTGCACCGTGATCTCAGACTTTGTCATCACCCGTTGGCCCTGGGATTCCTGGTAATCCGGAGCACGCACGCCACTTTTGACGATGCAGCAGTCGTCTAACCACATGTCGACTTGGGTGATGTCGAGGTGCGCCAATCCGGCACGCCCCACTGCCGCGAGGATTCGTCCCCAATTCGGATCCGAGGCAAAGAAAGCGGTCTTCACCAGCGGCGATTGAGCGATCGCGTAGGCGACTTGCAAGCACTCCTCGGTGGTACGCCCCTGTGCCACCGAGACGCTGATAAACTTGGTGGCGCCTTCCCCGTCACGGATGATGCTTTGGGCCAATACCGTGCACACCTCGTCCAGCGCCGCGCTGAAGGCCCGGTAGGCGGGGCTTCTTGCGCTCGCCAGAACCGGCCCGCCCTTCGCCCCCGTCGCCATCAGGACACAGGCATCGTTGGTCGAAGTATCCCCGTCCACGGTGATACGATTAAACGATCCCTCGACAGCGCTCACAAGACAACGCTGCAACAAGGCTGGCATGACAGGGGCATCGGTTGCCAAGAAAGCCAGCATAGTGGCCATGTCCGGGCGGATCATGCCCGACCCCTTGGCGATACCGGTCACGACGTAGCCCTGGTCTTCCCAACCGAAGCGGCGCGACACCGCTTTCGGAACCGTGTCGGTAGTCATGATGGCCTGGGCCGCCTGGGCCCAACGTCGAGCATCCAGATCCGCCAAGGCCTGCGGAATACCCTCCCATATACGCTCCACGGGCAGAGGCTCTCCGATCACGCCGGTGGAGAACGGCAACACGGCCTCTTGACGACAACTGCCCAGCCGTGCCAACTCGGCACAACAGGCTCGGGCGTCCTCCCATCCCTGGCGACCGGTACCCGCATTGGCGTTCCCCGAATTGATGAGGAGAAAGCGAGGAGGAGCCGCTTTCAAGTGAGCCCGAGCCACCTCCACCGGCGCGGCACAAAAGGCGTTGCGCGTGAACGTGGCGGCAACCGTACTGCCTTCGGCGAGCTCGATGATCAAGAGATCGGGGCGATCCGGGTAACGCCCTTGCCCACGGGCAACACCGAGGCGAACCCCCGAGACCGCCTCCAGTGGCGGCGGTGCGGTCAAACCGACGGCCATGGCCGTCCCTCGGACCCTGACTTAGCCATCGGTAGGCAGTGGCTCACCCTCCCCCGCCTTGCTTGCTACACGACCGAGCGCTAGCTCAAACGACCGTGACAGTGCTTGTATTTCTTGCCTGATCCACAAGGACAAGGCTCATTTCGGCCCACCTTGCGGCCTTCGCGCACGTAGGGCACCTTGGGCGCCGCTTGCGGCGGCGCTTGCTCTTCCTGGCCGCCTTCCGGCCCCCGCACCCCAGGGTGTTCGAACTGTAAGTCAGCGGTGCGCCGACGTTGCGCCTCGACGGCCTGTACATCCGCCTCGGCCCGCACCTGAACACGAGACAGGATGCCGATCACCTCATGCTTAATACCCTCTAGCAGGGTCTGAAACATCTGAAATGCTTCCCGCTTATATTCCTGTTTCGGGTTCTTTTGGGCGTAGCCCCGTAGGTGGATGCCCTGGCGCAGATAATCCATCGCAGCGAGGTGCTCTTTCCATGAGCTATCGAGCACCTGCAACAAGATCGCCTTCTCAAAATGCCTCATGACCTCAGTGCCCGCGAGCGCTTCCTTGGCCTGATACGCTTGCTCCAAGGTCTCAAGGATCCGGGCGCGCAGGCCCTCTTCGTGCAGCGCTTCGTCTTCCTCCAGCCATTGGGCGATGGGCAGCCGGACCCCAAACTCCCGTTCGATAGCCTCCTCCAAACCTGGCACATCCCACTGCTCATCGAGACTATCCGGCGGAATATGGGTGTCGATGACGTCACTGACGACATCCTTACGAATGGCACGCACCTGTTCCGACACATCCTCACTGGCCATCAGCTCATTGCGTAACGCGTACATCTCCTTACGCTGATCGTTGGCCACATCATCGTATTCCAACAGCTGCTTGCGAATGTCGAAGTTGCGGCCCTCCACCTTGCGTTGCGCATTCTCGATGGCCTTGGTCACCCAAGCATGCTCGATCGCCTCGCCCTCTTGCATACCCAGCTTTTGCATGATCGACGAAACCCGCTCAGAGGCGAAGATCCTCATCAGGTCGTCCTCGAGGGACAGATAGAAGCGGCTCGACCCTACATCTCCCTGACGGCCGGATCGTCCTCGTAGTTGGTTGTCCACCCGTCTGGACTCGTGGCGCTCGGTCCCGATGATATGCAACCCCCCCGCCTCCAGGACCTTATCGTGACGCGCTTGCCAAGCCTTGCGGATACGCTCTTGCGATACCTCGTCCGCATCGTCTGCCAAAACCAGTTCGGCCTGTAGGTTACCTCCCAATACGATATCGGTACCCCGCCCCGCCATATTGGTGGCGATAGTCACCGATCCCGGTCGACCCGCCTGAGCGATGATTTCTGCCTCGCGCGCGTGCTGCTTGGCATTGAGCACCTGATGGGGGACGCCGGCAGCATCGAGTCGATTGGACAGGTATTCCGACGTCTCGATGGAGGTGGTTCCCACCAGGACCGGTTGCTCCCGGGTACGGCAATCCTTGATATCCTCGACCACCGCGGCGAATTTCTCGGCCTTGGTGAGATACACCAGATCGGGCAGGTCGTTGCGGATCATCGGCATATGGGTTGGAATGACAGCAACCTCCAACCCGTAGATTTGCTGAAATTCCGCCGCTTCGGTATCGGCGGTACCGGT
Organism: uncultured Thiotrichales bacterium; assembly: GCA_964624765.1. Taxonomy (GTDB): domain Bacteria; phylum Pseudomonadota; class Gammaproteobacteria; order HK1; family HK1; genus JAGTVB01. The sequence goes on from CAZUZO010000022.1 coordinate 9,827, forward strand.
CATGCCAGCGAGCTTTCCATACAGGCGGAAATAGTTCTGAAAGGTAATGGAGGCGAGCGTTTGATTCTCATTCTGTATCGTGACGCCCTCTTTGGCCTCGATGGCTTGATGTAAACCTTCAGACCAGCGCCGCCCTACCATGGTGCGCCCGGTAAACTCATCCACGATCACCACCTGGTTTTCCCTGACGATGTAGTCAACATCGCGGTTAAACAAGGCATGAGCCCGCAGCGCGGCGTGTAGATAATGGAGGAGGCTGATATTGCCGGCGTCATACAGGCTCTCACCGGGTTTTAGCAGGCCGGCTTGCTCGAGCAGCTTCTCCACGTGCTGGTGACCGTCTTCGGTCAGAAAAACTTGCCTGGCCTTCTCATCGACCGTGTAATCGCCGGGTCCGTCTTCCACCTGTTGCCGGCTAAGCTTGGAAATCAAGCGGTTGATGCGCACATACAGTTCGGAGTTCTCATCCGTTGGACCGGATATGATAAGCGGCGTGCGCGCCTCATCGATCAGGATCGAATCGACCTCATCCACGATGGCGTAGCGGAGGTCGCGCTGCATCTTATCCGCCATGGTAAAGGCCATGTTATCGCGCAGATAATCAAAGCCAAATTCGTTGTTGGTGCCGTAGACCACGTCCGCGGCATAGGCCATACGCTTGTCCTGGGGAGGGATACCCGGTAAGACGACCCCGGTGCGCATGCCGAGGAAACGATAGATGTGTCCCATCCATTCGGCGTCTCGCCGTGCCAGATAATCATTGACCGTGACGATGTGCACGCTATGACCGGCCAGCGCGTTGAGGTAGGCGGCCAGAGTGGCCACTAGAGTCTTACCTTCACCGGTTCTCATTTCCGCGATCTTGCCATCGTGCAGCACCATGCCGCCGATGAGCTGAACGTCGAAATGACGCATGTCGAGCACGCGCCGACCGACTTCGCGTACCACGGCGAAGGCCTCAGGCAGCAACGCATCGAGACTTTCACCATTGGCTGCCCGCTGCCGAAACAACTCGGTCTTAGAAGCCAGCTCCCGATCGCTGAGCTTTTGTACCTCCGGCTCGAGGGCGTTAATACGGGCAACGGCGCGTCCCATACGACGGAGCATGCGCTCGTTGCGACTACCGATAAGCTTTCTAAGCAGGCTCGTAACCATGATTTGCTATCTTGTCTATCACACTTGCCGGCGGCCCATTGAAAGCGGAAACGCAAGCCCGCCCAACGGCTGACCCACAGGCGAAAAAGCGGCACGCTCGAGACTATTTTTCAACACCGCAGTGTCCCTTTGCATCCAGCAGCCACGGGTTCCCCGCCGACTTAGAAGCTGTCACAAAAGCGACTGCGCTTGCCTGAGCTGCGTTGCACGGCGGCTCAAAAATCCTCCAGTACTCCTTTGTACACTGCGGTTTGTCGCCGCCGTGCGTCTTGCTCTGCCGGCGCTCCCGACATTTTCAAAACAGCTTTATCCATTCGTGGCAATAACGATCCGCGCCCTCTGGCTTACGGGCTTGGTCGATATCGCCGTGTCACGAGCTCGGCAACGACACCCATGCCGGCAACACCCGAAACCAAAGAGGCCCGTACGAGTCGACTCTCGACATAGTTTCGCCACCCAAACGGTGATCCGGACCAAACGAGACGGCCCACGACCTCTGCCGATAATCCGATCGATAATTCGATCGATACTGATCGGTTCAGGCTAAGAGTTTCGTGGACGGTTGGAAGGTATTGTACCGAAATCGCGGGCCCAGCATGGTGAGAACAATGCCCCGGTGCAAGCTGCTGCGCTATGAGGTTATACTCACCACGGCTACAAAGGTACGTTACCTAGCGGAGACTTGGCCGCACGACTAAGCGTTCAGCTCGCCGTTATCCCAAACGTGCCGGCGTTCCAGAACATTCAGTCATGCCCGCGTAAGGTATACAACCGCAGACACACTAAACCACTTCCTCCAACATGGACCGGCAATCCACCTTGAAGGTTCCTGTAACCCGTTCTGCATCGGTGGCTTGGGTCGCGTGTGGTGTATTCGTTGGCCGACGGTCGATGCTCCCCCAGCGCTCACCAGGCCGGATTTCTAGCCGACGGCCGCCGGCTGCGCAAAGATGATGGGAGCCGACTCAGTTTGGCCGAAGGTCACCAACTCCCAGGCGGTTTCGTCCGCCAGCACCGCTCGCAACAACTTGTTATTCAGAGCATGACCCGACTTATAGCCGGTAAAAGCACCGATGAGGCCATGCCCGAGAAGATAGAGATCGCCGACGGCGTCGAGCACCTTGTGTTTGACGAATTCATCCTTGTAACGCAGGCCTTCCTCGTTCAGAATTCGATAGTCATCGACGACCACCGCATTCTCCAAGCTACCGCCCAGAGCCAGGTTGTTGTCTCGCAAATACTCCAGATCCCGCATAAAGCCGAAGGTACGCGCCCGACTGATTTCCCGCACGTAGGAGGTTCTGGAAAAATCGATGCTCGCATTTCTGGCCGAGTCGCGAAACACCGGATGGTCAAAATCGATGGCAAAGGTCACCTTGAAGCCGTTCCAGGGCACAAATTCAACCCACTTATCCCCTTCCTCCACCCGCACCCTACGCTTGATGCGCAGAAACTGCTTGGCAGCGTTTTGTTCGTGAATCCCCGCGGATTGGATCAAGAACACGAAGGGTCCCGCACTGCCGTCCATGATAGGGACTTCTGGCGCACTGACATCGATGACGGCGTTATCGATCCCGAGCCCCGCGAACGCCGACAGCAGATGCTCGATCGTCGAGATCCGCACATCGCCGCTCACTAAGGTGGTCGACAACCGCGTATCCCCTACGTTTTCCGGCCTTGCTCGAATCGCCACCGGCTGCTCCAAGTCCACACGGCGAAAGACGATGCCGGTGTTCACGGGCGCCGGTCTCAACGTCAGATAGACCTTCTCGCCCGTATGTAACCCCACGCCGGTGGCGCGAATCACGTTCTTCAAAGTGCATTGGTGCACCAGCTAGTACCTCCCCATTTTGTATCGTCTCGACCGCATCCTTTGCAAAAATAGCACTAAATGGTATCACAAATTCACTCGGTCAAGGAGAAACGCACCCTCCTCCTCCTCGTCAAAGGACAGCGTCCGTGCCGAGAACCTGCCAAATGCAGGCTCATCATCGGGTAGGAAGCCACGTTTTGATCAGTCTGCCTGGCGTCGCAGAAAAGCGGGGATATCAAGGTATTCGCCATGCGCCGACCCCGGACTGGCCGAACTCTCCTTGGGAGGCTGCTTGCGCATCACGGTAGGCATGTCGAAACGCCGATAGTCCACATCGCCACTGGGGCTGGGCGTCACCAAGCGCATATCCTTTTCCCGCAATGGCTCGGTCTGTCCCAAACCCGTCGCCACAACGGTCACGCGCAACTCATCGCGTACGCCTTCGTCCAGTACGGTGCCGATGACCACCAGGGCGTTTTCCGAGGCAAAGTCGCTGATGGCTTCACCCACCGCGGCAAACTCGTCCATACCCAAATCGGGACCGGCAGTGATATTGACCAGAATACCCCGAGCACCCTTCAGGCTAACGTTATCCAGCAGCGGACAGGCAATCGCAGCTTCGGCGGCCCGTCGGGCTCGATCTTCGCCCGTGGACTTGCCGGTTCCCATCATGGCGGCCCCCTTCTCCGACATCACCGTGCGCACATCGGCGAAGTCCACGTTCATCATGCCCGGTCGCGTGATCAGCTCGGCGATACCCTGTACCGCTCCGAGCAGAACATCGTTGGCTGCTTTAAAGGCATCCCGTAACGTGATCTCGCGGCCCAAGACGCTCAACAGCTTTTCGTTCGGCACTGTGATCAGCGAGTCCACATGCTCGCTGAGCTCGCGAATGCCATCCTCGGCGATCTTCATGCGACGCTTGAGCTCAAAAGGAAACGGCTTAGTGACGACCGCCACCGTGAGAATACCCATTTCCCTGGCAAGTTGAGCTGCCACGGGCGTGGCACCAGTGCCCGTTCCGCCGCCCATACCGGCGGTGAGGAACACCATATCCGCACCTTGCAACACCTCCGCGATGCGGTCTCGATCTTCAAGCGCTGCTTGGCGGCCAGTCTCTGGATTGGCGCCGGCCCCAAGCCCTTTGGTGATACCACTACCGATCTGCAAGACCGTGCGCGCCGAGGCGTTCTTGAGCGCTTGGGCATCGGTATTGGCGCAGATAAAATCCACGCCCTCCAAATTCGCCTGCAGCATATGCTCGACGGCATTGCCCCCGCCACCTCCAAAACCGATAACTTTAATCACTGCATTGGTTTCACTGTACGTATCGACCAACTCAAACATCATTAGCCCCTCCTCTAGAGAGCTATCACCCTAGTAATTCCCCTGGAACCAACTCTTCATCCGTTCCCACACACCGCGAAAACCCTTCAGTTCACTGCGCAGGTGCCGCCCGGCACTGTTCTGCAAGCCGAACAACAACAACCCTACACCGGTGGCATAGACAGGATTTCGCACCACGTCCTTGAGCCCCGACACCATGTGGGGCACGCCGAGTCGGACAGGCATGTGGAAAATCTCCTCGGCAAGGTCAACCGCCCCCTCCATCTTGGCACTCCCACCGGTGAGCACGATGCCGGCCGCCGCCAACTCCTCGAGCCCACTGCGGCGTAACTCCGCCTGCACCAAACTGAGCAGTTCCTCGTAGCGTGGCTCCACCACTTCTGCAAGGGTCTGTCGAGCGAGCCGCCGAGGGGGCCGATCACCGACACTCGGTACCTCGATGGTCTCCTCGGCACTCGCCAACTGTGCCAGGGCACAGGCGTACTTGATCTTGAGCTCTTCGGCAAACTGGGTCGGGGTACGCAGCGCCACCGCAATGTCGTTGGTCACCTGATCGCCGGCAATCGGGATCACGGCCGTATGACGCACAGCGCCCTCAGAGAAAACCGCGACATCCGTGGTACCGCCGCCGATATCCACTAAGCACACCCCGAGATCGCGTTCATCCTCGGTCAACACCGCCTGACTCGACGCCAACTGTTCAAGAATAATGTCGTTGACCTCCAGCCCGCAGCGCCGAACGCACTTGACGATGTTCTGGGCGGCACTCACCGCTCCGGTCACCAGGTGCACCTTGGATTCCAAGCGCACACCGGACATTCCGATGGGTTCCTTGATCCCTTCCTGGTTATCGATAATGAATTCCTGGGGCAGGATGTGCAGCACCTTCTGATCGGCAGGTATCGCCACCGCGCGGGCAGCATCGATAACACGATCCAAGTCCCCCGGACCGACCTCCTTATCACGTATGGCAACGATGCCGTGGGAGTTCAGGCTGCGTATGTGGCTGCCGGCGATCCCCGCATAAACGGAGTGAATCTGGCAGCCCGCCATCAGCTCGGCCTCCTCCACCGCACGCTGGATCGACTGCACAGTGGATTCGATATTGACCACCACGCCTTTCCTAAGGCCCCGTGAGGGGTGATAACCGATGCCGACGATCTCCAGTTCCCCAGCGGGAGAAACCGCACCCACGATGGCAGCCACCTTTGAGGTGCCGATGTCCAGGCCTACGATGATATTCTTGTCGGCCTTTTTCACCCGTTCACCTGCTCAGGCTGCATCTTCCAGCGCACCGCAAACCCATTGACATAGCGTAGATCCACCTGTTTGATTTGATTGAGCTGCGGACCCAGCACATGCGAGGCCACCTTAGCAAAATGCCGCAACCGGGATTCCTGCAAACCCTCCTCGAATATCAACACCATCCCGCCGTCGAGCCGTCCCCGCCAGGTTCCGCGAGCATCGAGGGCAAGGTGCTCGATACGAGCCGCCAGGGGGGCCAACAGCTGCTGTAACTCGCGATAACGACCAAGCATCTGAAGCGCGCTGCCCGGTGGCCCCTCTAGCTCAACCAGATCGCGAGGGGGATCCCGATCCAGGCGAAACACGGTGCCATCCGCTTCGATGAGCTGATGCGCCCCCCAGCGCGCCACAGCGGCTCGTTCAACCACAGCGATATGCAGGCTGTCGGGCCACATCCGGCGCACCGACACGGCCTTCACCCAGGGCAACGCTTGCACCGCTGTGCGCACCGCCTCCACATCGACGCCAAAAAATCCACCCTCTAAGCGCGAGTCGATCACCTGTTCCAGCGCCGCGCGATCCGCATCCTCCAGCACTCCAACGATACGCACTGAGCGAATCGGCAGATCATCCATGACGTGCCTGAATGCGAAAAGCGTGGCCCCGGCGATCAGCAGAACCATCAGCATGGCGCCGGCCCATACCGGGTAACCCCTTCCTGCACCTGTCCTTCGGCGCGCACGGGTCATCGAAAACTGGTCTCCAAGATGCGCCAGACCAGCTCGTCAAAGCCGATTCCGGCCGCTTGCGCGGCCATCGGTAACAGGCTGTGCCCAGTCATGCCAGGCACCGTGTTGACCTCGATGAACCAAGGCGCACCCTGCCCGTCACAGAGGAAATCCACACGCCCCCACCCGATCGCGCCGAGGGCTTCAAAGGCCAACCCGGCGCGCTCGCGAAGCAGGCGTTCTTCGGCCGCATCAAGCCCGCAGGGGATCACGTACTCAGTCCCAACGCCGTCGCTGTATTTAGCCTCATAGTCATAGAAAGCACGCGGCGTCTGAACGCGAATCAGCGGCAACACCTCATCCCCCAGGACCGCCGCGGTGTACTCGGGGCCCTCGATCCATCGCTCGGCAAGTACCGCGGCATCCGCACACCTGGCGCGCTCCCAGGCGGCCACCAGCTGGCGTCGATCCTCCACCTTGCTCATCCCGACACTGGAGCCCTCGTGGACCGGTTTCACCATCAATGGCAGACCGAGCGCCTCCGCGGCGGCCTCGGCATCGGCAACCGATGACAGCAGACGAAAAGCGGGGGTTGGGATACCGGCAGCTTGCCACAACAGCTTGGTGCGCACTTTGTCCATCGAGAGCGCCGAGCCCAGCACGCCGCTGCCGGTGTAGGGAAGCCCGGCTGATTCCAACGCGCCTTGGATGACACCATCCTCCCCCCCGCGCCCGTGCAGCACCACAAACACGCGATCGAACCGAGCACTGCGCAACCGCTCCAAGATGTCGCGCTGCGGGTCCACCGCATGCGCGTCCACGCCCGCACGTCGCAGGGCATCGAGCACCGCCCGCCCACTCTCGAGGGACACCGCCCGTTCCGCCGACCGACCGCCGAGCAACACGGCAACCCGCCCAAAGTCCTGGGCCCGAGTGACGTGGCGTCCGGTGGAACCGGTTGTGGCTGGCCATCGCGGCGCACTCTGTGCCGCCATTCCTCGCGACTGGCCCGGTGTAGGCACCCGTTCCTTGAGCATTCTCACCGAGGCTCCCCTTCCCCATCGAGGGCTTCACCGACAATGCGCACTTCAGGCACTAAACGCACCCCGAACCGCTCCCACACCCGTTGGGCCATGCATTCCATGAGCCTCTCGACATCGCTCGCTCGGGCACCGCGATCATTGAGAATGAAGTTCGCGTGCTTCTCCGACACCACCGCTCCGCCGATCCGCAGGCCTTTCAAGCCACAGGCCTCGATCAAGCGCCCCGCATGTTCACCGGGGGGATTGCGAAACACCGAGCCACAGCTGCGCCAACGGGTCGGCTGGCTGGTGTCGCGCCGACGCAATAAAGCGCGCATCTGCGCCGCGATGGCTTGGGGTTGGCCGTGGACCAGTTCGAGCTCGGCGGCGACAAACCACTCTCCCATCGGTCCGACAACCTGGCGATAGCCGATCTGATACGCCGAGGCCGATCGGATACGTCGAACACCGCCGCGATCCAGCGTTTCCACGCGGCGTACCAAACCCCAGGTCTCGTGCCCAAAAGCGCCGGCATTCATAGCCAGCGCACCACCTAGCGTACCCGGGATGCCGGCGAGGAACTCAGCGCCTTGTAAACCGTGCCGGGCACAGAGACGCGCTAATTTGTGGCTGGCCAGCCCCGCTTCAACCCGCACCACACCCGGCCCCATCCAGGCCAAGCCATCCAGCGTGCCGCGAAGCTGCACCACCGTTCCCGCGAAACCACCGTCGCGGACCAACAGGTTGCTGCCAAAGCCCAGCCAAAGAAGGGGCTCCGTGGCAGCCACCGACCGTAAGAACTGGCTCAAATCGGCGCTATCCGCCGGCCGGTAGAAGCGTGCCGCAGGCCCTCCGATGCCAAAAGCCGTATGCCGGGACATCGGTTCGTCGAAGCGCAGCACCCCCTGCAACGAAACAGGGCCATCGGAAGCGGCGTCGTGCTCGACCGGTGCCGCAGCCGATCGCCAGGAGCTGTAGGCCTCTGCCCTATCGGCCACTACTATTTCCTCGCACCAGCGCGCTGGCGACGGACCCGATATCCCCCGCCCCCAAGGTCAGTAACACGTCTCCGTCTTTTAGTAAGGAGGAGAGGATTGGCTCCAGCTCGACGCGATCCTCCACCAAGACCGGAACGGTAGCGCCTCGCGACCGGATAGCCCGACACAGCGCGCGACTGTCCGCGCCCACGATGGGCACCTCACCGGCGGCGTAGACCTCTAGCAACACCAGCGCATCCGCCGCCGACAAGACGTGGGCAAAGTCCTCGAGCAAATCGCGGGTACGTGTAAAACGATGGGGTTGAAAGATCACCACGATGCGCGCCCCCGGCCAACCGGTGCGGATCGCCCGCAAGGTGGCATCGATTTCTCGTGGATGATGCCCGTAATCGTCAATGAGACGCACACGGGTTGCACCCACCCGTACCTCGCCGAGGAGCTGGAAGCGGCGTGCGATGCCCTGGAATCCACGCAAGCCGCGCTCGATCGCCTCGTCTGCAACCCCCAGCTCCGAGGCGACGGTGATGGCCGCCAGCGCGTTGAGAACGTTATGCCGACCGGGCAGGTTCAGGACCACGTCAAGCCAAGCGGGATCGTCGCCTCGCGCCACCCGAAACCGGGTACGCATGCCTTCGTAGTGCAGATCTCGAGCGTAGACGTCGCCTTGCCCTTCCAAGCCATAGGTCAGCACCGGCCTGGATACGGCCGGCAACAGCTCGGCCACCACCGGGTCATCGGCGCACAACACAGCGAGACCATAGAACGGCAAGTGATGAAGGAATTCCAGAAAAGTGTCGCGTAGGCGTTGGAAATCACCTCCGTAAGAACCCAGATGGTCGGTATCGATATTCGTCACCACCGCCACGGTGGGCTTTAGATAAAGAAACGACGCATCGCTTTCATCCGCCTCAGCCACCAGATACGGACCCGTCCCCAATCGCGCATTGCCCCCAAGGCTATTGAGGCGCCCGCCGATGACGAAGGTCGGATCCAGCCCTCCCTCCGCCAGCAAGCTCGCCACTAAGCTTGTGGTCGTAGTTTTGCCGTGGGTACCAGCTATGGCGATGCCCTGACGAAAGCGCATCAGCTCGGCCAACATCTCGGCCCGTCGCACGACCGGCACCCGCCGTTCTCGGGCCCACAGCACCTCCGGATTGTCCTGCCCGATGGCCGAAGACACGACCACCACATCGGCTCCCTCCACTGCGCTCGGATCATGGCCACTCGCCACCACCACCCCCTTGCCGGCGAGGCGGAGCGTCATGGCATTCGTGGAGCAATCGCTCCCCGTAATCTGATAACCGAGGTTATGGAGCACCTCGGCGATTCCCCCCATACCCGCCCCGCCAATGCCCACGAAGTGGATGCGCCGCACACGGCGCATCCACTGCCGAGTCATCCCGGCAACCGCGGCCAACGTGACAGCCGGGGCCGCTTCGCCGAAGAGGGTCGGACTCTGGCTATTCGATCCCGTTGCCAACAACCGCGATTCAGGATGGGACACCGTTTCTACCGTCTGCTGTGCCGAGTGTTCACCCATAGACCACCTCCCTGCAGCGCGAGGCGACACGTAGCGTGGCGTCCGGTACCGCCAGGCGACGGGCTCGCTCCGCCATCTCCAGCAACCGCCCCCGCGCCCGGCCTAGCTCACCGAGCAAACTCCGCAACCGAGCGCCTGTCAGATCGGGCTGGGGCACCAGGATGGCGGCACCGCGCTCGGCGAGATACCGTGCATTGGCGCTCTGGTGGTCGTCCACCGCGAAAGGAAAGGGCACCAAGATGGCCGCCGCACCGGCCGCGGCGAGTTCCGCGATGGTCATCGCGCCAGCTCGACACAGCACCACATCGGCCCATCCATAGGCCGCCGCCATATCCTCAATGAAGGGGGTGAGTTCGGCCGCCGCCACTGCTGCCACCCGATAGCGCTGACGCGTGGATTCCAGCTGATCCGGGCCCACCTGGTGCCAAACCTGCACCGATTGCGCGGACTCCAGGGCGGCTAGGGCCTCAGGTACCACGGTATTGAGCGTACGGGCACCTTGGCTACCACCCAGCACCAAAAGCCGTAGCGGATCGTCGGCGCGGTTGGCCAATCGCTGTTTGGGTGGCGGCAGATCGACGATCGCTTGGCGCACCGGGTTGCCGGTATGATGCGCCTTCCGCCGGGGCGGAAAAGTTCCCGGAAAGGCCTCCATGACGCCCTGAGCCAGGGGGGCAAGCAGACGATTGGTCAGCCCAGGAATGGCATTCTGCTCATGGATCAACAACGGCTTGCCTAGAATCCAGGCGGCTAATGCCCCCGGCCCCGCCACAAATCCCCCCATGCCAAGCACCGCCTGTGGTCTCACCTGGCGCACGATCGCCAAGCATTGAGTGAGCGCAACCAGCAATTTGAACGGAGCGAGGAGCCAACTCAGCCATCCCTTGCCACGTAATCCGCTAATCCACACGAAGCGGATATCGATGTCATGGCGAGGGACCACCCTGGCTTCCAGGCCTCGCCGGGTGCCCAGCCAGACCACTTGCCAACCTTGATTGCGCAAGTGTTCAGCCACCGCCAGGGCCGGATAAACATGGCCGCCGGTGCCTCCCGCCAGGATCAGAGCCATGACCCCACCGTCGGTTGTCGTTGTTCGCTGCGCGCTCACCGGCCTCGCCTCGACTCTAGATCGATACGCAGCAACAAGCCCACGGCCAGGCAGCTCGCCACCATGCTCGAGCCGCCATAGCTCATGAAAGGCAGGGTCAATCCTTTGGTAGGCAGTACGCCCAGGTTGACCCCGATGTTGATGAAGCCCTGTAAGCCCAGAAGCAGCCCGAGCCCGTAAGCGGCAAAGGCGGCGAAAGGCTGCGCCATGCGCTCGGCGCGGCGCGCGATGGAAAAGGCTCGCCAGACGAAAAAAGCAAAGGTCCCCACCACCAGGACCATACCCACAAAACCTAACTCTTCAGCGAGCACGGCAAACAGAAAATCCGTGTGCGCCTCCGGTAGGTAAAAAAGCTTCTGCACGCTGCTACCCAGACCGACGCCGAACCACTCTCCCCGGCCTATGGCGATCAATGCCTGGGTCAGCTGAAAACCGCTGCCGAAGGGGTCCATCCAAGGGTGTAAAAAGCTCGACAGGCGTTCCAACCGATAAGGGGCAAGCACCACCATGAGGCCGAACAAGCCGGCGATGGCCAGCCCACAGGCCAGAAACCGCCCCATCGGTACACCCCCCAGGAACAGCATGCCGATAATCGTGGCACTAAGCACGACACTGGCGCCATAATCGGGCTCGAGCAATAGCAACATCACCGCCACACCGAGCACCACCAGCGGACGCACAAACCCACGCCAGACAGTGCGCACCTCTACGCCGCGCCGAGCAAGATAGCCGGCTACATACAGGATCATGAACACCTTTACGAACTCGGAGGGTTGCACGCTAAAGGCGCCGAGATCGATCCAACGCATGCTGCCGTTCACCTCTCGGCCGACACCTGGCACCAGCACCAGCACCAGGCCCAACAGGCCCGACGCCAGCAGCAGAGGGCTCGCCCGTTCCCAAAACCCAAGCGATAGGCGAAGCGCCAGCGCTGCCACCATCATTCCGCCGACGACATGTATCAGCTGGCGCCCAAAGAAGTGGAAGGGATCGCCGTACGCGCGGTCCGCAGAGGTCATGGAGGCTGAGCTGATCATCACCAGACCCAACAGCACCAGTAGAATGGTCACTCCCGCCAGTACCCAATCCAATCGGGCGCCGAGACCCCGGAGCGAGCCGCCCAGCTTATCTGGGTGCACCACGGCCAGGCCCTGCCCACTCATACCAGCATCTCCCGCACTAATCTCGCGAAGGCTTCCCCGCGTTCGCGGTAATCGCGATACATGTCGAAACTGGCACAGGCGGGCGCAAGCAACACCGCATCACCCGTCTCGGCCAACTGCCGAGCATCGTTACACGCGCCGGCCATATCGGCGGCCCGCACCACGTGAACGCAGTCGCCTACGGCCTCTTGGATCCGCTGCGCGTCGCGACCGATCACCACCATAGCCCGCACCCGACCTGCAATCGCCTCACGCAAGGGCCGGAAGTCCGCGCCTTTACCGTCGCCGCCGGCGATCAAGACCAACTGCCTGTCCGTTCCCCCTAAGCTTGTCACCGCGGCGACCGTAGCGCCCACGTTGGTCGCCTTGGAATCGTCATACCAATCGACTCCGTCGACTCTGGCCACGTGCTGCAGCCGATGAGGCAGTCCTGGGAAGCGTCGCAGCGCATCGCGCATGGCGGCCATGGATAGCCCCACCGATTCCCCCAATGCCAACGCGGCAAGGGCGTTGGCGATGTTAACGAGGCCCGGGATCCGGAGCGCGCTGGCGGGCAACCAAGGCTGTTTTCCCTTGGCCAACCAGGGACCACCGGCGCGGGGCAAGAGCCCAAACACATCCTCCTCGGGGGGCTCCAGCGTAAACCCGCACATCCGCCGACCCGCAACACGCATGCTCCGGACTCGCGCATCATCCAGGTTTAGGACTTGCACTCCATCGCCGAAGAAAATCCGCTGTTTGACCGCCGCATAGGTCTCGATATCCTGATGGCGGTCCAGGTGGTCTGCGCTCACATTGAGCACCGTTGCCGCCACTGGGCGCAGACTCGCGGTACGTTCCAGCTGGAAACTCGAAAGCTCCAACACCACAAGCTCTGCCCCGGGCGCTTCCAGCAAAGTCAACGCCGGGGGCCCAAAATTACCCCCGACACGCACATCCAATCCCTCGGTTCGCGCCATTTCTCCTAGCAAGGCCGTTACGGTGCTCTTGCCATTGGAGCCCGTGATCGCCACCACCGGAGCCACCACTTCGCGAGCGAACAGTTCGATATCACCGACCACTGGGATGCCGCGGGCTCTCGCACTCGCTATGGCAGGCTCCGACAGAGCCACCCCCGGACTAACGATCAGAGCCGCCGCGCCGTGTAAAACTGCCTCATCCAGACGTCCCAGGATAGGGCAGATTGCCGGCAATGTCGCTCTCAACTCGCCAAGTCCCGGCGGCTCGGCACGACTATCCACGATCTGCACGGGCACCTGCCGTTGGCTCAGAAAGCGCGCGCAGGAAAGCCCGGTACTGCCCAATCCCACAATGACCAGCGGCCCATCCCTTAACGTCACCTCGGGGGCGTCGTCCGGGCGATCACTACCAGCTGGGCTGAGAGAAAGCATGGGCATGGCGAGGGACATAGACTGATCGGCTACCGTATTTTGAGGGTGGCCAGCCCGATGAGGACAAGCACCACCGTGATCACCCAGAAGCGGACGATGACGCGCGGCTCCGGCCAACCTTTCAGCTCAAAGTGATGATGTAATGGAGCCATTCTGAAAATGCGCTTTCCGGTGAGCTTAAAGGAGGCCACCTGCAGCATCACCGACACCGTCTCGATGACGAAAACGCCACCCATGATGAACAGCACCAGCTCCTGACGTACCAGCACCGCCAACAGCCCCAGGGCAGCCCCCAGCGCCAATGCTCCCACATCCCCCATGAATACCTGGGCAGGATAGGTATTGAACCAAAGAAACCCCAACCCCGCCCCGACGATGGCGCCACAGAACACCACCAGCTCACCCACCCCCCCGATGTAGGGAAAGCCAAGATAGCTGGCAAACTTAACGTTGCCCGTGACATAGGCAAAGATACCGAGCGCACCCGCGATCATCACCGTCGGCAAAATCGCCAATCCGTCCAAGCCATCGGTCAGGTTGACCGCATTACTGCTACCAACGATGACGAAGTAGGCAAAGGGAATAAACAGCCATCCAAGTTCGATCGCCACGTCTTTGACCACCGGCACGATGAGTTCCCGTTCGGCCGGCACCTGGGCGGTAGCAAACAAGAACAGGACACAGCCGAGGGCGATAACCGATTGCCACAAATACTTATATCGACTCGGCAAGCCACGGGGGTCTTGCTGCACCAGCTTGCGGTAGTCATCCACCCATCCCACCGCGCCAAACAGCAAGGTCACCACTAACACCACCCAGACGTAGCGGTTGTCAAGTCGCGACCAAAGCAGCGTACCGGCAGCGATCGCCATCAGAATCAGGGCGCCCCCCATAGTGGGCGTACCTGCCTTGACGGCATGCGCCTGGGGGCCATCGTTGCGCACCGTCTGGCCAATACGATATTGACTCAAGCGGCGAATCATCATCGGCCCGATCAACAAAGAGATCGCCAACGCCGTCAGCACCCCAAGGATGGCGCGCAAGGTCAGATACTGAAAGACATTAAAGCCACTGTAGTAGCGCGCCAGATATTCGCTCAGCACCAGTAACACGTAGTTATGCTCAATCCCTTTCGGGTAAGCCCTCCATGGCGCTCACGCACGACACCACCGACCATGACGACCGCTCCGTGCAGGTCTGCTCTACGGCGCTGCCGCTTAGCCCGGCGACGATCGCTTCCATCTGCATGCAACGTGACCCTTTAACGAGCAAGGTCAATCCTGGAATAACCTCCTCCCGCAGCGCTTCGATAAGCGCTGCTTGATTCTCGAAATAGACACCCCCGGGGCCAAAGGCTTCGGCCGCGACCCTGCCCAGCGCTCCCACGGCATAGAGCCGCTCAACACCCTGGCGCCTGGCCAGCTCGCCGGCTCGCTGGTGAAACGCCGGTGCCTCAGGCCCCAGCTCTCCCATGTCACCTAGCACCAGCCAACGGCGCCCTGGCGAGCCAGCCAAAACCTCCAGCGCGGCACCGAGGGAGGCGGGATTGGCGTTATAGGTATCATCGATGACCTCGATGCCGTGCAGCCCACGCTTGCGCTCCATGCGTGCGGGGACTGCCCGCGCGGCTTCCAGGCCTCGGCGAATGATCTCCAACGGTATCCCGACCGCCACCGCAGCACTGGCCGCCGCAAGCGCGTTCAACACGTTGTGCCGCCCCCCCAGCGGGAATCTCACCTCGGTGTGGCCAAGGGGGGTTTTCATATCGATGATCGTGCCTGGCATGACCGGATGCCAGGTAGCGTACAGGTCTGCGTCACGGGTCAGCCCGAAGGTGATGAGGCGCCGGCTACCGGCCAACTCGGTGAGCAGCGAAGCGAAATGGTCATCGGCGTTGATGATGGCGACTGCCGATGGATGGAGTCCGCAAAACAGCTCACCTTTGGCGCGCGCCACACCTTCCAGGCTACCGAACCCTTCCAGATGTGCCGCACCGCACTGCGTTATGACACCCACCGTAGGCTGCGCGATTGCCGTCAGTCGCGCGATCTCACCGGCGCGATTGGCGCCCATCTCTATGCACGCGTACTCGTGCTGGTGGCTCAGCCGAAAAAGCGTCAGGGGCACCCCGATATCGTTGTTGAAGTTGCCTGCCGTAGCGAGGGTCGATCCGGCCTCGCGTAGAATGCTCGCAATCAATTCCTTGACCGTCGTTTTCCCATTGCTGCCGGTAACGGCGATCACCGGCAACTCGAATCTACGCCGCCACACGCGCGCCACCTCGCCGAGACCGAACCGGGTGCTGGCAACCTTCAGCATCGGTAGGCGGCTCGGCTCCGGGTACTCCACCATGACCGCCGCTGCCCCACGCCGTTCCGCGTCGCTCAGAAACTGGTGGCCATCGTGGTTGCGGCCTTCCAGAGCGACGAACAACCCACCCGCCGGCAGGCGCCGAGAATCGACATCGCAGCCTTGAATCCAGCCGTCGGACCCCCTCAGTTCGGCATCGAGGTCACGGGCAATATCGGACAGCCGCAGGGTGATCATGGTCCAAGCTCGCTAAGGGCAGCGCGAACCACCGACGCATCACTGAAAGGGTGGCGCACCCCGTTGACCTCCTGATACGACTCATGACCTTTGCCGGCCACCAAGATCACATCAGCAGGGCGGGCTGTATGCAGGGCGTAACGGATGGCCTGCTCCCGATTACGCTCCACGATGACCGCTCCTCGACTCGGTATGCCTTGCAACATCTCATCAATAATGGACTGCCCGTCTTCGCTGCGAGGATTGTCATCGGTGAGCACTACAACGTCGGCTTCGCGCGCCACAATGGCACCCATGAGGGGGCGTTTCCCACGATCCCGATCCCCGCCGCAGCCCACGACGCACCACAACGCACCCCTGCATTGCGCGCGCAGCGAGGTCAATGCCACCGTTAACGCCGCCGGAGAATGGGCGTAATCGACCACCACCAACGGTTGAGCCCCCGTTCCACCAAAGGTTTCCATGCGCCCTGGAACCGGGGTCAGGTGCGCTAAGCGTGCCAGAGCGGCATCCCACGGCACACCGATGGTCAATAGGGTCGCCAAAACCGCCATCAAGTTGGAGCCACTAAAGCGCCCCATCAGAGGCGTTTGGACCTCACCGCGGCCCCAATGACTGTCCACCCCCAGGGTCAGTCCGTCACAACCGCTGGCGACAACGCGTCCCCTAATCACCGAGCGTGGATCGGAGACCTCCAGCGAATACGGCATCGCCTCCACACCGGCAGGCAAACTCTCGAGCAACTGCTGTCCGAAGGCATCATCGAGATTGAGCACCGCGAAGCGCAGCTCCGGAATCTCGAACAGACGTCGCTTGGCAGCGCCATAGGCCGCCATGGTGCCATGGAAATCAAGATGATCCCGCGTCAGATTGGTGAACACGGCGGTATGGAAAACGACCCCCGCAACGCGCTGCTGAGCGAGGGCGTGGGACGAGACTTCCATCACCGCGATCCGCGCCCGGTGGGTCTGGAACTCTGCCAGCAGGCGATGCACGGTGATGGCATCGGGTGTGGTATAGGTGCTCGGCTCCAATCGCCCGAACACACCTTGACCGAGGGTGCCGATGAGCCCGCAGGCCGGCCAATGGAACCCATCAGCGTGCCAGTGGTGGATGGCCTGCGCCACATGATAAGCCACAGAAGTCTTCCCGTTGGTGCCGGTCACACCGATCACTCGAAGGCTGCTGGAGGGCTCACCGAAGAAGCGGTGGGCAGCGAGTCCGAGACAACGCGGCAAGTCGGCGGCCAACAGGAGCGGTACCGCATACCCCCGACTCAGTCTGGGCAACACCGACCCGGACTCGGCCACCACAGCCACCGCTCCGGCGGCACAGGCCGCCTCGATGAATGCGCTCCCATCGTGGGTTCGACCGCGGCGGGCAAAATACACATCGCCCGGCACAACCTCGTCGCTGTGCAGCGCCAGCCCACGGACCCAACGCTCATCCTCCGGCCCGATCGCGATCCGATCGCCCAACAGGTCACTCAAGGAGTGGCCCACTGGCGCTTTCCTCGCTTGGTTCAGGGTTCTCTGTCCCACTGCTCATCACCTCGATAGAAATCACCCGGCTGCCAGGCCGCTTCGACAAAACTTGGCTCCGTGAGCGGCACCGGTAAACCCGTCAACACGTCCCCAGACAAATCGATCCGCTTAGCTAACAACTCCGGCTCGTCCGGCGCTATGCCAAGCAGAGGAAGGGTTGCGGACATGACGTCGGCGAACACCGGCGCCGCCGCGTCCCCACCATAGTATTCTTTACCGCCCGGCTCATCGATGGTAATGACCACGACCAGCCGCGGAGCCGACACGGGTAGGATGCCGACAAACGTCGACACATATCGATCGCTGGCGTATCCGCCGGGCACGGGTTTACGTACGGTTCCAGTCTTGCCCGCCACTCGGTAGCCTGGAACACGCGCTCTTGGCGCCGTGCCATCGGCATCGACCACCGCCTCGAGCATGCCGCGCACCTCAAGCGCAGTGCGTTCGGACATCACGCGCCGCGACGGGGCACGTTCGGCCGTTCGGGTCAGTGTGGGCGGGAGCAACCAGCCACCGTTGGCGATGGCGGTATAGGCCTGGGCAAGCTGCAAGGGACTGACGGAAAGTCCGTAGCCGAAAGAAAGCGTCGCCTGATGAATCTCACCCCATGTGTGATGGGAAGGCAAAACGCCTCTCGCTTCCCCAGGAAAGTGGGTGCCTGCCGGTTGTCCGAATCCCAGTTCCGTGAGAAGACGCCACAGTCTACCCGGAGGCATAGCAAGGCCGAGCTTGCTCGCTCCGACATTGCTCGACTTCTTGAGCACCGTACGAATATCGATGATGCCATAGTCCCGCAGATCTCTCACGGTATACCGCCCCACCCGAAACAGGCCAGGGCTCGTATCGAGACGAGTGTCCGGCATGACCCATCCAGTTTCCAGGGCAGCGGCCACGATGAACGGCTTCACCGTGGAGCCCGGTTCAAACAAGTCGGTGACAGCTCGATTGCGAAATCGCTCGCCAGTACGTTCGGCCCGATTGTTCGGGTTATAAGCCGGCGCATTCGCCATCGCCAGCACCTCCCCGGAACGGGCGTCCAACACCACCATCGACCCGGACTTCGCGTGCTGCCGCTTCACTGCCGATTTTAAAGCTCGGTGGGCAAGGTATTGAATGCGCCGATCGAGCGTCGTCACCAGATCGTCGCCAGAGCGCGGCGCTCGAATCTGCTCCAGGTCCTCCACCGTCCTTCCGAGGCGATCGCGGATGACCCGCTTGCTACCATCCACGCCACGCAGCCGGGCATCGAAACCGAGTTCCAGACCTTCCTGCCCCACATCGTCCACATCGGTGAAGCCGACCACGTGAGCAGCGACCTCGCCGCTTGGATAGTAACGTCGGTACTCACGCTGCCGATAAATGCCTGCTAGAGACAGATCGGCAATGCGTTCCGCCAGAGCGGGGGGAACATGTCGTTGAAGATACAGAAACTCCCGATCCATACGCGCTAGGATATGGCGTTCCAGGGCCGCTTCGTCTAGCCCGAGTAGCGACACCACGAGTCCCCAGCGGTCGCGTTCAGCCAGGAACGTGCGCGGACAAATCCAGATGGAATCCACCGGGGTGCTCACAGCGAGCGGTTCGCCATGGCGATCCAAGATTCGGCCACGATGGGCAGGACTGCTCACCACCCGCACATGCCGCGCATCCCCTTCCCGCTGAAGAAACGTTTTGTGGACCAGCTGCAGGTCGACGGCACGCCACAGCAACCCCAGCGCAGCGGCTCCCATCAGGCAGAGCAGGACCGCACTGCGAACAGGCGAGCAAATCCCTTCCTGGGTATGCGTCACGGTTTCACCAGCACCATGTTATCCGCCGACGGGGTATAAAACTGCAACCGATCATGGGCCAGCTGACGGATCCGATCATGGCTCGCCCACGTGCTGTGCTCCAGCTGCAACCGCCCCCACTCCACCTGCAGTTCGTCATGGATTTGCTCAAGTTGTCCCAGTTCGACGAACAGCTTGCGGTTCAGATGGGTGGAATAAACCACCGACAAGGCTGACCCAAACAGCAGGAGGGACAGCAACATGGTGACCATAGGCCCGCGTTTCATGCCCATTTCTCCGCGGCCCGCAGGCGCGCGCTGCGCGCCCGCGGATTGTTGAGCACCTCTGCCTCCGATGAGCGTACCAACTTGCCCACCAACCGCAAGCAGGGTGGACGATGAGCCCCCCTGCGCTCCGCTCCAGAGAAAGGTTGGTTGCGAGAGGCGTCGCGGAAAAACCGCTTGACAACCCGGTCTTCCAGGGAGTGAAAGCTGATGACGACCAATCGCCCCTGATGGGCGAGCACCTGAGGGGCTTGCTCCAAAACCGCCCGCAGCTCCTCGAGCTCACCGTTGATAACGATACGCACCGCTTGAAAGGTGCGGGTTGCGGGATGCCTACCCCAAGAGCGAGCCGGCACGGCGTTCACGACGACCTCCGCAAGCCGAGCCGTGGTGTCGATGGAGGCCTGGGCGCGGGCCCTTACGATGGCCCGCGCGATGCGCCGGGCGAAACGCTCTTCGCCATAAACCCAAAGGACCTCAGCGATCTGGCTCTCGGAAGCTCGACGCAACCACTGTGCGGCACTCTCACCGCAGTCTGGATCCATACGCATATCAAGAGGCCCGTCGACGTTGAAAGCGAAACCGCGCCGCGGGTCGGCTAACTGAGGGGAGGACACGCCCAGATCCAGCAGCACGCCGTCCACCTGCCCGTATACCCCCACCGCTTTGGTGATATTGGCCAACTCAGAGAAAGCGCTGCGCTCCATCGTGACCCGTCCATCCGTCATCGCCAGTGCCCGACCTACCGCCACTGCTTGCGGGTCTCTGTCGAGCGCCAAAACCCGACCCGCCGCCCCGATTCTTGACAGCAACTGCCTGGTATGGCCCCCTCGCCCAAAGGTACAATCCACATAGATCCCCCCGACGCGGGGGGCAAGAGCCGCCATGACCTCCCGGACCAGCACCGGTACATGGACGTCTGTATTTTCTTCCGGCATGCCTAATTCAGGACCAGGGCGCTCAGGGCCTCCGACTGGTCTTTCAGCAGCTCACCCGTGTGCACCTGAGCCAGCTGATCGGCACACCACGCCTGCCAGGCCTCCTCGTTCCAAAGTTCGAAGTTGTTGACCTGCCCCACCATCTTGACGCGCTTTTCTAATTTGGCGAACTCACGCAAATGTTGGGGCAGCAATACCCGACCATGGGTGTCTAACTCAAGATCCGCCGCACGACCGATGAGCAGCTGACGGATAGTCTGAGCCTTGCGGTCGAGGGCCGGTAAACTTCTTAACTGCTGCTCGATCTTCTGCCAGTCGGGCAGCGGGTAAACCACCAAACAGGGGTCCATCAAGCTAATTGTCGCGATGAGCCGGCCGGCGCCGATCTCCAACAACGGCTCCCGATACCGAGACGGTACGGCCAAACGGCCCTTGGCGTCCAAGTTAAGACTGAATTCCCCCCGAAACACCAAACCGTCCTCGGCCACCACTCTGGCCCACAATTTCCCACTTGCTCCCACTTATCGGAAATATTGGTCAATAACTTTACCCCTGTCAAACACCAGCCACGGGTCGTCAGCAGAATGACAGAAATAAATCCTCAACAGAAAGTTACTTCAATCTCTTAAAGTCTTTGCTCCGGTCTGGTGGGAATCGGCGAGACGCCTAATAAGCGGCTGAGTCGCCGACGGCGACTAAGCCTTCGGCAACCGAACCCCTTGCGGCTAAGGGGGGTCCAGCAAGAAAACCGCCCTTGACCGACAGTTCACTTTCCTTTTCGTTTTTTTGTAAAAAAGTGTGTCCCGCAAGGAGGCCGCACTGGGTCGCCAGGGACGTCTTCACGGCGTCCTTCGCGGCCCGGGCTCAGAGGTTGTGAAAAAACCTGCTACACGACCCGATAGCGGCGTTGGGCGATGCTCGCTCCTCGCCTATCTATCTGATATGTCTCGTCGCTGCGCTCCGTCCGCCTGGCTCTCGGGCCGCTCGCGACGGTTTTTTCACAACCTCTCAGCGGCTGCCTCAAGGGCAAAGGTCAGCGAACCGCCGAAACAATAACCAACGCCGTTTTGACGAGCAGCTTCTGAGCGAGCACAATGGCCCAGCAAAGCCAGTCAGGTTGGTGAGCGATGGGAATAGACAGGATCGGAAACGGGCCCGGCCGGGCCCGTTTGTGCGGCGCGGATTCGATTTTCCGATAAATGCTGACACGTCGGCCGGTCATTTTTTCGCAATGCCCAGCCGCCTGAAGAACACAAGTAAAGTCGCGGGAGCCGACCTGTAAGCCGGGTTCTGTCGAGCGCAGCCATTCATCTGGGATGCACGTCGCCGTGCACCTCTAGCGACCTACCCGGGAGCAGCGCGGGCCACGCTTTGCCATGCTGAACATGGCGAGCTCCCCTATTTGGTCTTGCTCCGGGTGGGGTTTACCCTGCCGCCGATGTTACCACCGACGCGGTGCGCTCTTACCGCACCTTTTCACCCTTACCACGACGGCCATGCGGGCACTGAACCCCCGTGGCGGTATATTTTCTGTGGCACTTTCCGTGGACTTGCGTCCCCCAGGCGTTACCTGACACCCAGCCCTTTGGAGCCCGGACTTTCCTCTACGGCTGGAGCGCGAGCCCCTACGCCGCAGCGACTGCACGGTCGACTCCCGCAACAACT
>CAZUZO010000023.1:0-31757 GCA_964624765.1 uncultured Thiotrichales bacterium
CATCTCGGGATGGGAAAACAGCAGCTTGTAGCCACTATCGTGTTCCATCAAAAGCGACCCGTGAACCGAATTCGGCATCGCAACACCCGACCCCGAGGCGCTTGAACAACACGTGAGCGCAGATCCGGCCTACCCCCGTCCACACATGTGGCCCCCTGCAACGGTAAGACAACTGTTTCCCACGGTCACGCCCGCGACACCTTGGGATCGACACCGGTCCAAGACCGTCGCCCAGAATAGCGTCAGCGGTGCGATCGCCGCTGCGGATGTTCTCGTCCTGCACTTCGGTCCGGCCAGAAGTTTGAACTCGGAACCGAAACCACCACCCTCAAAAGGTCCCAAAAACGCAGCGATCGGCGGTGCGAAGCGCAGCCCTTGATGGCCCAAGCTGAGCCGACCTCGAGCGGACCGCCCCTCGTGATATCAATGCTCAACATTATGTGCTGTCCTCGTTTCAACCCTTCCCTGGAAACCATCCCGCTGCGCCTCCAATCGGCCCCGGATCAGTCGACTGGTCAGGACCATTTAACAGCAAATCCTGCCCCGGATCGATATGCGATTCCCGAGTCCGGGGGGCAACAGCTCCAGAACGGCGCGCTCCCAACTGCTGCAAGCCGGGAATGCAGCTGGCGGTCGTTGAGGCGTACGCCCACGATGGGCGATCCGGACGTTTGGCGGCACGACGACGCTGCCAATGCGCCTGGAGTAAAATGCCGGAAGTTGGAAGAAACGCCAGCCAGCGTGTGTTCGAATGCGTGCCGCCCGTCGACCGGCATGCAATGCCGCAATGGCAAAGCGCGAGCAATTCTAATTCGGCTTCTCAGAGCTTGTGAATAAACCTGCTGCGCGACTCGATAGCCACGTTAGGCGGGACTCGCTCCTCGCCTATCGACTTGATATGTCTCGTCGCTGCGTCCCGCCTGCCTAGCTCTCGGGCTGCTCGCTACGGTTTTTCTCCAACTTCTCAGGCGCTGATCACGCGAAAGAGGCCTATACTTGTGGCCGTAGGCCAGTATTGCAGTCTGTGAAGGGAACTGTTCTTGACCATGGTCGTCGTTTGGTCAGAGTGGCCCCGGAGCACACCGTCGGTCCCCAAGCCTTCGGCAGGCGAACCCCTACTCTCAACATCCCTCCAGCGCTCGCCAAGTGAAGTCAAGCGCCCCCAGTTTTCGGGAGATAGACCTTGAAGAAAAAGAAGCAGCTAAACGGCCGTCCCATCATCTTTGGCGAGGTGCTGTTCGATCACTTTCCTGATGGCGGTGCGGTATTGGGCGGAGCACCCTTCAATGTCGCCTGGCACCTGCAAGGTTTCGGTCAGGCCCCCTTATTGGTTAGCCGTATTGGCGATGACACGCCAGGGCATCAAGTGAAACAGGCCATGCAGGACTGGGGGCTCGATACCCGAGCCATCCAAACCGACACCCAATACCCGACTGGCAAAGTCGAGATCACGTTTGAAGGTGCACAGCACAGCTTTCATATTCTCCCTGACCAGGCCTATGATCACATCGACGCCGGTTTGACCCGCAAAGCCTTGGCTAGCATCGACCCGGCCCTCTTCTATCACGGCACACTCATCATTCGCACTGAAACCGTCCGTCGAGTCCTCGATGACCTACTGGTCGCTACCCATTCCCCTGTGTTTGTCGATATCAATCTGCGCGATCCATGGTGGCATGGAAACGACCTGCCCTTTCTGCTGCAACGCGCCCGGTGGGTAAAGCTCAACGATGAGGAGCTTAACTGGGTCGCCAAGCACCTCGGCCTGAGAACCGATAACATCGAGACCACAGCGCAAAGCATCCATGCCCACTATCAGCTGCAGACTCTGGTCGTCACGCTGGGCGCACACGGGGCCCTGGCGGTCGACCCCTCACGGGAGTTGGTGCGTGTCGAACCAGGAAACAACGTTGAGATAATCGATACGGTCGGGGCCGGCGACGCCTTCGCCTCGGTGGTGCTACTCGGCTTGCTCGAGGGGTGGACCATTCCCCTGACCCTGGCAAGAGCTCAAGACTTTGCTACCCGCATCTGCGCTCAGAGAGGCGCCACCACTGCTGACGCGAACTTATATCGCCAGCTGCTAAACAAATGGACGCAGGAGAATCGCAGCGCACCCCATCGTGATCGAAACTAAGCACGTCGTCGGACAAGAGGCCAGATTAAGGACAGCCCCCTTAGCTCAACCCATTCCAGTTCCTGCTCGAGACCGAATGGCCGACCGCGTCTCAGAGGTTGTGAAAAAACCTGCTACACGACCCGATAGCGGCGTTGGACGGTGCTCGCTCCTCGCCTATCGACTTGATATGTCTCTCGGCTTCGCGCCGTCCGCCTTGCTTTCAGGCCGCTCTCGACGGTTTTTTCACAACCTCTCAGTGCCCCCGTATCCAACGGCGTTGTTCCATTTGGAACTGAAATTGTTGACGCTCTTGCTCCAACCTGAAACGTTCGATCTGCTGCGTGCTCAACCGATGCCCCTTCTCCTCCGGCAAGACCCGCAAACGCTGCTCGAAGGCAGACTGCTCCCGCATCTGGCGAGCATGCAGCTGCTGCTGACTGATGATTTGTTGCTGTAAACGACGCCGGATCTCCCGCTCCTGCAGCCGAGGCAACTCCTTATCGACGCTCTCGAGGAACCGACGCTGTTCGAGTTGGAGCTCGCGCACGCCTTGCGCGTGGTATTTCTCCAACGCCGTGCGGCCGCTGGGAGCTTCGGCGAGCAGGCTAAGCGACGCAGCTGCCAGTAGGTAACCGAAGACTATGCTAGCCCCCCAGGCGACCATCCGCTTACCCCCGCCTACCGATGAATTCGCTGATGACGTCGACATATCCCCAGCAACTGTCCCAAACAGGTTACGTGCGGCGAGTCATGATCTCAACTGGACGGTCTCTGCCGCCTCATCCATGGCGGCAATGTGAAACTCAAACTCGACGCGGGAAAACGTGATTCGATCGTTGTGTTTTAAGCATACCGGGTCCAGTACTCGTTCCCCACCCACATAGGTGCCATTTCGACTTCTCTGGTCGATAAGCCAAAAACCCTGACGGCGATATTCAATGACCGCATGCCAACGGCTAATCGTTGGATCGTCGAGCAACAAGTGGCTATAGGTCGCGTCTGTCGCGGTCGTCGATATCGGTCTTCCGATCATCGTGATCCTGTTGGACACCTCGTGAAGCGCCCCATCCGTAGCACCGTTGAGATCATAGAGAAATGCCCGAGGCACACCAGCGCAGGAGGTTGACGCCAATGCCGGAACGGCCTTCCCCCGCCGTGCCCTGCCGCCGCCCGATGACAACAGGGCCCACGTCAGCAGCACACCGATGGCCACAAGCGTCAATGACACCGCTGCGGCGAGCCGCGTCAGCGACAGTTGCTGGATTCCATTCCAACCGAGAGGCCATAACCGGGCATTGAGTATGCTTAACGGCAATATCAGCATTGGCTCCCCTGACAACGACGCCGGCGACACCCTAAGAGCAGGCGTTCGCGAGGACTCCGCGACGGATCCTTCCTGTTCCAGGGTCAACTCGGTGCCCATAGGAGCCGCCATGCTCTTAGCCGATCCGGCTCGAGGCCCATGCCGCGAGCGCTCGGCAACACCGGCCGCCAGGCTCCCAAGGACGCCCAGAACGTCGTTCACATCGCCTACCCGGAAGTACTCCCCCTTTGTGGCCTGCGCCAACGACTGGAGTAAACGGTAGTCAGCCTGCTCCGAAAGTACGATGCTGAAAATCCCAATGCCATCACCGGCCGCCTGCGCGGCCAGCTCTGTAGTCAACCACCCGGTCACCTTTTCGACCCGCGATCGGTCACCCAGATCCACGATGCCGTCTGTCACCAAGAAAATCGACCTGACCGCGTCAGCCCGCCCGCCATGCCGGAGTTCGTATAAGGCGCGCTCGATCCCTAGCGGCAGATGGGTGAACGCGCCCTGGTAATCCAGATTTTGGAGCCTAGCACCGAGTACTGCCGGCGGCACATCGACAAAGGACGTCAAGGGAAACAAGAGCCGATCTCTCTCGGCGAAGATGACCACGCCAACGCGAGTGCCCTCGTGCATCGCCTCAACAAACCGTTGCACAACCTCCCGAAGTGAGCCATGCGGATCCACCTTCTTCATACTGCCCGAGTTGTCCAGCACCAGTACCACATCGTGGTGCAGCACCGCGGACTCATCGTTGCCAACAGCATTCGTTTCCGCGCTATACGCGAACAGACTCGCGAGAAAGATAAGCCAAGAGATTCTTGGGTAAGGCCGCGATAGAACCCGGGCGCGCAAGCCGATGAAGCGACCGAGCCCAAAGGAGGTAACAGGCTTGCCAAAACCGCCGAGTTCTGCATAAGACATCGCCATGGGGGTTCCTGGGTTCTCGAGTTCAGTAACTCACACTGGAACCGTTCAGCAAGCCCTGGACCAAGCGACCAAAGCGCGGCCCTGGAAAGAAGTGGGAAACACTCGAGGCATGACGCCTGTCAACAATCCTGACGCATCCGACCGCCGTTCGATGAGACGCTGGCTGGTCCAACCCAGGCTCTCGATCCGGCGAAAACCGAGCCCTTGCGCCGCTTCGCCGAATCGGGAAACAGGTAACAGGAAAACGCCAGGGACGCTGCCGCGGTGTAAGAAAACTCGTCTTAGTAGCTCGACCAGACATCCCATGAGCGACGGCGCATCCCTCGCCCTCTCAGGGACAAACCACGGGTAATCGAGCGCGCAATGCCACCGTCTGCGGTGAAATATCCGCGCTGTAGGCCAGCGCTTCCACTCCACGGGCCAGCGCTTGCCTCAGGGTTTGCCCATAGTTCGGGTCGATGAGGTCGGCGGGGCGCACCTCGAGGGCATCGGCACGCTGCACGCAGAAGAAAATCACCGCACGCTGTCCGACCTCGGCCAGTGCCGCGAGTTCTCGCAAGTGCTTGGCACCCCTGATACTGACTGCATCGGGGAACAGCGCCGTGTGCCCCTCAACCAGGGTCACGTTCTTGACCTCGACATAACAGCACGCCCCGCTATCGGTGTTCAGCAACAGGTCGATTCGGCTGTTTTCTAGGCCGTAAGCCACCTCTGCGCGCAGATGGGGATATCCCTGCAATTCGCCTATGACACCGCGGCGAATTCCTTCCGCCACCAGGCGGCTAGCCAGGCCAGTGTTGATGCCCACCAGCACACCCGTCGGCGTCTCCACCAGTTCCCAGCTTAGGCTATACTTGCGCCGCGGATTGCCGGTGTCGCGCAGCCACACCCGCGAACCCGGCTCACTGCAACCCTGCATAGAACCGGTGTTGGGCGTGTGCACGGTCATTACCCGACCATCTGGCAACGCCACATCGGCCAGAAACCGTTGGTAGCGCTTCACCAACAAAGCCTCGATGAGGGGTTCGGAGTACTCCATGGATCGCGGTCCTACTGCGTTCGCTAGGGTTCAGAGCTTGTGAAAAAACCTGCTGCGCTACCCGATAGCGGCGTTGAGCGGTGCTCGCTCCTCGCCTATCGATCTGATATGTCTCGTCGCTGCGCTCCGTCCGCCTGGCTCTCGGGCTGCTCGCGACGGTTTTTTCATAACCTCTCAGAACACCCTGCAACTGTCCACGTCTTTTCGTGAGTTCTCCGCACCACGACCGGCGAGTCCTCTGGCCACCCATGCGTAACCTGCTGTTTTATAGAGTAGTAGCGAGTCGATCGGCGATGTCTTAAGTGGCACAGTAAGTGCTTAGATTTATGCAACGGAAATGATTCACGGTGACTCGCCGGCACCCACCGGACCAAATCCTCGACTCGGGGGGTTTACCATGGACACAGCATGCCACAGAAACGATTCCAAGCCCTGCCTCACAAGGCGTGAGAATCCTGACGGCGCCCTCCTGACCATTGGAGAGCTGACGCGACAGCGCCGCCACTTCAAAGGAACGGGCGGTATGAGTGAAGAGAATCGCGGTTTCGGGTTCCTGCCCGCCTTTCGGGACGCGAGCACCGGAATGGTATACCTATCCCGGTTCGCCGATGGTCGCATCGCCCCCATGCATCTGCTTGAAGGACTGCCGCCGGAATTGGTTGTTCAGCGCGCTGGGTCAGGACGAGTCACCGCGGTACGGAATTCCGTCACGGCAGGCTTCGTCAAGGCCGGACAATTCTACACACGATCGCAAGCCGCGGACGCTTTGGACGCCGAGAACCGGCGGGATTAACCGGCACCTCTCTCCAGCGCAGGGGCCACCCTCTGCCCGCTGACTTCAACCGCACCACCCATTGGGTCGGCAGGCGGCCATTGAGCCAAGGTCATCCAACGGCCGCAAGGATGAGCATCGTCCGTTGCCTCAAGACAATATTCGCAGAAGCTAATGGATTTCTTGATCCACGTCAATTTCCAGCCGCTTCGGTGTCGGTATGATCCCTGTGGCAAACAGGCGAGGCAAGCCCACCTCATGCAGTGGCACCTGCCCGTTCAGCGGTACGGGTATGTTTGTGTCCGGAGGATCAGCGCCAAATATTGCTCGTGACCGCAAGAATTCCCCCTGGGGAAATACGTGCGCACAATCGGCCTCTTGTTATTCCTATCGATTGCCCAACTGGCAACGCCCGCGGCTACAGTCGCTCAGCTTGTCTATCCCGGTACCCTGATCCATCCCGGCATCCTGGAGGGCCCGGTGCCAGGGTTGGCCACTCCAGAGCTCGGACCGGAGGCGATCGTGCGCCAGGGTATGGATCGCCTGACCGGGCTTCTGTCCCGCTCCGGCCCCCAATCCCCAGCCGTCATCAATGCCTTCCTGGAGCGCGAAATCGCTCCCCATGTCGATTTTGCTTATATGGCCCAGTGGGTCGCGGGCCCCGCCTATGGGGACATCAGTGACCACCAGCGCAGGCGCTTTGCGGCCCATCTGAGCCAACGCTTCTTGAACGCGCTGGCGCGCAACCTCAAAGCCTACTCATGGCCCCCACCGCACTTTGAAATCGACCGCCCCCGACCGGGTCGCTCGCAGGGCGAGATCGTGGTCAGCGCGCGGGTACAGCCGACCAAGGATTATCCCGTACAACTCGGTTTTCGCTTTTATCGTTCTCCAAAGGGATGGAGGATCTTCGACGTCACCGCCAACGGCTTCAGCGCCTTGGCCCACTTTCGCGAATACTACCGTACCCTTACCGGCCGCTACGGTCCTGAATCATTCATGATGTAGGGAGCAGTAAGCCATGGCACAGGGGACATCAGAAGCTATTTCAAAAACTGCTGCGCTTGCCCTAGCTGCGTTGCGCGGCGGCTCAGAATCCTCATGTACTCCCTTGTACACTGCGGTTGTGACTCGCCCCATCCTTGGGGCTCGCCCCTTCGGGGCCAGCTTCCAGCTGTTCAAAATCGTTCCGGACGATTTTGTCGCCGCCGCGCGCCTTGCTCTGCCGGCGCTCGCGACATTTTTAAAACAGCTTCTCATGGGTCACCACGGGTCGGAACTCAGAGCTTGTGAAAAAACGTGCTACACCACCCGATGCGGCGTTGGGCGGTGCTCGCTCCTCGCCTATCGATCTGATATGTTTCTCGGCTTGGCGCCGTCCGCCTGGCTCTCGAGCCGGCTCGCGACGGTTTTATTACAACCTGTCGGCGCCGCCGGCACCCGCGAAACGCTTGCAACACGCTGTTAAGCCGCCACAAACTGAGGAAAAACAATAGCATGCTAGCACATATTTGGGGACTCTTCGCCAGGCCAGAGACGGAATGGGTACGCATCCGCGAAGGGCACTATTCTATCGGACGGATCTATTTGACCCATACGCTCTGGCTGGCCCTCATCCCTCCCATCGGTGGGTTCATCGGAACGACCCAGGTGGGCTGGCACATCGGCGTGGGAGATCCGATAAAACTGGCGGTTGAGAGCGCACTCAATATCGCCATTCTCTACTACATTGCCTTGCTGATCGTCGCCTTTTCGGTCGGTTGGATGATCCACTGGATGAGCAGGACCTATGGTGCCGAGCAGCCCCTGTCCCAATGCATAGCACTGGCCTCGTTCACGGCAACGCCGCTGTTTCTCTCTGGAATCATGGCCCTGAATCCGATGCTGTGGCTAAACCTGGTCATCGGCATCCCGGTCCTCGGTTATACCGTGTACCTGTTCTACACCGGGGTCCCCATCGTGATGGCGATCCCGCCGGAGCGGGGCTTTCTCTTCTCATCAGCGGTGGTTGGTTTTGGGCTGGTGGCATTGGTAGCGTTGTTAGCCGTCACCGTCCTCCTCTGGTCGATAGGATTCGAGCCCGCCATCATACGTTAGCCGGAGTCACCACCAAGCCAATAGCGATCCTTCGAAGCCCTCAGAGGTTGTGAAAAAACCTGCTACACGACCCGATAGCGGCGTTGCGCGGTGCTCGCTCCTCGCCTATCGATCTGATATGTCTCTCGGCTTGGCGCCGTCCGCCTTGCTCTCGGGCCGCTCTCGACGATTTTGTCACAACCTCTCACCGTAAGAACATCAAGATTGGGAGAGTCATACATGGCTGCACAGGAAACCTACAACTACAAGGTGGTGAGGCAATTCGCCGTCATGACCGTCGTGTGGGCAATCGTCGGATTAGCGGTGGGCGTTCTGATCGCCGCCCAGCTTGCCTGGCCTTCCCTCAACTTCGATATCCCCTGGTTGACCTACGGTCGCCTGCGGCCATTACATACCAACGCTGTCATTTTTGCCTTCGGGGGCTCCGCGCTGTTCGCCACCTCCTACTACGTGGTGCAGCGCACTTGTCACGTGCGGCTGTTCAGCGATCGGCTGGCAGCCTTTACCTTCTGGGGTTGGCAGGCGGTGATCGTGTCGGCAGCCATCACCCTTCCCCTCGGGATCACCACGAGCAAGGAATACGCTGAGCTTGAATGGCCCATCGATATCCTCATCACCCTCGTATGGGTGACCTATGCCATCGTCTTTTTTGGCACCATCGCGAAGCGACGAATCGCTCATATCTACGTGGCCAACTGGTTCTACGGCGCTTTCATCATCACCGTTGCCGTGCTGCACGTGTTTAACAGTCTCGCCATTCCCGTCAGTTTTTGGAAATCCTACTCGGTTTATGCCGGTGTCCAAGACGCCATGATCCAGTGGTGGTATGGGCACAACGCCGTCGGTTTCTTCCTGACGGCTGGATTTCTCGGCATGATGTATTACTTTGTCCCGAAGCAGGCCAATCGACCCGTTTATTCCTATCGCTTGTCGGTCGTCCATTTCTGGGCCCTCATCTTTACGTATATCTGGGCCGGCCCTCACCACCTGCACTACACCGCCCTGCCCGATTGGGTGCAATCATTGGGAATGGTGATGTCGCTGGTGCTCCTCGCTCCCTCCTGGGGAGGCATGATCAATGGCATCATGACCCTTTCCGGAGCCTGGGAGAAACTGCGTACCGATCCGGTCTTGCGGCTGCTGGTGGTCTCCATCGCCTTCTACGGCATGTCGACCTTCGAGGGGCCCATGATGTCCATCAAGACCGTCAATGCCCTGTCTCACTACACCGATTGGACCATCGGACATGTGCACTCGGGAGCGCTGGGCTGGGTGGCACTCATTTCCCTCGGCAGCCTTTACTATCTCATTCCGCGACTCTTCGGACGTGAGCTCTACAGCCTGAAACTCGTGGAGGTTCACTTCTGGGTCGCCACCATCGGTATCGTCCTTTACATCACTTCGATGTGGGTGGCGGGCATCATGCAGGGGCTCATGTGGCGAGCCGTCAATCCGGACGGGACTTTGACCTACAGCTTCGTGGAGTCGGTGCAGGCCATGCACCCGTACTACGTCATCCGCTTCCTCGGGGGCGTGCTGTTCCTCGCTGGCACCTTAGTGATGGCCTATAACTTATGGAAGTCCGTAGCGGGAGCGAAAACCGTCGAGGCAGCAATTCCCGTTCCGGCGGCAGCCCACTAAGGAGAAAGAACCCATGGCAACCGCACACGAAAAGATCGAGAAAAACGCCCTACTCCTCGGCGTTCTGGTGGTCCTGGTCATTGCCATCGGGGGGCTAGTACAGATCGTGCCGCTTTTTTATCTGAAGTCGACTACCGAACCGGTCGCCGGGCTCAAGCCCTACACCGCCCTTCAGCTGGCCGGCCGAGATGTCTACGTCCGTGAAGGCTGCTACGTCTGCCACTCCCAAATGATCCGCCCCTTCCGCGCAGAGACAGAGCGCTACGGCCACTACTCCGTGGCAGGTGAGTTCGTCTACGATCATCCGTTTCAGTGGGGATCGAAGCGTACCGGCCCCGATCTGGCCCGGGTCGGAGGCCGTTACAGCGACGAATGGCACCGAATTCATTTCATTAATCCGCGGGATGTGGTTCCAGAATCCATTATGCCGGCTTATCCCTGGTTCGAGGACAACGTCCTGAATCCCCAAAGTATTCAGCCGAGAATGCGCGCTCTGCGCGCCCTTGGCGCGCCCTACACCGACGAGGACATCGCCAATGCCCCGTCTGAGATCGAGGGTAAAACCGAAATGGACGCCATGATCGCGTACCTGCAGGGCCTCGGCACAGCTATTCAGACAAGGCGATAGCCCCGTGGAGGCCGGCACCCTATTCGGACTCTTCACCCTGCTGCTATTGGTAACCTTTATTGGAATCGTAGCTTGGGCCTTTAGCAAGAAGCGGCGCAAACACTTCGAAGACGCTGGCCATATCCCTCTACAAGAGGATCATACGCCAGCGTCCCGGAATACCACGGAGAAATGACATGCCTGATACGTTAAGCGGCTTCTGGACCTGGTTTATCGCGATTCCGACCCTCGGCGGTCTGATCGGCCTGTTTCTCTTGATCTGGTGGCTGGCCGGCAAGACGGCCAGCAAAGGCGACACCGTGGAGACGATGGGCCACGTCTGGGATGGCGATCTGGAGGAGTACAATAATCCGCTGCCGCGTTGGTGGCTGATCCTGTTCATTGGCTCCTTGATCTTTGCACTCGTCTATTTGGCGCTCTATCCTGGACTAGGCGCCTTTCGAGGCCTACTCGGTTGGACCCAGGAGGATCAATATGCGATCGAAGTGCAAAGGGCCGATGAGCGCTACGGTCCCCTCTATGAGCGTTATCGGGGAGAAGCCATCCCCGCGTTGGCAGAAAACCCAGAGGCGCGCAAGATGGGGGAGCGATTGTTCGCTTCTTACTGTACTCTCTGCCACGGCTCGGACGCCCGTGGTGGACCGGGTTTTCCCAATCTCACCGATGGCGCCTGGCTTTATGGTGGTTCACCCGATGCCATTAAGATAAGTATCCTGGATGGGCGCAGCGGGGTGATGCCCGGTTGGAAGGATGCCATCGGTGACCAGGGCGTGCGCGACGTCGCGCAGTACGTGCTCGGCCTCAGTGGACGCGACGTCGATGAGGAAGCCGCCGCCCAAGGCCAACCCCGCTACCTGGCGATCTGCGCTTCCTGTCATATGCCCGATGGAAGCGGCAACCAAGCCCTGGGGGCACCCAACCTCACCGACGATAACTGGCTCTATGGCGGCTCACCGGCGGCCGTCGAAGCGAGCATCGCCGATGGCCGTCGCGGCCACATGCCGGCACATCGTGACTTTCTGGGAGAGGACAAGATCCACGTGCTCGCGGCGTATGTCTATAGTTTGTCCCAGTAAGAAGCTGTTTTACACATGTCACGAGCGCCGGCAGAGCAAGGCGCCCAGCAGTGACAAAATCGTCGGGAACGATTTTGAACCGCTGGAAGCTGGCCCCGAAGAGGCGAGCCCCAAGGATGGGGCGAGTCACCACCGCTTACAAAACGGGTTCCAACCTAGGGTTAGGAACCCGTTGTTTTTTTGTTCAACCCTGACCGCTTGGGCGTCCATCGCTAAGTAGGCCTTGAACCCTACTCCTTCTCACCACTTGGCACACGGATTTCGCAATCCTCACTGCCATACCGAACATGGATTCATCGACTTGCTGCGCTGGCAGTGGCAACGATTGCGGCGCCAGCGCCCCCGTCTCAGCACTGATCCCGGCTTCACCCTGGCCCGAAACGATCCGAATTACCTCAGGGCGAATGCCCATGAAACGACGCTGACATGGATCGGTCACTCCACACTCCTGCTGCAATGCGCAGGAACCAATCTACTCACCGATCCGCACCTCAGTGAAAGGGCATCGCCCCTGTCCTGGGCAGGACCCAAACGGCATATGCCCCCGGGGCTTGGCCTAGACGACCTGCCGGCAGTACACTGGGTGCTGCTCTCCCATAACCATTACGACCACCTCGATCTACCGACCCTAAGGTGGCTAAACCGGCAACCCGGCGACCAGCCGGCTCGGATCATCGCCCCCCTCGGACTAGGACAGTTCCTCACCGAACGGGGCTTGCGCGATGTCGTAGAACTCGACTGGTGGGAACAAACAAGCTTCCGAGATTGGACCGTGCAGGCAGTGCCCGTGCAACACTTCAGCGCTCGAACCCCCTTCGACCGCAATAAGACACTCTGGGCCGGCTATGTCGTGGAACATTCGTCGTTAAGATTTTTTTTCGCCGGAGATACCGGCTATTCCGCCGATTTCCACGCCATCGGACAAAAACTTGGCCCCATGGATCTCGCGGCGATCCCCATCGGCGCCTACGCGCCCCGTTGGTTCATGCGCACCGTGCACGTCAACCCAGAGGAGGCGCTGAAGATACATCGGGATGTGCGCGCCCGCTGCTCGGTCGCGATCCACTGGGGGACCTTCGCGCTGACCGACGAGCCGCTAGATGAGCCGCCGCGGAGATTGAAGGCAGCGCTGGTACGGGAAGGCATTCCGAAGGATACTTTTCTGACCATGCAACACGGCGAAACACGCCGCCTGGACGCCGGCCAATGGCGGCCTCTGAAGGGTTAGCGAAAGTGAAACGCTCGGGTTTTCTATCGTCCCCGAAGGAGACTCAAGCTAACGGACACGACTGGGCAAGGGGGGAACATGACCACCCACACCGAATCGCGACAGCACACTCCCGACCAGGGCGATGGCAGCAGCGACTACAGCGCCGGCGCCGCCTTCGTGGAGGGACGCTTCGTGCCCACCCACCAGGCGCGCATCCCCGTGCTCGATTTGGGCTTCCTACACAGCGATGCCACCTACGATGTGGTGCACGTTTGGAAAGGTTGCTTCTTTCGTTTGGAAGACCACCTGGACCGCTTCGAGCGATCGGTCGCCCAACTGCACCTCGTTCTTCCTTACAGCCGAGCAGACATCCGTGGCATCCTATCTGACTGCGTGCGGCTTAGCCGGTTACGAGACGCTTATGTCGAAGTGATCTGCACCCGTGGGATGGCCCCGCCGGGAAGCCGCGACCCGCGCCAATGCCGCAACCGGTTTCTTGCCTTTGCCATTCCCTTCGTGTGGATCGTGGACCCCGAACGACAGCAGCGCGGAATCGATCTCGTCGTCAGTTCCGTGGTGCGCATTCCACCCCAGTCGGTCGATCCCACGGTCAAAAACTACCACTGGGGGGATTTCACCCGGGGGTTGTTCCAAGCCTACGAGCGCGGCGGCGACACGGTCGTACTGGTGGATCTGGAGGGCAACGTATCGGAAGGGCCGGGTTTTAACGTCTTTGCCGTGCTAAAGGGTGAAGTCGTCACCCCGGGCCACACGGTGCTCCAAGGCATCACCCAGCGCACCATCCATGAGCTCTGTACAGAGCTCGGCATACCCTGCCGTGCAGGCACCTTGAGTCCCACCCAGCTCAGCCACGCCGAGGAGGTTTTTCTCAGCAGCACCGCGGGCGGTATCATGCCCGCCACGCGGGTCAATGGCCAGCCCATCGGGAACGCCATCCCCGGCCCCCTCACGGTCAAGCTGCGGGAGCTCTATTGGCGCAAGCACGAACAGGGTTGGTACGCCACCCCCATCGATTACGACTGAGAGGTTGTGAAAAACGGCCATGGTCATCGTTTCGTCAGAGTTGCTCTGGAACACACCGTTAGCGCCCGAGCCTTCGGCAGACGAACCCCTTGGGGCAAGGGTGTGTGCGGCAAGGATGCCGGACCCAAGCCGACAGGGACGTCTTCACGGCGTCCCTTGCCCTAAGGGGTCGGCTGCCCCAAGGCGCAAGGTCATCAAGCTTCCGAAACGATGACCAACGCCTGAAAAACCGTAGCTTGCACGCGAGAGACCGATCAGTATAGATCGGCAAGTAGCGAGCACCGCCCAACGCCGCCATCCGATAGCGCAACAACCCCCCCCTGCTGCCGCCCAATAAATCACAGACACATCCTCGACTTCCGTTATTCAATAGCCTCGTCGCTTGCGGCAGACTATGGCTCATGGACAGAATCTCGAATCGTCTTGTCTCTGAGAAGTTGTTTTAAAAATGTCACGAGCGCCGCCAGAGCAAGGCGCACGGCAGCGAGAAAGCGGAGTGTACAAAGGAGTACATGAGCATTTCGAGCTGCCGCGCAACGCAGCTCAGGCAAGCGCAGTAATTTTTAAAACAGCTTCTGAAGGATGAACTGCGCTGCTGAGGGCTGGAATATGCTGATGCAGAGACTCAAACGACTGGCCTTCACCCTCATCGGGACAATCCTGATCTCGCTATCCACCTTCGCCCAAGACGGGGAGGCCGACAGCCCTCTGCAGGACATCGTCTTGGTTCTCGATAACTCGGGAAGCATGCGCAAGAACGACCCAGGCTTCTTAACCAAAGTGGCCGTCAAGGAGTTCGTGCAGCAGTCTGCCGCCACCGTCAGTGTTGCCGTGATGGTATTCGACTCGGACGCGAGACTGGTTGCGCCCCTTGCCCCGCTCTCGAAAACGCAATCTCAGGCCGTTCTGAAGAGCCTCGATCAGATCGACTACCGAGGACAGCTGACCCACATCCCGGCGGCGATGGAGCGCGCCATCTACGAGCTCAAGCTCCATTCCCGGCCGGGAGCCGCCAAATCCATCATCTTGCTGACCGACGGAATCGTCGATACCGGCAATCCAGCCAGCGACGCGGAGGCGACCCAGTGGCTACGGGAAAAGTTAGCGACGGAAGCTGCGCGGCACCGGATCAAGTTTTTCGGCATCGCACTGACCGACGAGGCCGATTTTCAACTGCTGCAGTCCTTAGCCATCGCGACCGATGGGGACTACTTTCGTGCTCGACAGGCGGCGGAAATAGCGCCGATCTTTGAGCGCATCGGTCGAGTCATGTCTCCCTTGGAGCCCACCGAACACTCGCAACATCCGGAATTCAATATCGATCTATCCCAGGAGATGCCTGCCTTCGTGACCGTCGAAGTCATGGGTGAGAGCCGACCGGCCGATGCTGCGGAATCCCTAGCGGCTATTCGCCCCCCCGATCTTGCTTCGGCCACCCCGGCCTTTGAGCCGAAAACCGTCCCCAGTGCGTCTGCCACTCACCAGCGCCTCGCTTGGGCCGGCGCTCTCGCCGGTCTGGTCGCCATCGTCGTTGCCACCGGGATGTTCGCTTGGCGCAAGCGCATCCCGACGAACTCACCCAGCACGGAGTCGAAACCGGCGATCGCGGCCGAGGCTATCCCGCGCGCCTACCTGCATGACACCGCAGAAACGAAACGCTACCCCCTCAGCCGGTCGATCACGGTCATCGGACGGGTGGCACCCGATCCGGTGGAAAACGCAGACAGCATCCTCATCCGCGACGCAGCGATCAGCAGACGGCACGCGCTGGTGGAATACAAGCATCATAGCTTTTGGGTCATCGATCAAAAGAGCGGAAATGGCACGTTCGTGAACGGGCAGCGTATTACCGAGCAAGTTCGGCTGCGCCACGGCGACCGCATCCGCTTTCACAAGACAGAGTTCGAGTTTGAGCTAGCGGCGTCCTCGGCGGCTAACGAAACGTGCCTAGTCGGTACTGGTGCGGCGCAAAAAATACCTTAACTGCGAACCTTAGATGAAATCTGGTCATGGCCACCACCCGGCAACAAAGCTCAGAGCTTGTGAAAAAACCGTCGCGAGCGCCACGAGAGCCAGGCGGACGGCGCAAAGCCGAGAGACATATCAACTAGATAGGCGAGGAGCGAGCACCGCCCAACGCCGCTATCGTGTCGTGTGGCAGGTTTTTTCACAAGCTCTCAGGCCACAGCACGTCCCTGGGGTCAACCGGCCAGCCCCCTCCCACGGTGAACGTGTTCTCACCGTCATATCGGTGGTCATACCCGCGATAAGGAGCAGTCGAGACGGGTCAAGGTGTTGATCGCCCGACCGTAGCCATGCCTAGCGACGAGATTCCGGCTCCCTAGCCGGAATGACGGGCTTATTCACCGGGGGTAAGAGGTTAGCCAGCAGAGCCCTTTTGTCCTGCAAAAACCCTCAGGGGTTGGACCAACGGCCGCGGCCCGCGGACTCAACGGCCGACCCATAACTGAAGTATAATGATGGCCATTGCCGTCAGGAGATTGTCGCCGGTGCCGCACCAACCGCAACCTGCAGCCTTGCCGCGAGTGCAGCGGATTTCCGCGATCCTCTGGCCATCATTCCTACTATCGGTGGTGGCCACGGGAATATTTTTCTCTTTATTCGACCCCTACGAGCTGTTCTCCTGCCAGGGAGAGCCGCCCCTTAGCCGTATGGGCGCTTACAGCATCGGGTTCTTT
Organism: uncultured Thiotrichales bacterium; assembly: GCA_964624765.1. Classification (GTDB taxonomy): domain Bacteria; phylum Pseudomonadota; class Gammaproteobacteria; order HK1; family HK1; genus JAGTVB01. The sequence continues at coordinate 16,565 of CAZUZO010000023.1, forward strand.
CTGTTCTGGCTACTGACCGCTAGCTCGTCGTTGCTCACGGTATATTTCCTACGTCCCTGTGAGCTAGTGAACCCACAACAGCCATCCTAGAGGCACCCGATTAAAATGGACCTGGAAGTCAAACGCAAACCCGCTAAGGGTGTCGATCAGCCCGACGAGGTCCAGCAAAGCTTCTATGCCAAACGCGAAAAGATCTACCCGCGCGAAGTGCACGGGCTGTTCGCGGCCATGCGGGTGTCCGCCGTGGTGGTCCTGCTGGGGTTGTTCTATGGGCTACCGTGGTTGCATTGGAACGGCCAACAGCTGCTATTGTTCGATCTGCCGGCACGCCGCTTCCACATTTTCGGTCTGACTATCTTTCCCCAAGATTTCGTTTACCTGACCCTGTTGCTCATCATTGCCGCGCTGTCGTTGTTTTTCTTCACCGCCATCGGCGGACGACTTTGGTGCGGTTACGCCTGCCCGCAGACGGTGTGGACCGAAGTCTTCATGTGGATCGACCGCACCATCGAAGGCGACCGCCCGAAGCAAATGAAACTCGACAAGGCGCCTTGGACCCCCCGCAAGTTCGCCATCAAAGGGTCTAAGCACCTCATCTGGATCGTGTTTTCGGCCTTTACCGGCTTTACCTTCGTCGGTTACTTCACGCCCATCTTGGAGCTCGGCGAGAAGCTGCTGGCGTTCGATCTCGGCCCGTGGGAGACGTTCTGGATCCTGTTCTACGGGCTGGCGACCTACGGCAATGCCGGCTGGCTACGGGAACAGGTGTGCGTTTACATGTGCCCCTATGCGCGTTTTCAAAGCGCGATGTTCGATCGAGACACCCTCATCATCTCTTATGATCGGGAGCGCGGCGAGCCTCGTGGGGCGCGTAAACGCAAGCTCGATCACCGCACGGCAGGGCTAGGCGACTGCATCGACTGCACCCTATGCGTGCAAGCGTGCCCGACCGGCATCGATATTCGTAACGGTCTGCAATTCCAATGCATTGCCTGCGCCGCCTGTATCGACGCCTGCGATGATGTGATGGAAAAGATAGGCTATCCCAAGGGGCTCATTCGCTACACCACGCAAAATGCGGTCAGCGGCAAACCGACCCACGTCTTCAGGCCACGTATCGCAGTCTACGCCTTGTTGCTGGTGGGCATCGCCGGCGCCGTGGTGTACGGTCTTACCCATCGCGTACCCCTCGGTCTGGACGTCATTCGAGATCGCAACGCGCTCTATCGGGAGACCAGGGAGGGCCTGGTGGAAAACGTGTACACTCTGAAGGTCATCAACATGGACAAGGCGGCTCATCGCTACCACCTCTCCGTTACCGGCATCTCCGGCATGGAGCTGTTGGGAGCAGAGCAGCCCATTGCAGTACCCGCTGGCGAAGTGGTGTCGTTTCCGGTACGCGTGCGCGTCGACCCCTTTACCCTGCAGCAAGGCAGCACGTCCATTACCTTCACACTGGAGTCTGAAGGTGCCCCACGCCTAAAAACTGACGGGGAGGCTCGCTTTCTGGGGCCGGTCCCTCGAGGCTAGCCGGCGCAGAGATCGGCCAAAGCTTAGCCCCACCGAAAACGAGTGGAACCAGGAGAACTGACGAGGTTGTGAAAAAACCGTCGCGAGCGGCACGGGAGTCAGGCGGACGGGGCAAAGCCGAGAGACATATCAGATAGATAGGCGAGGAGCGAGCACCGCCCAACGCCGCTATCGGGTTGTGTGGCAGGTTTTTTGGCAAGCTCTGACCGCCGTAGGGTCGTGACCCATAGGGCAGATTAAAGGGCAGATTGACATGTTGAACCGAGAAAACCATCGACCCACGGTTTGGTATCGCCAACCGCTGGTGTGGCTTTTGGTGCTGATCCCAAGCTCTGCCGTAGTCATGGGTGTCCTCCTTATCAGCCTCGCGGTCCTGTCCAACGATGGGCTGGTGGTGGATGACTATTACCGGCACGGGCTTGAGATCAACCGCCAGCTGGCGCGAGATGAGGCCGCGGTGGCTTACGCGCTAGCCGCCACGCTGCAGCTCGACCCCCATACCGAGACCGCCAGCGTTCGGCTGAGGTGGGGAAACGGCTTCAGTCCCCCAAACACCCTGCAGTGCAACCTTTACCACACCACTCGAAGCGGGCTCGACACCCAGGTGGATCTGCAACCTCTAACGCCCCACCACTACACCGGAAAGCTGCCACGCTTAGCACCCGGCAGGTATCACGTGCACCTGGAAGCCGATGATTGGCGTCTAACCGGATCTCTGTTGACTCCCGTGGACAGTCAGGTAGAGTTGGCGGCTGGCCCCTCCTCTTAGAAGCTGCTTTAAAAACGTGGCGAGCGCCGGCAGAGCAAGGCGCGCGGCGGCAAGCCACCGGAGTGTACAAGGCAGTACATGAGGATGGCGAGCCGCCGCGCAACGCTGCTATAGCGCTCCTAAGACATTCGTGGTAGCGATCCCAGCCAATGTTCAAGTCGGCAGGTCTGGTTAGTCCACAAATCAGGTAGGTGCGCTATATGACAAGCACAGTAGTTTTTAAAACAGCTTCTTAAAGAACCCATGCCCCAAGAAATCACACTAATCGCCGCCTGGTTGGTCGGCCTCGTCGGCTCCGTTCACTGCATCGGCATGTGCGGTGGCATCGCCGGAGCGCTCACCATGGGTCTCTCCGCCGACCGCCGGCGATCGGTCCGCAGCGTCGTGCCCTACGTGCTGGCGTACAACGCGGGGCGCATCGCGAGCTATACCCTTGCCGGGGCCATCGCCGGGCTGCTGGGCGAGAACGCAGCAAACCTGTTCTCCACGCACAACGCCCAGACCATCGGCCTCTTCATCTCCGCGTTTTTCCTCATTGCCCTTGGACTGTATCTGGGCGGGTGGTGGCAACTGCTGGCGATCCTGGAGAGAGCGGGAGCGAGACTTTGGCGACGCATCGAGCCCTACGGCCGGCGCCTACTGCCGGTGCGAAACCCGATCCACGCACTCGGACTCGGAGTCCTCTGGGGATGGTTGCCCTGCGGCCTGGTCTATGCGGCGCTGGCCTGGGCGCTTACCACCGGTAGCGCGCGGCAAGGGGCCATGCTGATGCTAGCGTTCGGCCTCGGCACATTGCCCATGTTGCTCGCCCTCGGCACAGCCGGCCGTTGGATCAGTGAGCTGACACGCCGGCTTGCCGTGCGCCGCACCGTCGGGGTGCTAGTCGTCCTGTTCGGCGTCTACACGCTAGTTGGCGGGCACCACGGCCACCACTCGCCCACCCAGCCGACCCTACCACACTCTGGTCACGAGCACGTCCATTAGCCATCACCTCGCGGATCACCAAGACGAGCAGCGGTGAGGGCGACGGGCTTACCCCCTGCCCCCGTAACAACGAGCCTGAGTCAGCCCTGAGAGGTTGTGAAAAAACCGTCGCGAGCGGGGCGAGAGCCAAGCGGACGGCGCGAAGCCGAGAGATATATCAAGCCGATAGGCAAGGAGCGAGCACCGTCCAACGCCGCTATAGCGCACCTACTTCATTTGTGGACTAACAAGACGGGCCGACCTGAACATTAGCTGGGATCGTTACGATAAATGTCTTAGGAGCGCTATATCGGGTCGTGTAGCAGGTTTTTTCACAACCTCTGAGCCGGCGGCTGCGGCTGGTACCACGACGACCTCCCGGCCGGCAGCCCCGCTCTGCCTGAGAATTTTTTCTCGTGTCCCGTTCGCGAACGTGGTATGCTGTGTTAGTCTCGTCTTATGCGTTCTCGTCTGAGCGACCCTCTCCTGACCCGGACGTATAGGCCAAGGCACAGGGAAACCTGCCGGGAGACGGGTGGGTTGATGGCCGCGGCGTCAATAGCGTCTGGGAAACGATCGCAAGCGCATCCGCTTCTCTGCGGATCACTTCCCCCAGAGGTCTTGAGTTCCAGCCGTGAGCCACGGCGTCTCCTGCCGTGGCGACAACACCTCACCGTGCCTGTCCGTCGGGGGCCCTTGGCACTGCCCTGAGAACCACGAGTCCCCAGTGGGAATATATACCGAAAGTGAAATCTATAGAGGAACAGTTATGAAATACGCTTCTAGAACACTCACCGCTGCGTTGATCGTCGGCGCTTCGGCGCTACCCTTGCAATATGCTGACGCGTGGGGCGGCGGCGGCCCGTGGGGCGGCAACATGTTTGGCATGGACATGGGTCAAAGCACCGGCGGTGCCGGCTATTATGGCGGTGGACCGTGGGGAGGACCCGGCTATGGCGGCGGCTGGGGCGGCTATCCGGGGTATGGTGGCGGGGGTGGCTATCCCGGCTATGGTGGATATCCAGGCTATGGCGGCGGCTGGGGGGGCGGCTATCCCGTAGCCCCGGCTCAAGTGCCCACCACCCGCTAAAGCAAACTCCATCGAAAAACCCTCAGCAGCGCACAAGGACGTGCACGGCTGGGGTGCCGCACGACGGCCTATCGGATCAGCTGACGTGCCGGGGGCTTCGGCTGCCGAAAGTTTGGGCACCGACGGTCTGTTCCAGAGCAACTGTGACGAAGCGATGACCATGGCCGAGAATGGGACCGAAGCTAGATTTAAATCTCCTTATACCTGATGCGGTCAAACAGGCCCGACCTCAACAACGCGCGGATGACTTGGGCCGAAAATGCGGCCTCCTGACCGGGAGACAGAACCACATCACCCGGGTCTTTGTGCTTAAGAAAGTTCTTCAGTATCAACGCCACCTGTTGCCTCACGTCGTCTCCTTCGACAGGAATTAAGGCCCCCGAGGTCATATTAAAGTCAGGCAAGCGCAGCACCCGACCTGCGAGCATCAAACCCGGCCTTGCACTTTGCCCCAGTCCTATATCCATCAAGAACAACGTCTCATCGCGCAGCAGATCACTCAGTATGCCACCCTTACCGGGCTGAACCGCGTCCACCAAGAATAACGAATAATACGAATCTGCCATCGCCTTGAGCAGAAGCCTCTCGTCATCTAAGAGGGCAAAGGTCGAGGAGCTCTCCAGATAGCGATCGATGGTGTTCTTCCCGCTCAACCGATGGCTATAGAGACAGTAGTCAAACAGTACGGAAAGCTCATCCTCTCTGTCCAACACGAGCGTCTTGCCTTCCAGCAACCCTAATTTCTTTGCGCATTCGCGAATGGCCGTTTTGGTAAGCTGCTTGATCAAAAGATCGTTCAGCTCACGCCCTCGCTCGCGCAACCGCTTGTAGCGCTTGAGGACTTCGTCCTCACTGCCTGCAATGAAAGAAAGCAAGCTCATCATCCTTCGCTCTTGGTTTTATCACTGTCTACTATCGACTCTGAGCTTGTGAAAAAACCTGCTACGCGACCCGATAGGGGCGTTGGGCGGTGCTCGCTCCTCGCCTATCTATCGGATAGGTCTCTCGGCTTCGCTCCGTCCGCCTGGCTCTCGGCCCGCTCGCGACGGTTTTTTCACAACCTCTCTGAGCTCGGAAGCGTTATTTCTGCGTGGAACCGACCGTGCCCGCGATATACTGAACAACCCCTTCGTGACCAAAGGACACCTTAAAGCATGCTAGAGCCGCCGTGGTTAGAGACACTGGTCCAGCAGGTGGCGAACGCGATCGAAGCGCACAGCGCCTTGGGATCCCTCTGTTATCGATACCGCCACCAGGATGGCGTCTGGGAGATCGTACTCTATCCCACCTCGATCGCGCTGCGTGGCGGGCCAGACGATGGGGCGATCATCGTACCCGGTTTCTCGCTGGACTTGAAGCCGCTCCTGGACAGCTTCGAGGAGATCATCGCGGTCAGCTGGACCACCCAGCCTTTCGGTCCGGATGACTCGGACAACCCTTCGATCGCGATCGAAGGTCGATTCCAGGGCCAAACGACCTACCTTCAGATTCTGGCCGAGGCACCACCTGACGAGTCGCCCGGACTGACTCTGGATATGTCAAGTGCCGACGCCAGCGCACTGCATTGAGCAACGGGGTTGTTCGTCTCGGTAGCTCCCGATCTGCAGCGAAGAAGCGATTTCAGGCGTTGGTCATCGTTTCGGCCGTTTGATGACGTTTGCCCTGGGGGCAGCCGAAGGCTTGGGCGCCGAAGGTAGGCTCCGAAGAGCAACCCTGACGAAACGATGACCATGGCCCGATCTCAAAAACGACTGCGCTGGCCCGAGCGGCGTTGCGCAACGGCTCGCAATCCTGTACGCCCTGGTACACTCCCGTTAGCACCACCGTATGCCTGCCTCGGCCCGCACTCGTGACCTCTGCCAAACAACTTATCAAATCCTTACGTCTGCTGGATGTTCGGCGAACCAAGGACGCCGTCCGCTGGGGGCTCACGTTGCTAGGGCGCACGCTGTCCGCGGCCCGCCGCAACCAGGTGTTCCTGCTCGCCGGCGCCGTGGCCTATTACACGCTGCTATCGCTGATCCCGATGCTAGCGGTGATGCTGGTGGCGCTGTCGCAGCTCATGGAGCCCGAGGAGCTGCTAGCGGTGACGCGCGACACCCTGACGCTGATCGCGCCGGGGCTGGCCGATACGCTGACCGGCGAGCTGCAGGCCTTCATCGCCAACTGGAGGGTGATCGGCATCGTCGGCATCCTGATGCTGTTGTTCTTTAGCTCGCTCGCGTTCACCTCTCTAGAAAACGCCATGTCGGTCATCTTCTTCCACCGTTTGGCTATCCGGCGCCGGCATTTTCTGGTATCGGCGGTCATACCGTACCTCTATATCCTCCTGCTGGCGCTGGGGTTGTTAGCCGTCACGGCACTCAGCTCCGCGCTCCACGCCCTCGAAGGGCGCACGCTGGTGGCGTTCGGCCAGTCGTGGGTGCTAAGCGATCCCAGCCGCTGGGTGATGCACGGTATCGGTATTCTCGGTGAAGTGGCGCTACTCACGTCGCTTTATCTGGTGATGCCGGTGGGACAGCTGGCACTGCGCCACGCGCTGGTCGGCGGCATCACCGCCACCTTGCTCTGGGAACTGACCCGCCACTTTCTGGTGTGGTATTTCTCTACCCTATCGATCGTGAATCTGGTCTACGGCACCTTTGCGGCCGCCGTCATGATCTTGCTGAGCCTCGAGCTCGCGGCGCTGATCGTGCTGTTCGGCGCCCAAGTGATCGCCGAGTACGAGCGCCTTGCTCCCCAGGGTGATGGGCGTAAGGCACCCACGACCGCTCATTGTGAGACGCCGTCAGCCAGCACCTCGATCCCGCCCCCCCTGAACATAGAGCGGAACAGTCCGCGCAACACCTCCGACCCCCAGCGCGCCCGCTCCCAACCCTGACGGTGACGCTGTCACGATGCGTGCACTCACAGCTTGTGAAAAACCGGCCGCTCAGGAAACCTGAGCGGTAAACTTGCTCTCGCCGCAAGCTCGGCCGTCATTCCCGTGAGAGGGGGAGTCGAGATGTGTCAACGTATTGATTTCTCGACCACCGCGGTCCCCGGCGGCTGGATTCCGGCTTCCTATAGCGCTCCTAAGACATTCGTGGTAGCGATCCCAGCCAATGTTCAAGTCGGCAGGTCTGGTTAGTCCACAAATCAGGTAGGTGCGCTATAGCCGGAAGACGGGCGTATCCACCAGGGCTCAACGGCTTAGCCAGTAGAACGCATTTGCCCTGTTCAGGACACAGGATAAGCTTTTCTCCCGAGGCGATTGGAGGTATCGTAACGGTCGCATTGATAACCGGCGGTCATCGCCGCGGCGCGTGAGCACGACCGGTCTAGAATAACCGCTGCGCAACTTCGCATTCGCCCGTTCCGGCGCGCCCAGGAAACGGACTGGATCGGGGGGGTTCCTGACGAAGCATGATGCTGTTCCTCATCCTCGCCTTGCCGCTGCTCGGTGCCGTGCTGCCGCTAGCGACCATCGCGCACGGGCGCAGCGCCTGCGCCTGGTCGGCGGCGCTGGCCCCTGCGGCGGCCCTGGGGCTGGCGCTCTGGCTGGCACCGGCGGTGTTCGCCGGCGAGACCCTGGTGGTCCGCCAGCTCTGGATCGACAGCCTCGGCCTGCACCTGGCATTGCGCCTCGACGGGCTGTCGCTGCTGTTCGTGCTGCTGATCCTCGGCATGGGCCTGCTGGTGATCCTGTATGCCCGCTATTACCTGTCGGAACGCGATCCGATGGGCCGCTTCTACGCGCTGCTGCTGCTCTTCATGGGCGCGATGCTGGGCATTGTGCTATCCGAAAACCTGCTGCTGATGCTGATGTTTTGGGAACTCACCAGCCTCAGCTCATTCTTGCTGATCGGCTACTGGCAGCACCGCCGCGACGCCCGCCAGGGGGCGCGCCTGGCCCTCACCCTCACCGGCGGGGGTGGGCTGGCGCTGCTGGCCGGTATTCTGCTGCTGGGTCACATGGTCGGCAGCTTCGAGCTGTCGGTGGTGCTGGCCGCCGGCGACACCATCCGTGCCCACCCCCTGTACCCCATGGCGCTGGTGCTGATCCTGCTCGGGGCGTTCACCAAGTCGGCGCAGTTTCCGTTCCACTTCTGGTTACCCCACGCCATGGCGGCGCCCACGCCGGTGAGCGCCTATCTGCACTCGGCGACCATGGTCAAGGCCGGTGTATTCCTGCTGGCACGGTTGTTCCCGGCGCTATCCGGCACCGAGCTGTGGTTCCTTCTGGTGAGCGGCGCCGGGCTCGCCACCCTGTTGTTCGCCGCCTACACGGCGCTTTTCAAACATGACCTCAAGGGCCTGTTGGCCTATTCCACCGTCAGCCACCTCGGCCTCATCACCCTGCTGTTCGGGCTCGGCACGCCGCTTGGCGCCGTAGCGGGGGTCTTCCACATCATCAACCATGCGATTTTCAAGGCCTCCCTGTTCATGGCCGCGGGCATCATCGACCACGAGACGGGTACCCGCGACATGCGTAAGCTCAGCGGCCTGTGGCGGTACATGCCGTATACCGCCACCTTGGCGATGGTGGCGGCGGCGGCGATGGCCGGGGTACCCCTCCTCAACGGATTTCTCAGCAAGGAGATGTTCTTCACCGAAGTGCTCCGCAGCGGCGGGCTCAGCGGTTACGGTGCGCTGCTGCCGGTGGCCGCCACGCTGGCCGGCGTGTTCTCCGTAGCCTATTCGGTACGCTTCATCCATGACGTGTTTTTCGGCGCCGAACCGACCGACCTGCCACGCCGACCCCACGAACCGCCGCGCTACATGCGGATCCCGGTCGAGGTGCTGGTGGCGCTGTGCCTGCTGGTCGGTGTCGCTCCGCGCTGGACCGTGGCACCAGTGCTGGCGATGGCGGCCGGTGGCACCCTCGGCACGCCGCTGCCCGATTACAGCGTTGCCATCTGGCACGGGTTCAACCTGCCGCTGCTGATGAGCGCAGTGGCCCTGGCCAGCGGGGCATTGGTCTATGCTCTGCGCCACCGGCTGTTTGCCCTGCACGACCGACTGTTCGTACCGGTGGATGCCAAGCGCCTGTTTGAAGCCGCGCTGGTGGTCATCATCGGCGCCGCCCAGCGTCTGACAACCGCTCTGGAAAACGGCTCCTTGCAACGCTATGCGGCATGGCTCATCGCCAGCGCCGTGGTCGCCGGGGGTGCGGGCTTATGGGGGATATCGCTCACCGGCGCGGTACCCGGCACACCGGTGGATGCCATCACCGCCATGGGTGCGGTTGTGCTGCTGGCGTCCGCCCTCGGCACCGTGATCTGGCACCGCCGACGATTGGTGGCGCTGGTAATGCTGAGCGTGGTGGGTCTGGTGGTCGCCCTGGCTTTCGCACGCTTTTCGGCGCCCGATCTGGCGCTCACCCAGTTGTCGGTGGAGATGGTCAGTATCGTCCTATTGATGCTGGCGCTCTATTTCCTCCCGCAAGCCACACCGGCGGAGTCGTCGCCCGCGCGCAAGTGGCGGGACGCCACTCTGGCCGCCTTTGCGGGCCTCGGCCTCGGGGCGCTCACCTGGGCGGTGCTCACCCGCCCGTACGACAGCATCGCCGGCTATTTTCTCGCCAACAGCGTGCCTGGAGGGGGTGGCAGCAACGTGGTCAACGTGATCCTGGTGGATTTCCGCGGCTTCGATACCCTGGGGGAGATCACGGTGCTGGCCATCGCCGCCGTCGGCATCTATGCCTTGCTCGACCGCCTGCGCCTGCCGCTGCCCAACACCGATAGCGAGGGCCGCCCGTGGGCAGCCGACCGTCATCCGTTGATCCTGGCCGAGGTATCGCGACCGTTGCTGCCGCTGGCCCTGGTGGTATCGTTCTATATTCTGGTGCGTGGCCACAACATGCCCGGCGGCGGTTTCATCGCCGGCCTGGTGACCAGCGTGGCACTGATCCTTCAGTATGTGTCGAGTGGACTTGACTGGACCCAGGCCCGACTGCGCTTCGAGTACCACGCGGTGGTGGCAGGCGGGGTGCTGCTGGCCACCGCCACCGGCCTCGGCAGCTGGTGGTTCGAGCGGCCGTTCCTCACCTCGGCCTTCGGCCACTTTACGCTACCGCTGCTTGGGGAGTTGGAACTGGCGAGCGCCATGCTGTTCGATCTCGGTGTGTACCTGACCGTGGTGGGCGCCACCCTGCTGATCCTCGCCAACCTCGGCAAGCTGGCGGTGCTCGAAGGCCGATCACCGGAGCGTACCTGACATGGAACTGCTGGTGGCTTCGACCCTCGGCCTGCTCGCCGCCTGCGGCGTGTACTTGGTGCTGCGCGCGCGCACCTTCCCCGTGGTAGTGGGGCTCATCTTGCTGTCCTATGTGGTCAATCTGTTCCTGTTCGTCACGGGTCGGTTGCACACCGGCGCGCCGCCGGTGATCGGCCAGGCCACCACCCATGCCGACCCCCTGCCACAGGCGTTGGTGCTCACCGCCATCGTCATCGGGTTTGCCATGACCGCGTTCGTGGTCATCCTGGCGTTGCGCGCCCGCGGCGAGCTGGGCAACGATCACGTCGACGGGGGTGACGACGAACCGAGGGCTGAAGCATGAGCCATTGGTTGATGGCGCCCATCCTGCTGCCGCTCGTCACCGGCCTCGTGCTGCTGCTGGCCGCACGCTGGCCGCTGGCGCGCCAGCGGTCGCTATCGGTGGTCAGCAGCGTGGCGCTGCTGCCGCTGGCCGGCTACCTGCTAGCGCTTAGCCTCGACGACGGTTACCGCCTCTATGCGCTCGGCAACTGGCCGGCGCCGTTCGGCATCGTGCTGGTGCTGGATCGCCTGAGCGCCTTGATGCTGGCGCTGGTGGCACTGTTGGCAGTGCCGGCAGTGCTGTATGCCGTACGCGGCACCGACACCCGCGGGCGGAATTTTCATGCCCTGTTCCAATTCCAGTTGCTGGGACTGAACGGGGCGTTCCTGACCGGCGACCTGTTCAACCTGTTCGTGTTCTTCGAGGTATTGCTGATCGCGTCCTACGCGCTGTTGTTGCACGGTGGCGGCGCGCCACGCAGCCGCGCCGGTCTGCACTATGTGGTGCTGAACCTGATCGGTTCGAGCCTGTTCCTAGTGGCGGTGGGGGTCCTGTACGGTATCACCGGCACCCTCAACATGGCGGACCTGGCGGCCCGCGTAGCGCAGCTCAGCCACGACGAAGCCGGGCTGGTGCACGCCGGCGCGCTGTTGCTGCTGGTGGTGTTCGCTCTCAAGGCCGCGCTACTGCCGCTGTACTTCTGGCTACCGCGCGCCTACGCCGCGGCCAGTGCGCCGGTGGCCGCCCTGTTTGCCATCATGACCAAGGTCGGAGTCTACGCCATCGTGCGCGTGTACAGCCTGATCTTCGGCCCGGCGGCCGGACTGGTAGCCGACACCGCGGCCACCTGGTTGTGGCCGCTGGCGCTCGCCACCCTCGCCCTCGGCGCCATAGGCGCCTTGGCGGCGCGCGATCTGCGCACCCTCATCGCCTACCTGGTGGTGGTGTCGGTCGGCACGCTACTGGCTGGCTTCGCCCTCGGTACCCCAGACGCCTGGGCGGCCACGCTCTACTATATGGTACACACCACACTGGTCAGTGGCGGGCTGTTCCTGCTGGCCGGGCTGGTGCGCGCCGAGCGCGGCACAGCCGGTGACGGTTTCGCCGATCCCCACCCCCTGCACCAACCGGCACTGCTCGGCGCGCTGTTTTTCTTGGGCGCGGTGGCGGTAGTGGGCATGCCGCCGCTGAGCGGGTTCATCGGCAAGCTACTGCTGCTACGCGCCACCGTCGATGCCGTCCAGACGGCGTGGTTGTGGAGTGTGGTGCTGGGCAGCGGACTGCTGGCGCTCATCGCCCTCAGCCGTGCCGGCAGCCTCTTGTTTTGGCGCGTCGGTGCGGTACCGCTGACCGGCGTGCCGGCCGACCGGCTGCGCGTGACGTGCAGCGCGGTGCTGCTGGCCAGCGCACCACTGCTGGTGATCTTCGCCGCGCCAGCCACCGACTTCGCAGAGGCCACCGCCCGCCAACTCAGCACACCGGCCGGCTATGTCAGCGCCGTGCTGGGCGCGGCGCGCGCCCCTGGGGGCGCGCCATGACGACGCGCCGCTGGCTTCCCCATCCCCAACTCAGCTTACTGCTGGCAGTGGTCTGGCTGCTGCTGGTCAACTCGCTGGCGCCGGCCCACATCCTACTGGCGATGCTCATCAGCCTCATCGTGCCGCTGTTCACCGATGCTTTCTGGCCGGTACGCCCGCACGTTCGCTACCCCCAACGGCTACTGCGTTACGCACTGATGGTGATTTGGGACATCGTGCGCGCCAATCTGATCGTCGCGCGTCTGATCCTCGGGCCGCCCACGCGGCTACGCCCAGCGTTCGTACGCCTGCCCCTCGAGCTGCGCAGCGATTTCGCCATCACTGTGCTGGCCGGCACGGTGTCCATGACGCCCGGCACGGTGTCCGCCGAAATCAGTGCCGACCGACGGGTGTTACTGATCCACGTTCTGGACCTCGACGACGAGGCGGCGCTCTTGGCCGAAATCAAAGCGCGCTACGAGACCCCGCTGAAGGAAATATTTGAAGGAGAAACCTGAATGCTCGCCATCGCGATTCCCGTTGCCTTCGCCTTGATGGGGGCCGCCATGCTGTTGAACCTGTGGCGCGTGCTGCACGGCCCGGACCTGCCGGACCGTATCCTCGCACTCGACACCCTTTATATCAACAGCATCGCGCTGCTGGTGCTATTCGGCATCCATCTGGACACCGACATCTTTTTCGAAGCAGCGGTACTGATCGCCATGATGGGCTTTGTCGGCACGGTAGCGACCGCCAAGTACCTGCTACGCGGCGACATCATCGAATGAAGTACGAACCCAAAGCGGAGGGCCCACATGGCTGAGATCATTACCGAATCCCTGGTAGCGTTGTTCCTGTTAGTGGGCGCAGGCTTCGCCCTGGTCGGCTCCATCGGGCTGGCCCGCTTGCCGGACTTCTTCATGCGCCTGCACGGGCCAACCAAGGCCACCACACTCGGCGTCGGGGGCACGATTCTCGGCTCACTGCTGTATTTCTCCACCCGCGGCGATGGCCTCAGCCTGCACGAGCTGCTGATCACATTGTTCCTGTTCATCACCGCGCCGGTCAGCGCCCATATGCTGGCCAAAGCGGCCCTGCACCTACGGCTTCGTATCGACCAGCGCACCCGCGGCACGCCCTCCGCGGAATAGCCTCCATCGCTCCCAGAAACAAGACTCATCCCCTCAACGCCGACCCACTCCTCGAGCCGCTGGGCTAAAGGATACGCCGGCGGCGTGAACCCGCCATGCATCGGGGCCCGGTGGTGCTGATTAATAAGAGGCTTTGAGACGGAACCACTGAGCGCCTTTACCTTCCAACACCTCTGCCCTGACATGAATACGACAGACAGCAAACAGCCTCCCACGCTACCCAAGGATTCTCCCGACGAGGATCCCAAGGCTTGGCAGGATTGGCTCACCCAACACGATACGGTGACCATCTGCGAGGAACTGTCGCACCTAGAGCCGGCGCAACGCTCCGCGGCCCTACTTCTGCTGCCCCCGAACCGCTCAGTGGCCGTTTTCGAGCAACTGGACACCGCTCACCAACAGGAATTCTTGAAACAGCTGGGAAGCACACAAGTGCGCCACCTGCTGGAACAATTGGACCCCGATGACCGAGCCCGATTGCTAGAGCAAATGCCGGCTGCGGTCGCGGCGCAGGCCATTGCCGAGCTCAGCCCATCGGAGCAGCGGATGACCACCCTGCTGCTCGGGTACCCGGAAGAATCGGCTGGCCGCATCATGAACCCGGAGTTTGTCCGGCTCGCTCCGGACATGACCATCGCCGAGGCCATGGTCCAGATCCGCCAGCAAGGACGGTTCGCCGAAACCATCTACACACTGCCCGTCACCGATCGGTCCGGCATCCTGCTGGGAACCGCCGAATTGGAAGACTTGATACTCGCGGAGCCGAGCGCTCGGGTCGCCGATCTCATGGATCACGAGGTCGCTTCGGTCCATGTCCATGACGATCAAGAAACCGTTGCTCGGCTGATCCAATCCGCGGATCTGTTGGCAGTGCCGGTGGTGAACGATGACGGGCGTCTAATGGGGATGGTCACCATCGATGATGCCATGGATATCTTGCAATTCGAGGCGAGCGAGGATCTCGCCCGCGCCGGCGCCGCGGAACCCTTAGGCCGGCCCTATTTTTCCGTGTCAGTCCTGCAGGTGGCAGGCAGCCGCATCGTGTGGCTATCGCTACTGGCGGTCGCCGCCATCCTCACCGTCAACGTGTTGAGCGCCTTCGAGGAGGTATTGGAAACCGTCGTCACCTTGAGTCTGTTCATTCCTTTGTTGATCGGTATCGGCGGCAATACCGGCGCCCAATCGGCCACCACCGTGGTTCGGGCCATAGCCATAAACGATATCCGCGTGGGCGACCTGCACAGGGTACTGCTACGAGAAGTTCAGGTCGGAGCCTTATTGGGCGCCACCCTGGCCGCCTTGGCCTTCGGACCGGTGTGGTTATTCGCGGGCCAGCCCATCGCCATTGTGGTGTCGCTAACCTTGATCGCTATTTGCGCCCTCGCATCCCTGGTGGGAGCCAGCATGCCGATTCTCGCCCGGCGGATCGGGGTCGATCCCGCCGTGGTCAGCGCTCCTATCGTCACCACCTTGGTCGATGCCAGCGGTCTACTGGTGTACTTTCTCATCGCCCGAGCAGTGCTGCCGATCTGAGAGGTTGTGAAAAAACCGTCGCGAGCGGCCCGAGAGCCAGGCGGACGGAGCGAAGCCAAGAGACATATCAAGTCGATAGGCGAGGATCGAGCACCGCCCAACGCCGCTATCGGGTTGCAT
>CAZUZO010000024.1:0-31438 GCA_964624765.1 uncultured Thiotrichales bacterium
TCGCCACCGTGCGCCTTGCGACTCCGGCGCTCGTGACATTTTTAAAACAGCTTCTTAGCAAGGAGCGAAACCCGATGCATCGAGCACCCCCGTGCCGGCATTGAACATGCCCCTACCGGATGCCCTGGCGCGCATTCGCAGCGAACGACTTAGCCACCGGCTGCAGAGTGAGATCGCGCGAGCCGGCCCCATCCCCTTCTCGCGCTACATGGATTGGGTCCTTTACGCGCCTAAGCTCGGCTACTATTGCGCCAACGCCGATCTATTTGGCAACGCCGGCGACTTCGTCACCGCCCCGGAGATCTCTCCACTCTTTGCCCGCTGTATCGCGCGCTTGATCACAGAGGTATTGGGCGAACTCGATGCCGACGAGGTGGTTGAGGTCGGCGCCGGCTCCGGGATCATGGCAGCGGACCTGCTTCAGGCGCTGCAAGCCGGCCAACATCCAGTGCGTCGTTACACTATCCTCGAGCCGAGCGCCGCGCTTCGTCGTCGGCAGAAAAAAACCCTGGCGGCTCGTGTGCCGTCGCTGGCGCAGCGCGTATCGTGGCTTGATCGGCTACCTCGCCCCGATTTCCGAGGCGTCATTCTAGCCAACGAAGTGCTGGACGCAATGCCCGCTAGCCGGTTTCGAGTCATGGGAGATGGCGTCGGCGAATGGCATGTCACCTGGGAATCCGATCGCTTCGTGTGGACGCTCGCCCCTCCCTCCGATCCTGTGCTCGAACAGGCTATCGCCACCATCCAACGGGATCTCGGCCAGCCGCTATCGCAAGGCTATGATTCCGAGGTCAATCTGCGGCATACGCCCTGGGTGCGGGCCATGGCACAACGCCTTAGCGCCGGTCTTATGCTACTGATCGACTACGGTTATGGTCGTCGCGAATACTATCACCCGCAACGCGATACCGGTACCCTCGTTTGCTACTACCGCCACGTGGCCCATGATGATCCGCTCCTATGGCCAGGCTTACAGGACATCAGCGTG
Source organism: uncultured Thiotrichales bacterium (assembly GCA_964624765.1). GTDB lineage: Bacteria > Pseudomonadota > Gammaproteobacteria > HK1 > HK1 > JAGTVB01. The sequence continues at coordinate 989 of CAZUZO010000024.1, forward strand.
CATGTCGATTTCACCTCTATCGCCGAGGCGGCCGTGGCCAATGGCCTACACATTGCGTGCTTTACCACGCAAGCCAGTTTCCTGCTGGCCACCGGCCTTACCGACATGTTGGCCGAGGCCAGATCGAACTGGGCACGCTATCGAGATGGGGTGCGGCAAGCCAAGCGATTGCTTCTCCCGGGAGAAATGGGGGAGCTCATCAAGGTCATGGCATTGACGCGGGGGATCGCATCGTCCCTGCAGGGATTTGACTGGCACGATCTCCGGAACAGGCTCTAGAGACTAGCGTCGAACGCCGTTTCCAAGGCATCAATGGCGTCCTGCAGAGCAGCGTAACGAACTGTACAGCCCATCCTCACCGCCAAACTTGAGGTATTTTGGAACCACCGCATCGATGCCGATCGGCTTGATACCGAGCGCCAGCAGACCATTCTCTGCGCAGGCTTGTGGAATCTTTAGGCAGTGGTCGTTATCCCCGATGAACAGCGGATTAGAGAGCGTCCATAGAAACCGCACTTGCCATCTCGACAGCGAGTCGTTCAGGGGCAGGATATATTGACGTCGGCTCAGCAAGCGCGCGGTATAACGCACCAATTGCACCAGGCGGTAGGTGCGAGGTCCACACAGGTCATAGGCGTTGCCAAATGTGCGTCGATCTTCGAGGCACGTTAGCAAGGCTTGAACGACATCCTTAACCCACACCGGTGCCAACTTCACTTCCGGACAAGCCACTGGCAAGGCCACCGGAATCCGTGTCAGCCACCGTGCGAAGCGGTTGAACAGCTCGTCCTGAGGCCCAAAGATCGGGGCTGGGCGCAAGATAGTGATGGCAAGCGCCGGATCCGCTCCCGCCACATTCTGCAGGGCGCCTTCCCCCTCACCCTTGCTACGCAGATAAGCGCTCTCTGCGCTCGCAGAAGCGTTCACCGCGCTAACATGCAACAGACGGGAAATGCCTTGCGCCTGACACGCCTCGGCAAGACGGCGCGGCAATTCGACGTGCACGGCCTTAAGAACCTCATCTTTCTGCCGTCGGGCGCTATGAACACCGACCAGGTTGATCACCGCGTCGCACTGCTGCAGCTCGGTATGAAGGTCAGTACTCGAATGGACGTCGGCCTCGACCAGGGTCACCCGAGGCAACACCAAAAAATCCCGATGACGCTCGCGGTGCCTAGTGAGGACCCGAACCCGATAACCGCATTGCCCTAAGGCCGGGACAAGGTGCTGCCCCACGAATCCCGTGCCACCCAGCACACACACATTACGTATAGCCATGATTGATCTTACAGGGTATTGGTCAGTTAATCCGGGGGCTGGATTCTGGCGAAGTCTTCGAACGGGGTCAACCGACCCAATCGACCGAGTCCCCTGTCAGAACCCCACACACCAAGCAGACACATGAACAAGGCCAGATCCGTCTCCATCGATGTTGAATCGCCCTGCGCACAACGCCTTAGCAAGTGTATCATGGGAGGTCTAGGCGCCATCGAGACAAGCTTTCAGGGGGCCGTATGTTCCGGCTCCCCATCGCGCGCCATGGACAAGAGGTGCTCGGAACGCCGGATCAGTTATCATTAGGTGTGGATAAGATGGGCGGCGGTCATCCTTTCGGCAGATCGATGAACTTTGCCCGTGGGACGGCCGAAGGCCTGGACGCCAAGGGTACGCTCCGAACAGCAACCCTGCCGAACCGATGACTCTGGCCGTATACACAAGATGAATACCAAAACTCCGTGGTTGGACGACATCCAGTGGAATCAGGAAGGGTTGCTACCTGTTATCGTCCAGGATGCGTTGCAGGGCGACATATTGATGATGGCGTGGATGAACCGTGAGGCCCTGCATTTGACAGTGGAAGAGCAGCGGGCAGTCTTTTGGTCCCGCTCCCGACAACGCTTGTGGAGAAAAGGCGAAGACTCAGGTAACGTACAGCGGGTACGGGAAATGAGATTAGATTGCGACGGTGACGCTTTGCTGCTGCGGGTTGAACAACAGGGCGGTGTCGCCTGTCATACAGGACGGCGCAGCTGCTTCTATCGAGCACTCCAAGAGAAGCGTTGGATAGCGGTTGAGCCGGTGCTAAAAGATCCACAAATGCTGTATGGCAAGAAAGTATAGTTTAGTGAAATAGAGCTCCGCTAGCATGGAACATGCAATTTCGCGTTTCCCGAGCAATGCGGAGAGTCTTACGGACAGGGTTATCGTTATTCCGTGACACCTGGAGACGATATACTGATTGAGCTGGCGCGCGTGCTAGAACGTCGCAAGTCGGCCGATCCGCGGACTTCTTATGTGAGCGCCCTTTACGCTAAAGGTCTAGACGCCATTCTCAAAAAGGTCGGAGAGGAAGCAGCGGAGCTCATCATTGCTGCCAAGGGCTGCGAGCGCAGCGCGCTGATCCACGAAACGGCCGATCTCTGGTTCCACACCTTGGTGCTGCTTGCCGCGAAGGGGTTGGGTCCGACGGAGGTATTGGCGGAGCTTGGCCGGCGATTCGCTTTCTCCGGCCTCGCCGAGAAGGCGGCTCGAAACGAGCGCGAAGGATGATAGCAGACTGAGAAGCTGTTTCAAAAATGTCGCGAGTGGGCCAAGAGCCAGGCAGACGGGGCAAAGCCGCGACACATATCAGATCGATAGGCAAACAGCGGGGTAACATCTATGGCACCCGTACGAGCTTTCGGAGTCATGTCTGACGAGGGTCATGCCAGTGACAAAACACCGAACAGATCGTCAAGCGTTGACGATGGGATACGGTTCGAGACCGAATTAGACGGAGATGCACATGGGTATCAGCATTTGGCAACTACTGATTGTCTTACTGATCATACTGTTACTTTTTGGGACCAAGAAATTGCGTACCATGGGAGCAGACCTCGGTTCAGCCATCAAGCATTTTCGATCGGCGGTTAAGGAAGCCGACGATAATCCGGATGTGGGTGACGCACGGAAGCTGGAAGACCGTCCCGCTGGCACAGTGATCGAAGGCGAAGTTGCCAAGGAATCGGCACAAACGGCCCAGAAAGGTGAGAAGGTGTAAGCGTCTGGTTGAGCGCTGGGATAAAGCTCAGGCTCGGTGTCTAGGTCCCGCTGCGAGGTTGTGCAAGGACCATCGCGAGCGGAACGCGAGTCAGGAAGCGGACGGCGCGCAACGACGAGAGATATAATGTGTAGATAGGCGAGCAGCGAGCACCGCCCAACGCCGCTATCGGGTGGTGTAGCAGGTTTCCTCTCAACCTCTGAGTGCAGGCACACCCTCTAACGCACACGTATGTTTGACCTTGGGTTCTGGGAACTCGCATTAATCGGGCTCATAGCCTTACTGGTATTCGGGCCAGAACGGCTACCGGAGGTGGCCCGCACTGCCGGCCTTTGGGTGAGCCGGATTCGGCGCTTTGTCGCCAATGTCAAGCGCGACGTTGAGCAGGAGATTAGAGCCGAAGAACTCAAGCAAATCCTCAAACAACCCAACCCGCTGAGTGAAGTCCACGAGATACTCGAAGAAACCCGTCGCAGCTTGGAAAAACCTGTTACGACAACCGCCGACTCGCCCCCCGCGGTGGCAGCCCCTCGGCCGGTGGCTCAATCCGAAAGCCCCGGGCTTGAAGCCAAGCCGGAGGACCCCTCCAGGCAACCCAAACCCGAAACCACGCTTGACCCCGTTTCCAGCCATGACAAGCAAGCAGCGCGGCACTGAATCGTCGACATCGAACGAGATGCCATTTGTGGCGCATCTGATCGAGCTGCGCAACCGGCTGTTGCGGGTCACCGCTGCGGTGGGTGTCATCTTGCTAGCCTTACTGCCTTTCGCCAACCAGCTTTACTCGTCGGTAGCCGCGCCCCTCCTGGCGCACCTTCCGGAAGGCACCAGCATGATTGCCACCGAAGTGGCGTCGCCGTTTCTCACTCCCTTCAAGCTGGCTTTGATCGCGGCGATTTTTCTCGCCATGCCGGTGGTCCTGTATCAGCTTTGGGCTTTCGTGGCGCCCGGGCTGTATCAACATGAGCGCAGACTGGTTTTCCCATTGCTCTTAACCAGCACCATCTTGTTCTATCTCGGTGCAGCTTTTGCCTACTACGTGGTGTTCCCGTTGGTATTTAGCTTTTTCATCACGGCGGCGCCCGAAGGCGTGGCAGTGATGACCGATATCAGTAAGTACCTCGACTTCGTGCTAAAGCTTTTTTTCGCCTTCGGGCTTGCTTTTGAAGTGCCCATCGCGACCATCCTGTTGGTTTGGGCAGGGGTAACCACCCCTGATAAGCTAGTCGCCAAGCGCCCCTACATCATCGTGGGGGCGTTTGTCGTTGGTATGCTGCTAACCCCTCCCGATATCATTTCTCAGAGCTTGCTCGCCGTACCGATGTGGTTACTCTTTGAGCTAGGCGTTTTCATTTCCCGACTGTATGTAAGTGGAAAATGGTTCAAGAGCGGGAAGAAACCTCCAAATGCTGACCAGGCCGCCACCAAGAGCCAGCCCTGAGAGGTTGTGAAAAAAACCGTCGCGAGCGGCCCGAGAGCCAGGCGGACGGAGCGAAGCCAAGAGACATATCAGATAGATAGGCGAGGAGCGAGCACCGCCCAACGCCGCTATCGGGTTGTCTAGCAGGTTTTTTCACAACCTCTGAGCAATGCCGCAAGGGAAAGACGAGGTAAACGTTTCGGTTACCAACACGAGTCCCCCCAGCGAACAGGAGAGGAGACCCTGACTTCCGGAGGGGCGTGCAACAGTATCAGGAAAGACGCCGGTCCTAGTGCCAACAACCTACACAGCATGATATATTTTACTATCGTTCAATGTTTCGTCATATCCCGTCGTTACCATCAACACCTCATTTCTTCGCAAGGGAATGAAAGCCAGGGCATGGCGAATCATTAAATTAATCCTTTGTTTTAATTGTGTTACCATTCTAGCTTTGGGGGGAATATGCTTTACGGTATATTGAACCTGTCTTATTGGCAATATATTCTAATAACATTAGTTCTAACGCATCTCACTATCGTTAGCGTTACCATCTATCTTCATCGGCACCAGGCCCATCGAGCACTGGATCTCCATCCGGCCCTCAGTCATTTCTTTCGCTTCTGGCTTTGGCTCACCACAGGCATGGTGACCAAGCAATGGAGCGCCATTCACCGCAAGCACCACGCCCGGGTCGAGACACCTGAGGATCCGCACAGTCCACAGATCTTCGGCATCCGCAAAGTGCTTTTTCAAGGCGCGGAGCTCTACCGGCAGGAGGCGAAGAACCAAGAAACCATCAGGCGTTACGGCCACGGCGCGCCGGACGACTGGCTGGAGCGGCATCTCTATACCCCCCACACCCGCCTCGGTATACTGCTGATGCTCGCCTTGGACTTGATCCTTTTCGGTCTCCCAGGCATCACTATTTGGGCAGTTCAGATGATGTGGATCCCGTTCTTTGCCGCCGGCGTCATTAACGGTGTAGGCCATTGGGCAGGATATCGAAATTATGAAACGCGAGATCGCTCCACTAATATCGTGCCTTGGGGAATACTGATCGGCGGTGAAGAGCTGCATAACAACCACCATGCATTCGCCAGTTCAGCGAAATTCTCCAACAAGTGGTGGGAGTTCGATATTGGGTGGATGTATATTCAGTTATTCCGATATCTTGGACTGGTGCGGGTCAAAAAGTTGATACCGCAACCTGTACTGAGCCAAGACAAAGGGCTATTGGACTTAGAGGTTCTTTCAGCGATATTGAGTAGCCGAATGCAAATCATGGCGCAATACGCACGCAATGTCGTGTCTCGAGTGTACAAAGAGGAACTTCAGCAGGCCGATGCCTCTGCTAGACCGATGCTAAAACACGCCAAATCGCTCTTAGTACGCGAGGAGTCGCTGCTAACGCCAGAGGCCCAAAAACGACTCGACAGCATCCTGTCCAACAGCTACACGCTTAAGACCGTTTACCACTACAAACGCCAACTTCAGGCCATTTGGCAGGAACGCACCGCAAGCCATGAGCGTCTGCTGCAGGCGTTACAATTGTGGTGCAAAGAGGCAGAAGCCACAGGTATCCAGGCACTCCAGGATTTCGCGCGCTCCTTGCGGCGTTACTCTCTGCGTTCGACGTAAAGCTGGCCTTGGGGGCGATCAGAATCTGTTTCAAAAATTACTGCGCTTGCCTGAGCTGCGTTGCATGGCGGCTCGCAATCCTCATGTACTGCCTTGTACACTTCGGTTGTTACTCGCCCCATCCTTGGGGCTCGCCCCTTCGGGGCCAGCCTGCAGCTATTCAAAATCGTCCCCGACGATTTTGTCGCCACCGTGCGCCTTGCTCTGCCGGCGCTCGTGATACTTTTGAAACAGCTTCTCGGGTTCGACGCACGCGACCGCTCTAGGAGCGGTCGCGTGCGTCATCGAGCCAACCGCTACTTGATCTTTGCTTCCCGGTAAAGCACATGCTTGCGCACGACCGGATCAAATTTCTTCATTTCCAGCTTGTCCGGGGTCGTTTTTTTATTCTTGGTCGTGGTATAGAAGTGCCCTGTACCCGCCGTCGAAACGAGTTTGATTTTGTCTCGCATAGTTCATCCACCTGCTAAATTTTCATTCCACGGCTACGTAACTCAGCCAGCACGACATCGATACCTTTCTTATCGATAAGGCGCAATCCCTTGGAGGAAATTCTCAACTTGACCCAGCGCTTTTCACTCTCCACCCACAGACGATGGGTATGGAGGTTCGGCAGGAACCGTCGCTTAGTCTTATTATTGGCGTGCGACACATTGTTGCCGGTAGCCGGGCGTTTTCCAGTAATTTGACAGATTCTGGCCATTTTGATGGGCGTCCATAAGTACACTAATTCTGTTTAACTATCAGAAGCTGCTCTAGAAACGATTGCGTTGGTCATAGCTAAGTTGCACGGCAGCTCGACACAAGGGAATGGTTTTGACCGGCTACAAGCCGGCCGTGCCGGGCAGAGCCCAGGAACGGGGCGAAGGAAACCTCATGTACTCCCTCGTACAGTGGGGTTGCGAGCCACCGTGCGCGTGTGGAATAGCGGAGGTGGCGATCCATCACCCAGCATCGAGATGATACCAAGTGTTCCAGTTGATACACCAGTCTCGAGCGCTGCGCGTTTTGTCGCTCAGCGGTCCGCGATGGCACCTTAGAGTAGTCCACGCTCTGCAAAGGAAAACACTTCGCCATCACCGATGATGAAGTGATCCAAGACCCGCACATCGATGAGCGCCAGCGCATCCTTTAGGCGCTGTGTTAGCGCCTTGTCCGCAGCACTCGCTTCAGCGATCCCCGATGGGTGATTGTGAGCCATGATAACAGCAGCCGCCCGGTGGTCCAGAGCAAGTTTGACCACTTCCCTTGGGTGAACGGTCGCCCCATCAATCGTACCTCTGAACAACTCATCAAAGCTGATCACTCGATGGCGATTATCGAGGAATAGGCAGGCAAACACCTCGAACGCATATCCCCGTAACTGTACGGATAAGTAGTCCCGCGCGTCGCCGGGAGAAGACAACGCACGGCCACGAACCAGCTTGGCCTCTTGGTGGCGCCTGCCTAGTTCCAGTGCAGCCTGAAGCTGCGCGTACTTGGCCTCTCCCAGGCCCTTGGCACGACAGAACTCATGCTGGTTGGCTTCCAATAACGGCCTCAGCCCGCCGAACTTATTGATGAGATCGCGAGCCAAGTCCAACGCCGTGCATCCGCGCACACCTGTGCGAAGAAAGATCGCAACCAGCTCAGCATCAGAGAGTGCTTTCGCGCCCCGCTCCAGCAGCTTCTCTCGAGGTCGCTCGTCATTCGGCCAATCTGTAATCCGCATGCCATGGGCTCTATTTGATAGTGCAGGGCTTGTTCTGCAACGGAGCGCAGCAACCCCTGGCGGCTTGGGCTACGCTGCGGCGCCTGACACATTGCGCGCCACCACGGTGGGTTGCCATGGAAACTCCAGGTGCGCTCTGGTAGATTGCGGCGTTCTAAGGCTCTCTCTAAACTTTAGCTTACATGGACAACGTAACGAAACGGCGGATATTAGTGGGCGTTTGCGGCGGCATCGCTGCTTATAAGAGCGCCGACCTTGTGCGCCGCTTACGCGAGCAGGATCTGGAGATCCGCGTCGTCATGACCCCGTCAGCCTGCGAATTCATCACGCCGTTGACCTTGCAAGCGCTCTCCGGTCATCCCGTGCATCGCAGCCTACTCGACGAGGCAGCCGAGGCCGCGATGGGCCATATCGAACTGGCGCGCTGGGCTGATTTAGTGCTGATCGCCCCCCTCACCGCGAACACCCTGGCAAAGCTGGCCCACGGGTTCGCTGACGAGTTGCTGTGCGCGATCTGTCTCGCCACAAGCGCGCCGGTAGTGGGGGTTCCGGCAATGAATCGACAGATGTGGCTGGCGTCTGCCACCCAGGCCAATAAACAGCTCCTGCAAAGCCGAGGTGTGCAGTTGCTAGGCCCAGCCGACGGTCCCCAAGCGTGCGGCGAGGTGGGAGCAGGCCGGATGTTGGAACCAGGCCAGATCGTGGAATACGTGCTATCCCTCTTCCAGGGCAGGGAACTGACTGGCCTCTCGATCCTGGTGACCGCAGGGCCCACCTTCGAGGCAGTAGACCCCGTGCGCTTTGTGGGCAATCGCAGCTCTGGGAAGATGGGCTATGCAATTGCTGAAGCCGCCGCTCAGGCAGGAGCCCGTTCGACGTTGATCAGCGGCCCCACGGCGCTTGAGACACCACCAGGCGTCGAACGCATCCAAGTCACTAGCGCCGAAGAAATGCACAAAGAGGTCATGGCCACGATAGGTGACCACGACATTTTCATATCGGCGGCCGCAGTCGCAGACTATCGGCCAGCCGAGTATTTTACCGATAAAGTCAAAAAACGAGAGGCACAGTGGACGCTCCGGCTCGTACGTACGCCCGATATTCTCAGCGCGGTCGCATCGTTAGCCGATGGTCCGTTTACGGTTGGATTCGCCGCAGAGACCGAAAACCTCGAGCGCAACGCGCTCACTAAGCTCACGAGCAAGTCCTTGGACCTCATCGCTGCCAACTGGGTAGGCACGGACAGGGGTTTTGGTGCCAACGACAATGCCCTGACAGTTTATTGGCCGGGGGGAGCTGTCGAGCTGCCGCTCGCTCCCAAGGCCGTGATCGCGCGCCAGTTGCTCCAAATCGTCTCCGAACACTACCGTGCGAAGCATCCAAATTAGAATCCTCGACCCCCGGCTCGGATCCCGTTTCCCATTGCCCTCTTACGCCACTACGGGATCGGCTGGCCTGGATCTGCGCGCGTGCTTAGATGAGCCGCTACAACTTGAAGTAGGCAAGACGCATCTGATCTCTTCTGGGCTTGCCATCCATATCGACGATCCGGGGCTTGCCGCAATCATCTTGCCCCGCTCTGGGCTCGGACACCAGCACGGTATTGTGCTCGGTAACCTGGTCGGGCTTATCGACTCAGACTACCAAGGCGAAGTCCTCATCTCTTGTTGGAATCGCGGTACAAGCCGTTTTACCATTCATCCCGGCGAGCGCATCGCCCAGATGGTATTTGTGCCGGTCACTCAGGTCGAATTTGAGATCGTGGAGGCATTTCAAGGAAGTTCCCGCGGGGAAGGTGGTTTCGGTCATTCCGGCCGCAGTTGATCCTGGTTACCGAGATCCCGGCGGATCCCACTGATAGAAGCTTAGCATGCAATTAACAGCTCTCTTTGGCAGGCGATGGTATGCCGGCATACGGGTCTTGAACCGGTGGCGGATGATCTTGCTCTCCTTCGCTGTTCTGCTTCTTTTGACGGTGCTCATCAGCGCTGCCTACCAACGCTATTCCGCCTGGAGCGAGCGCCAGCATCTTGAAATTGCCGAGGCAACCGTGCAGCGTGTGGCCACTGAATTAGGGGCCCATCTGCAGGACGTATGGTCCTTCGCCCGACCTCTGGGTGACTCAAACGAGGCAACCCACCTGCTCATAGCAGGTGACCGTGACGCCATCGCCGCCTGGGAAAACCTACTTCGCGAGCAATACCCGCAAGTGCGCCTCGCGCGCTTGTTGCCCCTAGGTAGCAGACGCGTCGACTACAGCTCCAACCCTCCTTTGAGTTATGCCGCGCTCGACATGCTGCCTCAAACAGAGCAAAGTGCAGCCGCCACCCCTCCAACCCTGCTGCTCGGCGGTGAAAGCCAGCACCTTGCCATCGCACAGCCGGTCACCAGTGCGACGGGCAAGGTGCTTGGCCACCTGTTCCTTGCACTCGATGTCTCATTGCTAAACCACCGCCTCACAGATTTCGTATTCCCCTCTGGCTATTGGGAGGTACGGCAACCGGTCGGAGACGGCGGTTATCGTGTCGTGCATAGTCTTGGAAAACCCTCCTCTACCGCTACCCAACCACCGCTTCATGTCAACATCCCGGACACCGGATGGTTCATTGCCTTTTGGCACCCTCCCTCCGGAAAGCTCGCTGCAGGGTTCCCGTCGACGATCGCTATCTGGGGGGTGGCAGGCACGATCGGATTGTTACTGGCATTTTATCTCGCCTTTTACAACCAACGTCAGGCCAAAGCACCGCTAACCGACCCGACAGCTCTGCCGGCCGAGGAGGCCCTCGACGGTCAGGCCGCCATCCTGTCGGATCATCCCCTCAGTCGTTCCATGCATGCGATCCCGCCATCGGCTGAGGCAATGACCGAGTCTAGTGCCGCCCCAGAACCCAGCGCGCCGGGGGTCGAGATCAGCGAGCAGGAATCCCCTGCTGCTAGCAGCGCGCCGAGTTTGCCCGCCGCCATTTTTCGCGCTTACGATGTGCGCGGTCTGGTGGGTGAAACATTGACCGCGGAGATTGTTCTGGTACTCGGCCGTGCCATCGGCAGTGAGGCACGGGCACAGGGACAACACACGGTGGTGGTCGGTCACGATGCCCGGCTCTCAAGCACCGAGCTCCAGGCAGCGCTGGTGCAAGGCCTTCTGGCTACAGGGTGTGATGTGGTCAATGTCGGACGGGTACCGACACCTGTGGTGTATTTCGCTACCCATTACCTACAGACTGGCAATGGGGTCATCGTTACCGGAAGCCACAATCCACCCGCTTACAACGGCCTCAAGATAATGATCGACGGACAGATTCTGTCTGGGGAGCGAATCACAAGGTTACGGCATCGCGTAGAAACGGGCGAACTCATCGAGGGAGCCGGCCACCTACAGTCTATTGAAGTGGTGGACGAATACGTTCGCGCTATCTCGGATGAGGTGCCGGTCGCCTTGGGCAACGCCTTCCAGATTGTCGTAGACTGTGGTAATGGCGTAGCCGGCGAAATCGCGCCCAAACTGTACCGCGCGCTCGGTCATGATGTGGTTGAGCTTCACTGCGAGATCGATGGGCGTTTTCCCCATCACCACCCTGACCCGAGTCAGCCGGACAATCTCCAAGAGCTTATCCAGACAGTGCTCACAACCGGCGCTGACTTAGGTTTTGCCTTCGATGGCGATGGCGATCGCTTGGGCGTGGTCGACAGCAGGGGGACGATCATCTGGCCCGATCAACAAATGATGTTGTTCGCCCAAGATATCCTGGCCCAAAACCCTGGCGCTCCAGTGGTGTACGACGTCAAATGCAGTCATCACCTCAAACGATTGGTCGAGCAGTACGGTGGCCAGCCGATCATGTGGAAGTCGGGGCACTCGTACATTCGAAACAAGATGCAAGAAACCGGTGCACTCCTGGCTGGAGAGCTGACTGGGCACCTTTTCTTCGGGGATCGCTGGTATGGCTTTGACGACGCCTTCTATGCCGGCGCACGGTTACTGGAACTGCTCATCGCGTCCCACGAAGCTCCACACGAAGTCTTTTCCAAGCTGCCACAAAGCCACAGCACGCCCGAGCTGCGTATCGATTTAGCGGAAGGAAACCAAGTGGAGCTCATGAGCCGGCTCATTGCTAGTCGGCCTTTCTCCGACGCGGAAGTTGACAGTTTGGATGGTCTGCGGGTCACCTATGCGGACGGATGGGGGCTGGTGCGAGCGTCCAACACCACACCGAGCCTCGTGTTGCGTTTCGAAGCTGACACCCCAGACGCTCTCATCCGCATACAGGATCTATTTAAAGAACAGCTGCTCAAACTGGAACCCACTCTTGGCATTCCATTTTGAAATCTCAGATGCCACCAAAACGATGACTCCAGCTCCCCACAACACGAAAAACCATGCCAGGAACCAGCGCTATGTCCTTGAGTTCGTCCGCCGCTCTGCAGATCGCACGGGTACTTACCGATGCCCTCCCGTACATTAAACGTTTCACCGGCAAGGTGATGGTCATTAAGTACGGAGGCAACGCCATGGTAGACGATGCCCTCAAGAACGGATTCGCTCGGGATGTCGTGCTGATGAAGCTGGTGGGGATGAAACCGGTGATCGTCCATGGGGGCGGGCCACAGATCGGCAACCTGCTGCGACGCCTCGGCAAGGAATCGCAATTCATCGAGGGAATGCGCGTGACCGATCGGGAGACGATGGACATCGTTGAGATGGTCCTCGGAGGGCTTGTCAACAAAGAAATCGTCAACCTTGTGAATCAGAACGGCGGGGCGGCCGTAGGACTGACAGGCAAAGACGGCGACCTCATACGCGCTCGTCAGTACAAGGTCGTCTCTCGGAGTCCGGAGCTGGATGCGTCAGAGATTATCGATCTGGGACACGTCGGCGAAGTTGCGAGCGTGGACACGGCAATCATTGACATGCTCGTCAGCGGGGATTTTATTCCGGTTATCGCGCCAATTGGCATGGGCGAAGATGGCCGCTCCTATAATATTAATGCCGATCTGGTAGCCAGCAAACTAGCCGAGAGCCTGGGTGCCGAGAAACTCATCCTGCTCACCAACACTCCCGGCGTTCTAAACTCATCGGGTCAGGTATTGACGGGTCTCGATATTCGACAAGTGGACGCGCTTATTGCGGATGGGACGATCCACGGCGGTATGCTGCCCAAAATTCGAGCTGCGATCGATGCGGTTAATGGCGGTGTGACTTGCGCACACATCATCGATGGCCGTATCGAACATGCTGTGCTGCTAGAAGTGCTCACCTCCGAAGGAGTGGGGACACTCATTGCGCGACAGAAGCACCTGTAACCAGCACCGAGACCTTGAGCACCCGTCACTCAATGACCCACCGCCACCTCGCGCTGGCAGCCCCCGGCAGACGGCACCATCCGTCGCCTTTGCCACTCGCCACTGGCCGGATCCTGCCCCTGCTGGATGAGCGGTTACGGTTAGTGGTGAATTGCTCCGACTGCCTACGCGTGTATCGGGACGGTCAAGAGCTTTGGCTAGATGCGCCCCCGAGTGCCGATGGGAAGCTGAGGCCGGTGCTGGAATCTTGGTACCGCAGCCAAGCATGGCTACATCTGCCCGGGCGTTTACAAAGGCTAGCCAAGGAGCTTGGAACACGCCCCACCAAACTCACGATCCGCTCACAACAAACCGTTTGGGGTAGCTGCTCTGCGCGCGGCACCATTAGCCTCAACTGGCGACTGTTATTGCTCCCGACAGTGCTCGCCGACTATGTTCTGGCACACGAACTCTGCCATTTGCGACACCTAGACCACTCCTCGGATTTTTGGGCGCTACTGAGCACACTGGACCCCGCTTACCGACAACACCGTGCCGCGCTAAACCAAACGAGAGTCACTTTCCCCCCTTGAACAAGGCCGCGTGCCGAGGCATCCGTTGCGCTCAAAGGTGGTGACAACACCTGCCACATAACCCCTAACACCACTGCACCCCGCTTCAATTCCCGATCTCGTCATCCTAGTTCCGATCTGAGCGGGCGTTATGCTCCTTCCCCTTAAGTTGTCGAAAACGCTGCAGATCCGCCTCGAAGCTAGCCTTGACCTCCTCCTGCTCCGCGTGCCAGCGCTGGATGACTTCACGGTTGTCGGCAATCTGTCGCTCGATGCTAACTATCTCGCCCTGTAGCTCGGATGGGATACCATCCCCTCGCCGCTCCGCCAGGGCAACACGCGATCGCAGGTCCAACATCGATCGCTCCAGTTTATTGATTCGGCTTTCCATGTGTTTCACCCGTGCATCAATAGCCTGGAGTTTTCCATCACGCGCTAAGACGAGATCCTCCTCATTCGTAAACGTATACAGCAGCATCCGGTCGCGCTTCGCTTGTTCCTTCGCCGTGCGTGCCCGTTCACTCTCTTCCGCCATGTGCTTGAGCTCCTCAGCATGTTCTTGTTCGAGCTCCTCACGCGTCTTGGCGCGGGCTGTCTGCCTAACAACGAATCCTTGTTGGCTCAGTTCTCGATGGCTTCTTTGCGCGTATTCCGGAGGTACAATGTTTCCACACTCGCGAACACCTTCACCGGTGGTCCAACACTTGATTCCTCCGGGCACCGATGGCGGCCAACCGATGAGGACTGCCACCAGCCCTGGAAGCAAAAACCGACCTAGAGGAAGACTTGTCATCCAAAACCGCTCCACTGAGGGTCAACGAAGGCTTACCACAAACGACAGGCTGTCCTGTCGCAACCTCGCTCCCGTATCGGCGTTACTGCCGCGAAGTGAAGCGCCTGTTCGAGTAGCCCGAGACCTTGCTTCCAGGGTCGATACTCCTAGCCCTCAGCTGGGGGCGTGCAAACACAGTCGATAGATCGCAAGTTCCCCTAACAGATTTGGGAAAAGACGCATCAGTGGCACTTCTTGGTGTTCGATGTCAACCACCGCGCGCTGGAGAACATCGATACCCTTGGCCTGACAGAGCTGCTCGAAATCTCTTAACGTGCACAGATGGATATTTGGCGTGTTATACCATTGATGGGGTAGGGCCCGAGAGATCGGCATGGCCCCCCTTAGGGCGAGATGCAGACGAGGCTTCCAATGGCCAAAATTCGGGAACGTCACGATGCCCTCGCGCCCGATCCGAAGCATCTCAAGCAGCAAACGATCGGGAAACCGTACCGCTTGGAGAGTTTGGGTCATGATCACGTAGTCGAACTTGCCAGACCCAAAATCGTGCAAACCGGCATCCAGATCCGTCTGAATCACATTCACTCCGGT
This sequence comes from uncultured Thiotrichales bacterium, assembly GCA_964624765.1. Classification (GTDB taxonomy): domain Bacteria; phylum Pseudomonadota; class Gammaproteobacteria; order HK1; family HK1; genus JAGTVB01. The sequence continues at coordinate 16,037 of CAZUZO010000024.1, forward strand.
TGCCATACACTGGACAATGTGCTGGTTATCGATTTCCAACCCGTACCCACTCACTCCCCTGTGATCACGCAAATACACCAACAACGATCCGTCACCGCAACCAAGGTCCAATACTTGACTACCATGGCGTATCCAACGGCTAATGAGAGCGAGATCATTGCGTAATGGATAGGGTTTGCTCACCATTACACATCTCCCGTATCGATGGTCCGCATGTAGCCACTGAACACATCCAAGTAATACGGAATCGGCATGAGGAAAGCGTCGTGTCCATGGTGTTCTTCCACTTCTGCATAGGCTACATCTACGCCTGCGCTCACCATCGCTCTGACGATTTCCCTTGAGCGCGCGGGAGAAAAACGCCAATCGCTGCCGAAGGACAGCACTAAACAGCGGGCCCGAACATTGCCGACAGCGGTCGTCAGATCGTTATTAAAGTCGGCGGCGGGATCAAAGTAATCGAGCGCCTTGGTCATCAGCAAATAAGTGTTTGCATCGAAGCGGCTCACGAAAGAAGAGCCCTGATAACGAAGGTAGCTCTCGACTTGAAATTCCGTATCAAAACCGAAACTGAGCACTCCCTCGCGTAATTCCCGACCGAACTTAGCGCGCATGGAGGCATCGGATAAATAGGTGATATGCCCTAGCATGCGTGCCAGCATCAGGCCGCGCCGAGGGACGGTATCATGCTCATAGTAGCGTCCTTGATGAAAATCCGGATCGGAAAAGATCGCCTGACGAGCCACTTCATTAAACGCGATATTTTGTGCCGAAAGCTTCGGAGCCGCAGCGATAATGACCGCGTGACGAACCTTGTTCGGAAAATCGATGGCCCACTGCAGCGCTTGCATGCCACCTAAACTACCCCCAGCGACAACTGCCCAGCGCTCAATGCCGAGTACCCGAGCCAATTCTGCTTGACTGCGCACCCAATCTCGAACCGTAATGATAGGAAAGTCCGGTCCAAAAGGCTTGCCCGACTGTGGATTGATGGAATTGGGCCCGGTCGATCCCTTGCAACCTCCAAGATTATTTGAGCAGACCACGAAAAACCGGTTAGTGTCGATAGGCTTGCCAGGCCCCACGCACGTCTCCCACCAACCCGGCTTCGCATCATCCATGCTATGGTAGCCGGCAACATGATGATCACCGCTCAGAGCGTGGCAGATGAGGACCGCATTGGAGCGAAAGGCGTTCAGTCGACCGTGGGTCTCATACACCAGGTCATACCCCTGCAGCGTACGTCCACAATCCAGAAACAGCGGCGCCTCAAAGTGATGCAGCTGTGGGGCAACCAGACCGGCCGAGTCTGGCGGGATGGTCTTCGGCATCGCACTTCCTTACGGGATTCTACGGGAGGGTGTCTCTTTTGTTGTTAAGTGATTTCGCCGGCCAAGCGATGCTCAGGTGTTTGGCAGCATGCCGAGAACCAGTCTGGAAAGACTTGAGGTCTGTCGATGGCTACGCGTTTATCTCTACCATGTTTACCCGTTTGCATCGTTACGGCCGAAAGCGGAACCCGAAACTCCTTCGCCAACATCCTCATGAGGCAACAATTCGCTTGTCCCTCGATGGGTGCACCCACTACACGTACCGTAAGCCGCTCCCCCTGGGTTGCAGCGATCTCATTGCGGTTTGATCGCGCCTGAACGCGCACCCTTAGGACCAACGTATCGTGCTCCCAAGACCACCAACAGATACTCAAAGCAATCCCCTCCCCATATCAGAAATGGGCGCCACCACCAGATAAGACCCAAGCTGTAACGCGATGATAACCACCAGTGGTGACAGATCCAGACCCGAAATCGGAGGAATCAACCGACGGGCAGGCGCTAATAACGGCTCATTCAGGCTGTAAAGCAGGCTGGTGATCGGATTGTAGGCACCAGGATTCACCCAACTGATAATCACTTGTATCAGGATACTAAAGAAAAAAACACTTAATACCAATGAAAGCAATTTCGCTACAGACAGCACCAATAGCCCAATAACATTTGGCGTGCCACCGATGATACTGTAGGTTAACCATAACTCCACCATTTGCAGTAGCGACATCAAAATCACCGCAGCCAGATCGATGCCGCCCATTCCAGGAACGACACGCCGTAGCGGCAACAAAAGAGGGTTAGTCACGCGTACGACGAACTGAGCAAATGGATTGTAGAAGTCCGCCCGAGTCAACTGAAATAGAAAACGCAGCATCACGGCGAGTATGTACAGCCCAAAAAGGGTGGAAATCAAAAAAGTGGCTGCATTGCCTGCATAGGGATTGACCATTTACTTCCCTCCGTACAACCTCCCTAGTTCTACCGCCCGCTCACGAGCACGAGTCAAGGCCTCGACGAAAACCTGCTCGAGACCCGCCTGCTGCAGAACCTTCAAGGCCTGTTCGGTGGTTCCACCCGCCGAGGTGACGCGGGATCGAAGCATGGAGGGCGGCTCTGCACTCTCCAACGCCATCTTCGCCGCGCCAAAAGCCGTCTGCAGCGTCAACAAGTGCGCCATCTCGCGCGATAAGCCCAGTTGCTCTCCGGCGCTCGCCATCAGTTCCATCCATAAGAAAAGGTAGGCCGGTCCACTTCCCGACAGCGCCGTGACCGCATCCAACATGTCTTCGTCTTCGAACCACAGCGTGATACCGACGGCCCTTAGGATCGACTCCGCTCGGTCACGTTGAGACTCACTAACGAACGGGTTGGCATACAAAGCAGCCGCTCCGCTTCGCACCAGGGCCGGCGTATTGGGCATAGCTCGCACCACCGCCGCGTCATAACTCAACCAACGGCGAATATCCGGTTCGCGCACCCCAGCCGCGATCGATACAACCAATGGCTGAGGATGTTGCTGCCGAAGAGTCAAAGCCACGCCCCGTACGACAGAAGCTAACACCTGGGGCTTGACACATAACACCACCGTGGCGCCATGTTGAACTGCCTCACTATTATCGTGAGTGACACGCACACCAAACTGGGTCCGCAGGTATTGCTGCTGAGTCGGACTCGGCTCAGCGACCCAAATACGCTCGGCTTTCCAACCATCATCGATAAGCCCAGCGATCAGGCTCGTCGCCATACTCCCACCACCCAAAAAAACAAGCACATCTTCTGTCATGGACGATAACGAAAAACCGTGAAGGTATGATTAGCGAATTACTGACAGCCATGCCGATCGAGTCCCCAGCAGCCATCGGGTCCCAGCTGGCATCGATCCTGCGTTCTAGTCATGGCCACCAACCCATCTCCCTTTTGTACACTCCGGTTGCTTGCCACCGTGCGCCTGGCAATTCCGGCGCTCGTGACGTCTTTAAAGCAGCCTGGCAGAGACTTCAAATGACAATCCAGTGTCAATCGGCTAATGCGCATGCTCCGAACCGCCCGCCACTTGTGTGGTGGGCACGTCTGGCAGGGATGACTGCTGGCTCAATCTTCATGCTTTCCTGCAGTACGACCTCGGGAGAAAAACCCCTATTGGCGCAAAACGCCCTCACCGCGACTAGCAGCATCCCGCACATGGAAGCACTGGAACTTGACACGCTGCGGTCGCACGCGCTGGCGGGCAATGCCGAAGCCCAGTATCACTTGGCAAAGCGGTATGCCACCAACGACACCACCCACCGCGACTATGTTCAGGCAGGGCACTGGTGGTACCGAGCGGCACAACAGGGTCTCGCCAAGGCCCAATATGCATTAGGTATTCTGTATGCCAATGGCCACGGTGTAAAAACAGATTACACACAAGCCGTGTATTGGTATCGGCAAGCAGCCGAGCAGGGGCTGGCACAAGCCCAATACAATCTTGGAACCCATTACTGGCTTGGGGAAGGCGTCCCCAGAGATCCTGTCGCTGCGGTGAGCTGGTTGCATCAAGCCGCCGACCAAGGTATCCCGCAAGCTCAATACAATCTTGCTCGACTCCTTGAAAAAGGCATCGGTGCGCCCCAAGACTTGGAAGCAGCGAGAGAATGGGATACGCGGGCTGCCGCCCAAGGCTTAGCGGCAGCCCAGCACCACCTGCGAACGGCGCTAGACACCTTGGATCGAAAGCCAGCGAACCCCTGATAGCGAACAACCGCCTAACGAGCTGCTGTCAACAACTACGCTCAACATCGCTGCCGACGATTTTCCGGCGCCCGCGACATTGATCTGACAGTTCTACGGTTTGTTTGGATCACGCGGCCCAAAGATCGCCGTACCGATGCGGACCATCGTGGAACCTTCAGCGATGGCCGCCTCCCAATCACCACTCATACCCATGGAGAGGGTATCGAGCCTCAAACCCCGGGCATCGAATTCCCCTAACAGCTCCCGCAGAGGGCGAAACGCTAGCCGCTGAGACTCGATGTCTCCCATTGGCTGGGCAATCGTCATCAAGCCCCTTAACTCAAGTCTGGGCAACTCGGCCACCCGTAGTCCAAGATCGAACGCCTCCTCTGGTCTCACCCCCGCTTTGCCACCCTCCGGGTTTAAGTTTACCTGCAAACAGACGCTAAGGGGAGCGCAAGTTGAGTCACGCTGCTCACTTAGCCGGCGAGCTATCTTCAACCGGTCAATGCTGTGAACCCAATGGAACCGGTTTGCGATGAAGCGGGTCTTGTTTGCCTGAATTCGGCCAATGAAATGCCAGCGCAGATCATCCAGGTCCCGCAACTCATCCAGCTTAATGATGGCTTCCTGCACGTAACTCTCACCGAAGTCGATCTGCCCAACCCTATGCGCTTCTCGCGCAGCACTGGCAGGCTTGCCTTTACTGACCGCAAGGAGAACGACGCTACCCGATGCTCGGTGGAAACGCATCTCAGCACTGGCGATTCTCTGCCTTACCGACCGTAAGGCAACCTCGATTGATGGCATTGAACACACCGATTAGGTTACCCAAGGATTGCCGAGATTCTCCCTCGATCCCCCTTATCCTCAGTCATCTGGCTCATTGTCGTCGACTTCATCCCCCGTCGACAACCGGTAGTGCGAGGGGGGCCGCTTCGGCGATCTTTCCTCTCTTACCCTGGTGTCGGGATCGACCGCTTGGCGACAAGAACACTTGTGCCGATAGCCGTGTTGGCTCAGAGCTCGTGAAAAAACCTGCTCCACAACCCGATAGCGGCGTTGGGTGCTGCTCGCTCCTCGCCTATCTATCTGATAGGTCTCTCGGCTTCGCGCCGTCCGCCTGGCTCTCGGGCTGCTCACTACGGTCCTTTGATAACCTCTCACCGGTGGCATCCCTGTCGGACACACAGGCCGGGCAAAGCATTCTTGACCCCCTCAGAATTCAGGGCCGATTCTACGCTCCCAGGAACGACTCTGCCAAAACGATGGCCTTGACGGGAACCCAGCTTCGCAACGGCTTCCAACCCGCGTCATTCTCATGCCAACCGGCAACCGGAGCAGACAGTTACGATTAAATCGAGGATCGTTGCATGGATATTGGAGAGCTGCTTGCCTTTGGCGTCAAGAACCGCTGCTCTGACTTACATCTATCAGCCGGTCTACCTCCGATGATACGAGTCGACGGCGATATCCGTCGTATTAATGTCCCGCCACTCGATCATAAGGCCGTGCATGGGCTGGTGTACGATATTATGAACGATAAGCAGCGTAAGGAGTACGAGGAATTTCTGGAAACGGACTTCTCCTTTGAGATTTCCGGACTTGCTCGTTTCCGTGTCAATGCCTTCACCCAGAACCGCGGCGCAGGTGCCGTGTTCCGCACCATCCCTTCGGAAATACTCTCTCTCGACGACCTCCACGCACCCGCCATCTTTAGACAAATCGCCGACTATCCACGGGGCGTAGTTCTCGTGACGGGCCCCACCGGTAGCGGCAAATCCACCACCCTGGCGGCCATGATTGACCACAAAAATACCACCGAATACGGGCACATCTTGACCGTTGAAGATCCGATCGAATTTGTGCACCAAAGCAAGAAATGTCTCATCAATCAACGCGAAATACATCGCGACACCCTGGGCTTCAACGAGGCACTGCGATCGGCGCTGCGCGAGGACCCCGACGTTATCCTGGTCGGCGAAATGCGCGATCTGGAAACCATCCGCCTCGCTCTGACGGCTGCTGAGACAGGTCACTTGGTGTTCGGGACACTACACACGAGCTCAGCTGCCAAAACCATCGACCGCATTGTCGACGTGTTTCCAGCTGCGGAAAAGGACATGATTCGAGCAATGCTCTCAGAGTCGCTGCGGGCCGTCATCTCTCAAACCTTGCTAAAGAAGAACGGCGGGGGCCGTGTGGCAGCCCATGAAATCATGATAGGCACTCCGGCCGTGCGGAATCTCATCCGCGAAAACAAGATCGCGCAGATGTACTCGGCGATCCAGACCGGCCAACAACATGGCATGCAGACCCTCGATCAAGATCTGCAACGATTGCTCCGCGAAGGCGTCGTTTCCCGCAACGAAGCACGCGCCAAGGCGGTCAATAAAGAGGCCTTTTAGAGCACCCTCTGCAGGAGAACGTCGCCCATGGAACGCGACCAAGCCATCAGATTATTGCTGGATCTACTGAAGCTCATGGTCCAAAGGCATGCCTCGGATCTGTTCATCACCGTCGGCTTCCCACCGGCATTGAAAGTGGATGGCCGGATCACACCTGTCTCCGGCCAACCGCTCAGCGCAGAAAACACGAAGGCCATAACTTATGCGGTCATGAACGATCGCCAACTTCGTGAATTCGAGGGCACCAAGGAATGCAATTTTGCTATTTCACCAACCGGTATTGGACGGTTCCGCTGCAATGCTTTCATCCAGCAGGGCAATCCTGGGCTCGTGGTTCGCACCATCACCACCGAGATCCCGACCATCGACCAGCTGGCACTTCCCGAGATACTCAAAGACATCGTCATGACCAAGCATGGTCTCGTGATCATCGTCGGAGGGACGGGAACCGGGAAATCCACGACCTTGGCCGCCATGATCGACTACCGTAATGAAAATACCCAGGGCCATGTCATTACCATCGAAGATCCCATCGAGTTTGTCCATCCGCATAAGAACTGCGTGATCATGCAGCGTGAAGTCGGTGTCGACACAGATGACTGGGATATCGCACTGAAAAACACCTTGCGCCAAGCACCGGATGTGATTTTGTTGGGCGAAATTCGTGACCGCAAAACCATGGAGTTTGGTGTCCAGTTCGCCGAAACCGGGCATCTGGCGCTCGCCACGTTGCACGCCAACAATGCCAATCAAGCTCTAGACAGAATCATTAACTTCTTCCCAGAGGAACGCAGGCAACAACTGCTGATGGATCTTTCGGCCACCTTACGGGCTATCGTTTCCCAACGGCTGCTGAAAAAGAGCCGCGGCAACGGACGCATTGCTGCGATCGAGATCTTGTTGAACACCCCCCTGATCGCTGATCTGATCCTTAAGGGCGAGCTGCATAACATAAAACCGATCATGCAAAAATCCAATGAACTCGGCATGCGGACTTTTGATCAGGCGCTGTTCGAGTTGTATGAGGCCGACCAGATAACTTACGACGATGCGTTGCGCCATGCTGACTCCCTCAACGAATTGCGACTACGTATCAAGCTCAAAAGCCAACGCACCAAAGGCCACCATGCCATGAACGGTCTTGATCATCTCGCCCTCGAGGAATCCGAAGAAAATCAAGGGGTGATCGGGCGCTGATCGGGGTTGCATCATGAACTGGATCCAGCACTGTCAGCCGAAGCGGCTATAGGTCCGCTGAGGAGCCGCTCACGTGAATATCATTCCTTATCTCAAACTCATGGTGGAAAAGGAGGCTTCGGACCTTTTTTTCACTGTCGATGCGCCGGTCAAGATCAAGCTGAATGGCCAGGTGACATCGGTTGGTAAGACGCGCCTCAGTGGTGAGCTCGTGAAGCAGGCCGCCTATGGCATTATGAGCGCGCAACAAATCGCGCACTTTGAGGAAACCCTAGAGGCCGACTTTGCTATCGCCCTAGAGGACGGCAGTGCCCGTTTCCGCGTCAACGTCTTTCGTCAGCGAGGCGAGGTCGCCATGGTGTTGCGCCTCATTCCGGCTCGCATCCCAACACTCGCTGAGCTAGGCCTGCCTGAGGTGCTGAAGAGCCTCGTCCTGAACAAACGTGGGTTGACTCTCATGGCCGGCGCCACGGGGTCGGGCAAATCCACGACACTGGCGGCCATGATCGAACACCGCAACGAGAATGTCGCGGGCCATATCCTCACCATCGAGGACCCGATCGAATTTTACCATCCGAACCGCAAGTCTATCGTTAATCAACGCGAGGTAGGAATCGACACCCTTTCGTACGCACATGCCCTCCGATCGGCCTTGCGAGAAGCTCCCGACGTCATCTTGATCGGGGAGATCCGCGATCGAGAAAGTATGGAAGCAGCCGTTCAGCTGGCCAATACCGGCCATCTGGCCATTGCCACCCTCCACGCAAACAATGCCAGCGAAGCACTGGAGCGCATCATCAATCTATTTCCAGAAGAGCTTCATAAACAGCTATTCATGGACTTGGCCATCAACCTCAAGGCAATCATTTCCCAACGCCTCGTGCAAGACGTGAACGGCAAGCGCTGCGCGGCTACCGAAGTGTTGATCAACACCCCACACATCGCGGAGCTGATACTCAAGCGCGAGCTTGGCGCGATCAAGGAGGCGATGGCCAACAGTGGCGCGGAAGGAATGCAAACCTTCGACATGGCCCTATACAAGCTTTTCCAGCAAGGTCGGGTGACCTTAGAAGAGGCGCTGGGTAACGCCGACTCACGAACCAATCTTGAGGCGAAGGTGAATTTTGGCTGACCGGCGGCGTTGGAAACGACCGTGCTTAGCCGGGCGCCGCTATGCGCGTTGCTCTGCCGGCGCTCGTGACATTTTTAAAACAGCTTCTTACGGCCAGATTATCTGTTCCCCATTAAATACCGGGCCATCGACACACACTCGCTTCATGCTGGGACCCGCCGCCGTCTCGATCGCAACGACACAACCCGCGCATCCACCGACGGCGCACGCCATGTACTCCTCAAGCGATACTTGACAGGGCACACCCCATTCCTGCGCCAATCCGGTCACGCGGCGTAACATGGGTAACGGACCGCAGGCAAAGATCGTCACCTCCTCACGCTGCTCTCCCTGAAGGCCACTCAACACCAGCTGGGCGAGGTCCGTCACATAGCCGTCGAAACAGCCAGCAAAGCCCTGCTGAGTCGCCAGTCGGCTAGGAACTCCCCACTCTTCTAGCATAGCTAGGCCGGCGATCACCCCAGCAGGCATGCCAGGAACCACGATGCGCGATGGCTGCGTAGGAAACGGATAGGGACGCTCCGAGCCCGCCAGGAATAACGGATAGTGTGATCCTCGACGGACGCGCAAGCGATCGGCAAGGAAAATGAGTGGCGGTATGCCCACGCCGCCCCCAATGAGCAATGGCCTTTTGACATCGTCGCTAAAGGCAAACGGCTTGCCAATAGGCCCCAGGAGACTGATCATCTCTGCAGGCGCCTTTCTGGATAGCAGGTGTGTGCCTTTCCCAACCACCCGGTAAAGCACTTCTATCCAACTCGCTTGGGCATCCGCGCCCATGATGGACATCGGCCGGCGCATCGGCAGGGACTCATCGCAGCGAACATGCACGAACGAACCGGGATGAGCCCTCGCCGCAATTGACGTCGCCTTCAGGCGAAGGCAGTAATGGTTGCCCGGCAGTGAGGTGTGGCTAAGCACCCGCGCATCTTCAAGGAAGATCGTCCCGTGCTCGTCCTCTGTCATCGCGCGATGCTCACGGTCATTCTTGGAGCTTGAGAAAAGACCCGTTGGGCTATCCGATCGCGGCGTTGGGCGGTGCTCACGGTGCGTCTATCCAGCTTGGCCCGGTCTCGTCGCTGTAACGCCGTCCGACTGGCTCTCGATCCGTTCGCTACTGCCTTTTCACAACCGTTCAAGGGGTACTCAACCCCCGAGATCAGTGCCGTGAATCATCCTCCCTTGCCGAAGCCGAATAAACGATCTTACCGCCCACCAGGGTCTCCGTCACTTGGCCTCTAAACTCCCATCCCACGAACGGCGTATTATGTCCTCGGCTCACCCACTGCGCCTCTGACAGCGTCCAGCGCGCTTGCGGATCGAAAACACAGATATCTGCACTGGCCCCCAAGCCCAACGAGCCGCGGTCAAGCCCCAACACCCTCGCCGGCCCTATGGTCAACCGGGCTAGGGCACTCGACAAGCCCATCACACCCTCCTCCACCAGACGCAAGGTCAACGGCAACAACGTTTCTAAAGCCGAGATGCCGGGCGCGGTTTGAGCGAACGGCCCCAATCGAGCGTCCCACTCATGCGGCTGATGATCCGAGCAGATGGCGGCAATGCTGCCATCCCGGACTCCTTGGCGCAGGCCATCTCGGTCTCTCTCGGTGCGCAACGGCGGACGTACATGACATTGGCTATTGAAATCCGCCGTATCGAGCTCCGTCAGATGAAGGTGGTGCGCTGTCACATCGGCCGAGACGGGTAGCCCACGCGCTTGGGCCTCGCGCACCATGTCCACGGCGCGGGCAGTGGATAAGCAACAAAAATGGGCGCGCGCTCCGGTCTCCTCCACCAGTAACAGGTCACGCGCCACCACGATCGTCTCGGCCGTCGCGGGCAACCCCGGTAATCCCAGACGCGTGCTAACGATACCCTCATGCACAACCCCCTGACTGGCAAGCCATGGATCCTCTGGGTGCACGAACACCGTTAATTCAAAGGTTGCAGCGTACTCAAGGGCACGACGCATCACTTGTGTGTTGGTGATCGCTTTCATCCCGTTACTCACTCCAACACAACCCGCTTCCCTTAGGATCCCCATCTCTGCCAGCTGCTGACCCGCCAAACCCTTGGTCATTGCTCCCAACACCTCTACCCGCGCGTTACCCGCTTGCGTCGCACGCTGGTGAATCAGCTCGGCCACCGCCGGCGTGTCCACTATAGGGTCCGTGTCAGGAGGGCTACATAGGGTGGTGATCCCAGACTTTACAGCAGCCCGCACCTCGCTTTGGATGGTCGCCTTGTGCTCCAATCCCGGTTCCCGCAGACGTGCACTGAGGTCCACCAGCCCCGGGCAAACCACCCGCCCCCTGGCATCGATCTCTCGATCAGGGATAAAACCATGGGGTGCTTCTCCGATCCCGACGATCGCACCCTCAGCGACATATAGATCCTGGACCCGATCGATGTCGTTTTCTGGATCCAGGACACGCCCTTGGGCGATCTTGATGCCATTCATGCCTCACCCCATTCCCCGCTGGCGTGGCTTCCCAAGGTTAACGCCATCACGGCCATACGCACAGCGATACCGTAGCGTACCTGCTCCAAAATCACCGAACGCGCACCATCCGCCACCTCCGACTGAATCTCTACCCCACGGTTCAGAGGGCCTGGGTGCATCACTATGACATCGGGTCTTGCCAGCGCGAGCTTCTCCTGCGTCAGGCCGTAGAAATGGTAATACTCATGGGCACTGGGTAGCAACGCGCCTTCCATACGCTCCTTCTGCAGACGGAGCATAATGATGACATCGACATCTCGGAGACCCTCCCTGAGACCGTGGAGAACCCGCACTCCCAAAGATTCGACCGCCGGAGGAATGAGTGTTTTCGGAGCGACGACCCGGATCTCGGCTACTCCAACGGCTGTTAGGGCGTGGATTTGCGACCGCGCTACCCGCGAGTGGGCGATGTCGCCGACGATGGCGATACGAAGATTCTGAAACCCACCCTTGTGCCGGCGAATCGTAAACAGATCGAGCAAGGCTTGTGTCGGATGGGCATGACGACCGTCCCCGCCATTGATGACGCTAATATGGGAAGCCGTATGCCTTGCAATGAAGGACGCCGCGCCGCTCTGAGCATGCCGCACGACGAACATATCGCACTGCATCGCTTCCAGGGTACGAAGGGTATCGAGCAGGCTTTCTCCCTTAGCCGTCGCCGAAGCGCCTACGTTAATGTTCAACACGTCGGCCGACAGCCGCTTGGCCGCCAGCTCAAAGGTCGTTAGGGTTCGGGTGCTCGGTTCGAAAAACAGATTGACGATCGTCTTGCCTCGTAACAGGGGCACCTTCTTGACCGCACGATCGCCGACAACCGCAAACGATTCAGCCGTATCAAGAATGCGCAACAGCAGCTCCGATCCTAACCCCTCGATGGTCAGGAAGTGCTTGAGCCGCCCTTGAGCATCGACCTGTAGGTCCTGCCGAATCATGCCAACCGCTGGATCACAAGCTCCAAATCAGCCGGTCCCATCAGCTTCACATGCTGATCCGCCGTCAAGTCAAGACGCTGTCCCACCACATCAGGTTGGATAGGGAGCTCGCGACCACTCCTTTCTACCAAGACCCCCAACGTGACACTGGCAGGCCGCCCGTAATCGAAAATCTCATTCAATGCGGCTCTCACGGTGCGCCCCGTGTGCAACACATCATCGATGAGAACGATGTGTCGATCTTGAACCTCAAACGGGACATTGGATGGAGTGACCCGTGGATGCATTCCGATACGGGTAAAATCGTCTCGGTAGAAATTGATGTTAAGCGTTCCGAGCGGCGTGCGCAGACCTAGGATGGTATGCAGCCGCGTAGCGATCCAAACACCGCCTGTGCGAATCCCCACCATTACGGGATCAGCCCGACCTTGCTTGGCGAGAACTCGTGCGGTGGCTTCGGCTATACGGTCAATAAGGGGATCCACCGCGGGAAGGGGTTGATTCATAAGCACTACCAAGCAGTGTTCCTGCCTGAGAAGCTGTTACAAAAACTACTGCGCTATTTTTAGAACAGCCTCTGAGCATCCCAACCCCGCGCACGGGTCTGGTGTTCTGTTAAGAAACGCGGATGAGGTACAAGGTGACATGAAACCGGCTGCTTTCAGATTTGTTTCTTGAGAGGTACGGAGCATTCGACTCATCCGGCGCAGAAAACATCACTCCCATCGCAAAACCACGTTTCGAGGATCACTTGCGCCGCGACTTGGTCATCATCCGTCTTCCGCGTGCCCCACGCTGCGAGTCGCTCACGCGCCTCCCGGGTCGAAAGCCGCTCGTCGGCCGTAAACACTGGAAGACAGTAGCGCTTTTCCAGCTCGCGCTTAAACCAACGCACATCTTGTGTCGAAGCTTGTTCTGTACCATCCATATTAAGCGGTAATCCAACCACCAGAACATCAGGCTCCCAAAGACGCACCAGCTCCGAGATCGATTCCCAACCAGGACGCGACTGGCGTGCCGGAACCGAGGTCAACGGGGTGGCTGTCGCCGTCACCGTCTGTCCAACAGCGATCCCGATACGCTTTCGTCCGTAATCAAAAGCCAAAATGGTGGCGGGGCGCGCCATCTTCATGCATGCCCTGCTTCGACAGAAAGACGACTCAGATCGACCCCCAGCATTTGAACCGCCATCTCCCATCGCCTCTCGAAAGGTGCCTGGAACAGGATATCGAGGTTAGCGGGGGCACTCAGCCAGGCATTTTCCGCCAGCTCCCGCTCCAATTGTCCGGCGCCCCATCCGGCATAGCCCAACGCCACCACCACGTCATCAGGCCCCTGACCAGAGGCGATCGCGGCCAAAATGTCTCGCGAGGTGGCGACCCCAACATCCTGGCTAACAGGCAGTACCGCATCCCATGAACCCGCCGGCCGGTGGATCACGAAACCGCGTTCCTTCTGCACAGGACCACCCTGGCAAACGGGCATAGTCTGCACTTGGGTATTGCCAAGGGGGATTTCCATGTGTCCGAGGATCTCACCCAAGTTGACCCCTAGGGGTCGGTTGATCACGATACCCATCGCACCTTCGCTGTTGTGCGCACACAGGAAAGTCACGGTGCGGTAAAAATTCGGATCGGCCAGATTCGGCATAGCGATGAGGAACTGATTGGTAAGATCCATGTTTATCGACCTGCTCAATGCTCAATGTCCGGCACCGGCCCTGGGAATGGTAGCAACTTCGTAACCTGGGCGCCAGTTACACGGGCAACGCTAGCCGAACGCGTCGGGAAAACAAAAGGCGCTTGGCCCCGCCATACTTAACGATATTCCAGCCCACCGGCAGGCCTCAAACTACCGGTATCGCTGGATGCTGTCGGCAGGAAATCCCCAGACTCCGAGTCCTCGTTGCCGCGCTATATCCTCCATCACGGAATATTCATAGGGAGCATCAGGGAGCGCCGCTGCCCAACCTAGCGAGATCAGATAGGCGCTCAAGTCCTCCCCTTCCGAGAAGGCATTACGGTTGACACGGCAAAGCGCGATGAGGCTGCCGTCAGTATGCCTGGCCCGCTCTTCGCAGTGCACAAATCCCTGAATCTTGAAGTCCAGAGCAAGCGCCGCCCGAGAGCCGCAGCGAATAGGCACAAAGATCGATTGGCAAGAACGGCCGGTCGGCGGAATATAGATGCCAAATAAACGGATCGTTCGTCCCTTGACCTGAAGCGACGCATCTTCTTTAACTAACGCAGCACCCACGACAGCAGCCCCAACACTCTGCCCGAACACGGCTAAAAGTAAAGCCACCAGGCTAACCACCCTCATTCCATGGCGAAAAGATTGGGCGAGGAACCATTTCCCGGCTGGCAGCCAACCACTCACAGCAGATCCCCATGATGCCTTACAACGGGCAGCGTTGATCATCGTTTCACCGTTACCGTTAAGTGAAAGATCCAATGGGTCGGCACGGATCCCCATTGTATCATCTGGTTTGTGAACACACTGACGGCTTTCCGCTACACGGAGTCACGGCATGAAATATAGGTTTCAGATCTTGGAGAAGCGCCTGTGCTATGAGGGGTTTTTTCGGCTAGAGGCCTACCGAGTGCGGCACGAGCTGTTCAAAGGGGGATGGAGCCAAGTGCTGAACCGCGAGCTGCTTCAGCGCGGACATGCCGCCGCGCTCCTACCCTATGACCCGAACCTCGACTGCGTGTGCATGATCGAGCAGTTCCGGATCGGAGCGCTGGAGGATGACGCTACGCCGTGGTTACTAGAGTTCGTCGCGGGAATCATCGAGCAAGGAGAAACCGCTGAGCAGGTCGCACTCCGAGAAGCCATGGAGGAAAGCGGCCTAACGGTCCTAGAGCTGTTACCCGTTTCGGTCTTTAGCTTAAGCCCCGGTGCATGCTCTGAGCGCATCCACCTGTTTTGTGGTCGTGTGGACGCCACGAGTGCCGGCGGCGTTCACGGGGTCACCGAGGAAGGCGAAGATATACGGGTGCGAGTCATCCCTTTTTCCGAGACGCTGGCGCTGCTGCGAGCAAACAAAATCACCTCGGCCACCGCCATCATTGCCCTGCAATGGCTGGCCCTGAATCGTGATGGGCTACGAAAACGCTGGCAATCCCGCTGAGAGGTTGTGAAAAAACCGTCGCGAGCGGGCCGAGAGCCAGGCGGACGGCGC
>CAZUZO010000025.1:0-9101 GCA_964624765.1 uncultured Thiotrichales bacterium
GCCCTGGCGATCGGCGCATGCCTTGGTGTGAAGGACATCGGAAAGCCGTGTACGGTAAACCCGTATGCACGGTTTGATGAGGGGGGACAGGCCAACAGGGCTATGTATCCGCTATTGAGGTACTGCCAGACGAAAGGGGCGGCAACAGATAGGCGGACGCTACGGCGGTGGCAACCTGCCCTCTACTCTACCCCGTTCCCAGAATGAGAACTGACCCCCGTTCCCTGCGCAAACGGGTCAGATCGTGGCTACGCGCAATCTAACCTTATTCGTTAGGCCATTCTTTGCAAATGATGGAAATCCTCAATCGATGCCAGCTGTTCTGCCTCAGTGGCTTGAGCGCGATAAAGATCCCACCGAACCTGAAGATTCAGCCAATAATCGGGAGAAACCCCGAAAAACTTTGCTAGCCGAAGGGCAGTGCTCGGGGTAATGCCACGCTTCTGATTAACAAGCTCATTTATTCGCTGATACGGAACATGAATGGCATCAGCCAAATCACGCTGGCTGATATTCATAGGCACGAGGAACACCTCCCGAAGCATTTCGCCAGGATGGGTTGGCGGCCTATGCGTTGGAATTCGCACCATATTCTTTACCTCTAGTGATAATCAGCAACCTCGACTTTGCTTGGACCAGACTCACCCCAAACAAAGCAGATTCTGTGCTGCTCATTGATTCGAATGCTGTATCGCCCTTTTCGATCTCCGGCGAGTGCCTCAAGGCGATTACCGGGCGAAACCTTCAGCTCTTCGAGCGATTCCACTGAATCGAGCTGATCGAGCTTCCGCGCGGCAATTGACCAAAGCTTCTGCGGGCAGGACTTGCTGGCGGCTTTCGAATTGACGCCGTTGAAGATGTCCTCCGTGGCCTGATCATGGAACGATTCAATCATGGAAACATGATAGCACGGTGTCCGTGCTATTCAAGAGGGTCGCTTTTCCCGGCCCAACGAATTAGCGCAGCGGCGGAGCGTCGGCGGAGTCCGCTGGAGCGCTTTATTGGGCCTCGATCCCATTGTTCTCAGGGCGCTTCCACGGCTTGATTTTCGCGAGAGTATCGGTAAGCGCCTCCTTGGCTAGGGCGGCGTCATAGTCCAACTGTAGACCCGTCCAGAAACCCTCAGACATTCCGAAAAACCGGGAGAGGCGCAGGCCCGTGTCGGCTGTGATGCTGCGAGTGCCCGCAACAATCTCTCCGATGCGACGTTGGGGAACGCCAATCTCCTTCGCGAGACGATACTGCGTGATACCCATGGGTTTGAGGAATTCTTCCATGAGAAGTTTACCGGGATGGGGGTAAGGAACTTTACGCATAATGGTGCTCGATCAGTGATAGTCAACGATCTCAACGTTTATTGGTCCTTCAGGGGACCATACAAAACAGACTCGAAATTGGTCAGTGATCCGAATGCTGTGCTGACCTGCGCGATTTCCTGCAAGTGCCTCCAATCTGTTTCCAGGCGGGATTCTGAGGTCCTGGAGCGTCGCTGCCCGATTCAGCATCGCGAGCTTGCGCATTGCAACGGTCTGAATGTTGACGAAGCGCTGGATCCGCTTGCCATTGAAGAGATTTTCCGTGTCTGGGCAGGCAAAGCATACGATGGCCATACATCATGCTAACGACTCTCGATAGTACTGTAAAGCGTTAGCGTAAGGCCCAACGCTCAGCATCAGCGGCGGCGCGAAGCGCCGGCCGCTGCATGCTGTTGTGTACGCCCGGCACGGGCATGAACTGATGGGGTGCAAGTCCCCTGTAGGAATACCTGTGCTGCCCACGATGTGGGTGAATGTAACGACTAGCCGACGGCAAGGGCGGTCCCGCGAGGGGCCGTCTGGTCTGGAGGAAGCCCGAGCGCACAAATTCGCCGGGAGCGGATTTGAACAGCTGCAAGCTGGCCCGAAGGGGGGGCTGCAGGGACGTAGGCCATAGCGGTGCGAGGAAGGCTCAGTCCCCGGGCGAGTCAGCACAACATGACAAAGCCCACCAGGTGGGAAAGAGGGTCAATGCGGCGGTGGTGCACGGAAAGTTCATGTCCTTAGTCCCTCGAGATCTGTCCAACGGGCGGTCCGTGTCCCTATGGGAGTCGAACTGAGGGCCGGTCCGAAAGGGCCGGAATCGCCATCGAACCCTAAGGGGGCAGAGGTTGCCACGGGAGCCGAACTGAGGGCCAGCGCGAAAGCGCTGGAATCACCACCGGACCCTACCGTGACTCGGGCAGCGCGTCTTGCGGCAACGCTGGCCGTGATGGGACAGAAGTCAGCAGACGGCATAGTAGCCAAACGCCCACCGTAATGGGTGGGACACGGTGAAGGCCTGAACCTTTGGCAACGAGAGAGACGGGCGAGTTTCAACGGCCGTAATGCACCCGTCCGGGTGAAACGGCCTTGGCGATTCGTCGCGTAGCCAGCGTTGAAGGTCGCCATCTTCTTGGTGGTCCTTTTAAATCCGGAGGACGCGCCCCGTGCGGACCCGCATGCGGGGTGCTGTGGGAGCCGGGGGAGAAAAAAAACCCCGGCGACCCGATTAGGATGCGTCGTTCAATCTTGACTTTCCTCATGAGTCTTCGTTCCGGTGGAAGAATCGTGATAGCACCAACGCGGTGATGGGGAGTCCGACGCCGTAGCCGAGTATGCCTATCCGCTGAAGTGCCATGTCGCCGACGATGGGGCCAATGGCGCCAAGCAGCGATAGGGCACCTGCTACAACGAGAGACCATCGGGCAAAAGCCAGGATTCCGGAACCGACGAAAACAAGGGCGGCGCAGAGGAGGCACAGCCCCAGGAAGATATCCCATGCGAGAAGCTCAACGGCGTACAGCGTCGATGGCCATTCCAGAACGGCGAAATCAGTTTGGCGCCCGGCCGTCAGCGCTACGAAGTGAACGGCGCTGGTAAGGCCCGCCATGACCCCAGCGAAAACCAGGGCCATGACACCAAATACCTTGCGATCCCGGCTCGCGGTTTCGTGGATCGATGCCATGACAGCAACGACGAGAGGAGCCGACAGCAATGTAAGCGCCTCCATCACGGCGAGGGTCGGATCCACGATCGGATCGTCGAAACCGGCTTGGGAAATGCCGAACGCCACGACCACCACGTACGCTACGCCCACGACGAAAAGGCCGATCGATGAGAGATACCCGATTCTGTTAGCCGGACTCATGCGCAGTCTCGCGGATGTCGCATCCTAACGTTCGAGGTGAGGGGCGGCGAAGGGCGAAGCCCGTAGCGTATTCAAGAAGCGTAGCTTTTTGAGCGTCCCCTCGACCGAAGAATTAGGGCACGTTGTGGGCGAACCCTCCGTTTTTGAGGAACTTGAGTGTCTGACGGATTGCCTCTGGATTTCTCATGATAAAGGGGTGCGAGGTGGGGAGCTCAATAAAGTCAGCCATGCCCTCAACCCGAGCCCTGGTTACGGAAACCTTCCCGTCGTTCGGTTCGTTGAAAGCCGTGGACAGAATGAGATTGATACTCTTGGTGCCAGCGATGACTCCCACTGGATAAGTCACCGGACCAAGCATGTTCGGAACGCTTGCAGATTCTGTTCCGAGCTGGTGTCCGGCCGGCCCGTTGATCGTTGTGTACCCAGGTACGCCGGAAAACTTATCGGCGACCTCGCTTCCTTGATTGGGTGGGGCAAGCATCACGACCCGGCCGAGTTCAGGAATGTCGGCTCGAGATAGGTAATAGCGGACAAGAATGCCACCCAAGGAATGAGTTACGAAATGGATTTTGGCAGGGGCATGTTTTCGGCAGACACTTAGGCCACGGTCAATAGCCTCGAGGGCGAGAGATTCGATCGGGTGCTGACGCGAGGGGTAGCCGATATTTGCCACCGAATATCCATTGCCTTTTAAAGCGTCTCCAAGCTTAGCCATGGAACCGGAGGTTCTTGCCAGGCCATGCAACAAAATTACGCACTCGGTCGGGGTCGTCGCCGCTGCACCGGAAATGTACGCGGAGATCAGCAGAGCTACGGTCAGGAAGTGTGGCATATTAATGTGCGCTAACGTTTGACATGAACGGTGGCCTGACGGCGCGGCCGGCAGTAAGTCTGCTCGATAGGCACGTTAGACGCGATGGACAGATCATTTGTCATGAAGAAAGCACTCCTCCGATAACCAATACGACAATTCCGGTTTACCAACCACGCATTAACCAGACTCCGACCTTGTGTTTGTTGGCGTATACACACACATAAAGTGGAACGATGAAGCAGGGAATGCCTTGAATAGGATTGCCTGTGAAGGCATAGAGCGCAATAGCCAGTGGTGCCCCTACACAAGAAACGAAGATTCCGAGGATAACGAGCGTAGTGCCAATTGAGAGCAACATGTTGTTTTCCGAACGTCTGACTTCGGCGATGCAGCGGCCGGCTCTCCGGCACATGACGCACAAACCCGTTCGATTCCGATGGGCTCGAATCGTGTACCGCATCTTTTGCAGGCGCGGGAAACCGTTGCAGAGAAGTCTGCTCCAGCCTTCGCTCCTTCTGTGATGCTCGCGCCAACGAAGACCCTCCCTAAGAA
Source organism: uncultured Thiotrichales bacterium (assembly GCA_964624765.1). Classification (GTDB taxonomy): domain Bacteria; phylum Pseudomonadota; class Gammaproteobacteria; order HK1; family HK1; genus JAGTVB01. Next base: position 4,532 of record CAZUZO010000025.1, read on the forward strand.
CTTCAATACGTAGTCTGTTGTAGTGCAGTCTTGATCCAGCTGGACATGAACCACGTCACTTGCATTGGCCACGAGCCCGGCGCCCCTTTGAAGCTGCAACGGTGACACCACAATCCCTCCAGAAGCACCAAGATCATCGATTCGATAGGCTACTGCTGCGATGGATTCCTGGTCGAGCTTTTTCCGCGGGTACCTTCTACATTCGATAACGACGAAGCCGGAGCCATCCCGGAGCACTCCCTTTGCGTCGATCTCCCAATTCGTCCCGGACCTTTCCCCGTGAAGCCGCTGCTTTCCTTCAACCGAGCTTAGGCCGAATTCATGGTTGAATCTCTCGAGAAGCTCAGCGGCTACTCGTTCATAGGTCTCGGACGCTTTGGACATATGATTCAGCGTGGCCGCCTAACATTGAGTAGACGGAAACTTTCCCCGTTTAAACACGGAACATTTCGTCCTATCCCCGTTTCTCGAGGAGGTTCGTATCGCCATCCGCGTTAGGCACTACAGTATTCGTACCGAGGAGGCCTACGTTGGCTGGATCAATCGGTTCATCCTGTTTCATCCGAAGCGCCTCGCAAGCGCCATCCCCGAGAGATGGGGGAGGGGAGATGGCTGCATTTCTCAGTCACCTGGCGGTCATGGGCAAGGGGGCGGCTGCCACCCAGGACCAGGCGTTGAATGCCCTGGTCTTTCTGTACAAGGCGGTGCTGGTGCGACCTTTACAAGCGATCGGGGGTGTGGTGCGCGCCAAGAAGCCCCCGAAGCTCCCGGTCGTTTTGACGCCCAAGGAGGTCGGAGCGGTGCTGCGGACCCTGCACGGGACCCATTGCCTGGTGGGTTGCCTCCTCTACGGTTCGGGTCTGCGGCGGATGGAGGCGGTCCGGCTACGGGTCAAGGATCTGGATTTCGACCACCGATCGATTCCGGTACGCGACGGCAAAGGGGGCAAGGATCGCGTGGTGACCTTCCCGGATGCCCTGATCGTGCCCATCCGCCGTCATCTTGAGCATGTTCGGATGTGGCACGACAAGGACCTGGCGGATGGCTTCGGCGAGGTCTATTGGCCTTTTGCGCTGGCGCGCAACTATCCCCATGCCGCCCGGGAGTGGCACTGGCAATACGTGTTTCCGGCGGGCAACAGGGCCATCGATCCGCGCTCCAGCGCCGAGCGCCGCCATCACATCGACGAGAGCGGGGTGCAGAAGGCGGTGAAGATGGCCATTCGCTAGGCCGGGATTCATAAGCCGGCAACTGGCCACTCACGACGTCATTCATTCGCCACGGCGCTCCTGGAACGGGGCATGGACATCCGGGCTGTCCAGGAGCTGTTGGGGCACAAAGATGTGCGGACGACTCAGATCGACACCCATGTGATTCAGCGCGGGGCCAACGGCGTGCTCAGTCCGTTGAATCAGCTCATCGATCATTGAGAAGCTGTTTTAAACCGTCATGGCCGAGGGATTTGGCCACCCCCGACAATGAAAATCGGGATTTTGCGGTAGAAATGACCGCGCTTGCCTGAGAGGTTGTGAAAAAACCGTAGCGAGCAGGCCGAGAGCCAGGCGGACGGCGCGCAGCCGAGAGACGTATCAGCTAGATAAGTGAGGAGCGAGTAACAGCTCAATGTTTCAGTGGCTGGTCCCCGCCGAGCGCGTAATCTTGTTGTAGACGTTGTACTTGCCGGAGGGCTTTGTCATCGGGATGCGCTTCACCTCTTGCAAGGTGCGCGCGTCGTACACCACGATGGCCCCCTCCATATCCCAGATGCTCAGCAGGGCATAACGACCGTCGCGGGTGAACTCGACATGGGCCGCGGTTTTGCCGGGCTCGGGCCGCAAGGTGTCCACGATCTCTAGCGTTTGCTTGTCGATGACGTGCACGGCATCCCGATGGGGGCCGAAGAACACATCGACCCAAGCGTAGGGTGTCTGTTCGTGACTGCGCATGAAGAAGCCTGGACCGAGGGTGGGGATGGTTCGGATTACCTGCCAAGTGCCCAGATCGATGACGCTGACCATCGACGCTTTTAGATTGGGGGTGGCGAGCACCGGTGCGCCTCGGTAATCCCAAGTGATGCCGGAACCCAGGTGCGGAAGGCCCGGGAGATCGTCGACGGTGGCGATGGGGCGACCGACGATGAGGCTCACCACCTGTGCCCTCGTACCGTCTCGTGCCGTCCCGATAAGATACCGGTAGTCGGGGGCAAAAAAGAAATCGTCGAGATAGTCGTCCAGTCGGATGCGACGTACTGGAAAGCGGTCGGCGACAGTCGGCGGCCCTTCGTCCCGATAGTCGTGGACCTGGCCGTGGTAGGGTGGGTTTGGGCCATAAGGGATTTCCCACACCTCGGGCAGATCCTTGAGCGCGGCCACGAAGCTGCGGCGCGGGCCGGCATCGTAGACGGCACTGACGCGCGAGCTCTTGCCCCTCTCATCCTGCACCGGGATGACTTTGAGGGGCTTTAGGTCTTCGGCGTCCAGGATCGCCAAGGTATGGGGCAGGTAGTTGCCTACCATCACCCGCTCGCCATCGCTGGAAACGGCTAGGTTGCGGGTGTTGATGCCGGCGCGAAGCTCCGCTATGAGCTTGAGGCCGTAGAGATCGAACTTGGCTATCCAGCCATCACGGGAAGCCAGGTACACGAATCGCCCATCGGGGGAGAACTTGGGCCCGCCGTGCAGCGATGGGCGCGACTTGAAACGGTGAACGACTTCGAAACGGTCACCGTCGAGCACCGTGACATGGTGGTCGCCCGCCTCGACCACCACGAACAAGTTGAGGGGATCCGCTGCGTGGACCGGCCTAGCGACCAGTTGCGGTGGACGCAGATGAACAACCCGGCTCGCCTTCATGGCCTCGATTCCCCAGCCGGGAAGCTGGGCGAGCGGCGTGTAGATGTAGTCCACGAGGGACTGCATCTGCTGGTCCGTCAGCTGCTCGCCAAAGCCTGGCATCTGGCTCGCCGGCAGGCCCTCACGCACCGCCCGCAGGGCCTGCGCGGGGGATAGACGCCCAAGATTTTCCGGCAGCAAGGCGGGTCCCAGCCCACCCAGCCGATCGGCCCCGTGGCAGCGGGCACAGTGCAACCTATAGAGGTCTTCTGGCGCGCCGCGGGCCGTTGGCAATAGCACCGCCAGCCCCAGTGTCAGGCCGACCCCGAGGGGTATCCACCGTCCCTTCATCTTATTAGTCACCCAGCTCGGCATGGGGCCTCTGCTTACCCGGTTTCCTGTAGCGGGGAGCTGGGCGGCAGGTCATTGAGCCGGCTGCTGGCCGGTAGGCCGATCTCATCATCGGTCAGGTAACAACCCGGATCTTCCGCCCAGATATTCCCGGTGAGCTGGTAGGCGCGCACTCGGGTATTGCCCCCGCAGATGTTCAGGTACTGACAGCGCGCGCAGCGTCCCTGCACTGGACGCGGTGATCGATTGAGCCCCGCCATGAGCGGATCGGATCGGTCTTGCCAGATCGCCGAGAAGGGTCGCTCTCGGACGTTACCAAGGCTGTGGTGACCCCAAAAGGTATCGGGATGGACATGGCCGAGGTTGTCGATGTTGGCGATATTGATCCCCGATGCGTTGCCTCCCCATGCCACCAGCTTTCGGTACAGGTGGTCGACCTTGTCGGGGAAGCGTCGCTGCACCCAGTGCAGCAGATAGACGCCATCGGCATCGTTGTTGCCAGTCACATACTCGCCTGGCTGCTGGCTCTTAACTTGTTGCCAACAGTGCTCGAAGAGCCCGTCCATCGCCTGCCGGGTGGTCTGGTGCACGGCATCGGCGTTGCGGTGTCGGTGACCGCGACCGGCATAGTTGAGGTGTGAGAGATAGAACTTGTCGCCACCGTGGGCGTGCATGAAGGCGAGCACCTCCGGCAGCTCGGCAGCATTGTCCTCGGTCAGGGTGAACCGCAAGCCGACTTTGATGCCCCGTTCACGACACAGGCGTATGCCGCGCCGGGCGGCCTCGAAGGCACCCGCCTGGCGGCGAAAGCGGTCGTGGGTGTTGCGCATGCCGTCGATGCTGATGCCCACGTAGTCGTAATTCACCGCCGCGATAGCATCGATATTGGCTTCATCGATCAGGGTGCCGTTGGAGGATAGACCGACGTAGAAACCCATGGCCTTGGCACGCTGGGAGATGCGAAGCAGATCGGGCCGCAGCAATGGCTCGCCGCCGGAAAGCACCAACACCGACACACCGAATTGCCTGAGATCCTCCATCACGGCGTCGATCTCGTGTTCGCCAAGCTCCCCCGGGAAGTCTCGATCGGCCGAGACGCTGTAGCAATGGCGGCAGGTCAGGTTGCAGCGGCGCACCAGATTCCAGATCACCACCGGTCCCGTCAGCCGCCGTGGGCTCCCGTTCGGCGTCGGCTGGACAAGTTCCCGCATGAACTGTGAGATCCGGAACATTTTTATCTACCTCTCAGAAGCGGCGGTCACCGGCTCGGGTCGACGTGGCTCGCGCAGGCGCAAGCCAGTCTTTTTGAATAGCCGCGTGCTATAGAGCACCTCATGGCCGAGATTGTGGTCTTTGAGCAGCGCCGCGATGGTTTCCACCCTCTGTTC
>CAZUZO010000025.1:9201-31353 GCA_964624765.1 uncultured Thiotrichales bacterium
CATGGCCGAGATTGTGGTCTTTGAGCAGCGCCGCGATGGTTTCCACCCTCTGTTCTACCGCGCTGCGGTCTCGATCATGGATCATGGCAAACAGGTTATAGGGCCAGTCGGGCAGCTGTCGGGCGCGGTGGTAACAGTGGCTGACGAAACTGAGTGCCCCCACTTGTTGCCCGCAGATGGAAACGCGCTCATCGGGGATATTCCAAACCGACATACCGTTGGCTCGGTAACCGAGGGCGTAGTGATTCGGCACCGCACCGATGCGGCGGATGATACCGAGCGCCAACAGGCGCCTGATCCGCGTCATCACCTCCTCAGAGGTCAGTCCCACCTCTTCGGCTACCGCCTGATAGGGTTGCGGCACCAGAGGCAGTCCTGCCTGGGTAGCTCGTATGATGGCACGGTCGTGCTGATCAATGATCCTCTCCATCTTTAGACCTCCAAGCGCAAGCCTAGAAAGTACTCCTCGCGCTTTGGGAACGGGTAGACCTTGAGACCGGTGAGGGATTCCATCTCTGCGACGATCACCGGTACTCGCTCTGGATGTTCGGTGGCGATCACGAACCACAGGTTCAGATCATGGTCCCTGGCATAGTTGTGGGCGACCTCGGGAAATCGGTTCACCAAGGCCGCGATGCGTTCCAGGTCGGCTGTCGGCACCCGCATGGCGGCCAACAACAGCGCACCACCGAGGCGTTCGGCATGGTAGAGGGGCCCGAAGCGACTCAGAAAACCCACCCTTAGCAACGCTTCTAGGCGTTCGATGAGGATCCCTTCGCTGGTGCCAAGGCGTGCGGCGACCACCGCGAACGGTCGCTCGCAGACGGGGAACCCGTCCTGTAGGGTGTTCAAGATGGCGCGGTCCAGGGTATCCATGGCCAGTTTCCAGTGTATTGAGGGGCCGGTTTGCCGGGTGTCGAAGGGCTCGTAGGGCCTTGGTCATCGTTTTGTCAGGGTTGCTCTGGAGCATACCGTTCACGCCCAAGCTTTCGGCTGCCCCAAGGGCAAAGGTCATCCAGCTGCCGAAACGATGACCAACGCCGCTCGTGGTATCACGCTGCGGCGGTCTGCCCCTTGTTTTGCGCAGGCACATACAACGCCCCGCGCTGTTTGAAACGGCGGCGGCTGAACAGCACCGTATAGGGGATGTCGGGGGCTTGACAGCGCTGCCTGAGCTCTTGTACTTGGCGCATAACGGTTGCCCGCTCGCACCCATGGATCATGCAATACAGGTTATAGGGCCAACCCGGAAGCGCCCTGGCTCGGCGGTAGCAGAGGGTGACGAAATCGTGTCGGGCAAAATCCTGTCCTAACCGATCGACTTTGTCATCGCTGACATCCCACACCACCATGGCATTGGCGCGGTATCCGAGTTCACGGTGGCGCACCACCACCCCGAAGCGGCGGATGACCTGGGTGCTCAACAGCTGCGCGATGCCTTCGATGACTTCTTCTTCACTGAGGCCGACAGCATGGCCAGCGGCAGCATAGGGCCGCGGAACGAGCGGCAGCCCCTCCTGGATGGCGGCGATCAGCAACGGGTTCGGTCTATGCCGTCCGACCGCGACGGCTACTCGCGGGTGCGAGGCGTCTCGCCTGGCGTCGCTCGATGGACCGTGCCCCGGCTTTGTCCTGCACTCATGTGCTACGGCTGGCAACCGAAACCCCAGATCGATGCGATACTGCTTTAGCATCGGGAAGGACCAGATCGTCAGGCCGGTCTGCTGTTGGATCTCCGACAGAATGGCCTGCAACGCCTGCGAGGTCGAGGCATTCAAAACAAACCACAGGTTCAAGCGGTGTTCGCGCTCGTAGTTATGATTGACCGCCGGATAGGCGCTCACCTGATCGGCGACTTCGGTGAGTCGGCTTGGTGGTACCGCCAGCGCGGCGAGAGTGCTGGCACCGAGGGTGTGCGGACGAAAGACCGGTCCCACACGGCTGACCGCGCCCTGCTCCTGGAGGCGGCGTAGCCGCTGGATGACCACTGCCTCCACGGTGCCCAGTTGCTGCGCCATCGCGGAAAAAGGCCGCGGCGACAACGGAAAATCGCGTTGAAAGTCGTTGAGCAAACCCTGCTCGAGCCCATGCATGGGATTAGAGTCCAAGGCGTTGGGCTCGGGCCGAAAAAAAGATCCCGCTCGGTTTTTGCGCCGGGAGACTGGCCAAACGCTGGAACGATGCGGTGTCATAGATGTCGACCCGATCCTCATCGCGCAACGATATCCAGACCGCTTCGCCTCGGGGCGTGAATTCCATATGCAGCACTCCCCTGCCGGGCTTCAGCGTTTTTGCGATGTGGAGATCGGGCACGGCGATCACCTGCACCGTGTCATGGTGTGGAAAGGCGAAGTTGACCCACACGGTACGGCCGTCGGGGCAAGCCATGGTGAATACCGGCTGACCGGCAACCGGTAGGCGCTCGGCCACCTGCCATGCGCCCATGTCGACCACCAGCACCTCGTGCTCGCCCATCGCCGGCACGAAGGCGTGCTGGCCGGCTATCGCCCAACCCTCCAGGTGAGGCATCTTGTACACCGGAAGGGGCTCTGCACCGCGACGATAATCGGTCAGGATCCGCCGCACCCCGCGTTCGGGATACCACAGATCCAGGAGCGCGAACCCGTCTTCGCCAAACAGGCCGGCGATGTAGTAGCGCCCATCCGGAGTCAGCAAGGCATCATAGGGCTGCTGGCCGATGCGTGGAAACTTGCGGATGTCGGGGTGGTCTCGATCGTTCATATTCACCACCCAGATCTCCCCAGCGTCGTACAGGCTGTAGACGAACAGATGGCCCGGCGCATCCACCAGGCCCACCACCCGCGAACGCGCTCCCGCGACAACCGCTGGGATATCGGCTACCGGGGCAAGGGTTTTGGCGTCGAACACCTTGATCCCGCCCGGTTCATAGTTGGAGACGGCCACCAAGGTGCCGTCCTGGGAGATGGCACCACCGATGCTATTGCCGGCCTGCATCACCCGCCTGTCGATGCGTGCCCGCAGCAGGTCGACCTTGGTCAGGCCGCCGTCGCGCCCGAAAACGTACCCATAGCGGCCGTCTCGCGAATAGACCGCCGAGGCGTGGGAGAGATCCCCCAACCCTTTCACCGCCGCAAGCTGGGTGCGGTGGGTGGTTTCCACCACCAAGACGCTGCCTGCGGCCCGTTCCACCACCAGCCCGAGGTCGCCGGTGCCCCGCAGCCCCGCGCAGCCGAACAGCACACCCGCCAACAGCAACCCGCTGGAGATGCGACGCATGGGTCCCTTCTGGCGCCCTTCACTTGCCATCTGCGAGCCCTGCCTTGAGTTGTTTGACCAGCCATGCCGTTTCCGGTGGCGCCAGGATCCCCCGCCAGGGTGGCATGGGTGTCCCGGCACGGCCGAGGAGAATAGTCTGCTCGAGCAGGGGTGTGGGCTTGCCGTCGAGGGCCGCCACGGTCAACGGCGGGCCGAGGCCACCGGTAAGCTGCAACCCATGGCAGGCTCCGCAGTCGTGTCGAAGGAGATACAGGATCTCCGACTGCCGTTTCCCAGGCACTTCTCCTTCAGCGCAGAGGGACACGGGCGCCGCGAGGCTTAGCATCGCCAATAGCGGCACCATGGGCGCTCGGCGAGCGCGGCCACGGCCAGCGCCGAGTTCCGTTGGTTGGCTCGCAAGCATTGGCAAGGGCTGGAACTCCACTTGTGCGCCTGGAGCGGATGAATCCCGCTCCATGGCGTTGCCTTCAGAAGCTGTTTTAGAAACTACTGCGCTGGCCTGAGCTGCGTTGCACAGTGGCTCAGAATCCTCATGTACTCGTTTGTACACTCCGGTTCGTCGCCGCCGTGCGCCTTGCTCTGCCGGCGCTCGCGACATTTCTAAAACCGCTTCTCCGGGTCGATCAGTAGACGTCGTTCACCGTGTTATACACGTTGAACTTGCCGGTCGGGGTGACCAGCCGCTCGTCTTTGATGACGTGCTTGAGGGTGCGCGTCTTGTCATCGACGACGACGATGGCGGATTCTTCATCCTTGCCGCTCCACACGGAGAACCAAACCTCATCGCCATCCTTGTTGTACTCAGGCTGGACCACCCGCTTGGGGCCTTTGCCGAGGCCGGCCCATTCGGCGATGGGTACCACCTCATAACCCTTGTCGGGATCGTTCACGTCGAACACCGCCACGCTCTGGCTGATCTTTTCGTCGGGGTTGAGGGCGGTGTCGACCCAAAGGTTTCGCGACTTCGGATGGGTCTTGACGAACAGCGATCCACCCCCCTGACCCTTCAGATTGCGCACCACTTTCCAGGCATGCGCCTCGTGCTGCACCGGATCGGTACCGATGAACGCGACGTTCTCGTTACCGAGGCAGCTGGTGATCCACACCGGGCCATACTTCGGATCGACGATGTTGGCGCCGCGCCCCGGATGGGGGATCTTTTCGACGTCTACCAGCGCCACCAGCTTTTGCTCCATGGAGTCGACCACGGCGATCTTGTCGGAGGTGTTGGCGGCGGTGAGGAAATAACGCCGCGAGGCATCCCAGCCTCCATCGTGCAAGAACCGCGCAGCCCCGATGGTGGTGATCTTGAGATTATCGATGTCTTGGTAGTTCACTAACAGGATCTGGCCGGTTTCCTTGACGTTGACGATGAACTCCGGATGCTGATGGGAGGCCACGATGGCGGCCACGCGCGGCTCTGGATGATACTCCTGGGTGTCCACCGTCATCCCGCGGGTGGAGACGATCTTCAAGGGCTCCAGGGTGTCTCCCTCCATGATCACGAACTGCGGCGGCCAGTAGGTGCCGGCGATGGCATATCGGTCCTCGTACCCCTTGTATTTGGACGTCTCCACGGAGCGCGCTTCCAGCCCGACCTTGATGACGGCCACGGTTTTCGGCTCTTTCATCCACAGATCGATCAAGTTCACCTGCGCATCGCGACCGATGACGTAGAGATACCGGCCCGAGGATGACAGGCGGGAGATGTGCACCGCGTACCCGGTCGGAACGATGCTGACGATCTCCTTGGTATCCCCGTCGATGAGCGCGATCTGACCCGTATCCCGGAGGGTGACGGAGAACACGTTATCGACATTGAACTCGCTCATTTTCTGAGTCGGTCGATCCGCCACCGGCACCCGTACTTCCCAGGCCGCTTTCATTTCATCGAGGCCATATTCCGGGGGTTCCGGTGCCTGGTGCTGGAGGAAGCGCGCCATGATGTCCACATCTTGTTCGCTCAGGTCACCCGACGTGCCCCAATTGGGCATGCCCGCTGGGGATCCGTAGTTGATGAACACCTTGAGGTAGTCGGTGCCCCGCGGTTGGGTAATGTCGGGTGTCAGGGGCTTACCGGTGGCGCCCTTGCGCAACACGCCGTGACAGCCGGCGCAGCGCTCGAAGTAGACTTGCTTGGCCCGCTCGAACTCCGATGCGCTGAGAGCCGGCGCCCCGGGACTCACGATATCCCTCGCTTCGCCCGGCTTGATGGGGACCGGTGCGCCCTTGTAGCGCAGCTCCTCCTGTGGTGTCGATGGGTGTTCGCTCGGCGTGGTCGCCGCGACGATCCCTGAAGTGAGGGGTAGGGCGGTCATACTCAGCAAGCCGACGGCTAACCAGGATGTGCTGCTTTTCATGGGTCTTCTCCTCCCGCGATCGATCGAATCTCCCCCCTCGCGAGGGTATGCTCGCGTTACCTTTTAGCCCCTCCACAACCGCCTTGCCTTGACCTAGGTCAACCGTGGCCTGGCCAATCGAGAGCTGTCCGCCCAAAACCGTTCACAGCTTGCGAAAGAAAAACGGCCAGGGTCATCGTTTCGTCAGCGTTACTGTTCGGGGGATACCATCGGCGCCCAATCCTTCGGCAGCCGAACCCCGGGCCCGCAAGGGTGTGTGCGGCAGGGATGCCGGACCCAAGCCGACAGGGACGTCTTCACGGCGTCTCTTGCGGCCTGGGGTCGGCTGCCGCAAGGGCAAAGGTCATCAAACTGCCGAAACGATGACCAACGCCAAAAAACCTACTGCGCTGTCCGACCGCGGCGTTGGGCGGTGCTCGCTCCTCGCCTATCTATCTGATATGTCTCTCAACTTCGCGCCGTCCGCCTGGCTCTCGGGTTGCTCACGACGGTTTTTCACAACCTCTCAGTCGAGCTTGCCGACGCGCAGCTTCAAGGGCTGTCCTCGACGCTCGAGGCGCTTGCGTTTTTCCACCAGCGGTGGGCATTTGTAGGCATTCCAGTAGGTGACCTGGCAATCGAGGCAATAATGGCATTCGGTGGGATTGATCTCTCCCGTGGCCCGTATGGCCTGGGATGGGCATTCCGTGGCACAGGTCTGGCACGGCCTGCCACACTCCCGGCGGCGGCGCAGCCAATCGAAGATGCGAAAACGCGAGGGAAACGTCAGGGCCGCCCCCAGCACACAGAGATATTTGCAATAAAACTTGCCGTTAAATGCCGACACCACCACCAGTGCGCTGGCATACAGCAGGAACATCCACTCCCTTTGGAAGTGCATATTGATGGCGGTCTTGAACGGCTCCACCTCGGCGAAACGCACCATCGTCGCGACCGAATGCAGGGAGAGCCCAAATAGCAATACGAGCAGAATATATTTCACCGCTAACAACCGCTCATGGACCACCGGCGGGAACTCGAGTTGCTTCACCCCTAAGCGCCGGCTCACTCGGTTCACCAGTTCCTGTAAGGCACCGAAGGGACAAAGCCAGCCGCAGTACACGCCTCGCCCCCATAGCAGCAGGGTTAAGGCGACGAAAGACCAGAGGATGAACAGCATGGGGTCGATGAGAAAGGTGTCCCAATGGAAGTCGTGCACGACCGCTCGAGTAAACGTGAAGACATTGATCACCGAGAGCTGAGCGAGTCCATACCAGCCGATGAAAACCAGGGTGTAGACCAAGAACGCGTCCCGCACCCGCAGCAGCAAAGACGGATGGCGCGCGAGCCAGTCCTGCAACACCAGCACCGTGGCAAGCACCATGAGCCCGCTGACCAAAGCCGCGATGCGATAGGTCCGTTGCTGCCACACCGCGATCCACGGTGGCGGCTCGCTGGAAATGTCCTCTATGGCTGTCGTCGGAAGTCCCGAAGTGGCCGCAGGCGCAGCGCCGCGAGCGGGGGCGGAAGGCGACGACTCAGAAGCTAACGGCAGGCCTCGGGAGGCCGCGACCAACTTAGCCGCTCGCGTGATCGAGGCATTCAGCACCATCACGGTGATGGTCGCGCCGGTGATGCCCTCCACGGTCACATAGCCTTCCCGCTCCGGGCCGCCAATTTTGATCGGTTTGCCGATGTGCTGGCCTTGGTATTGGGCGATATAGCGCGCGAGATCCTGGTCAGAGAGGCCGATCACCAGGATCGGCTCTTCGTGATGGACGATGGCGAGTCCAGCGATGGTGGCGTCGCTTGTGAGGCCGACCAAGGTGCTGATGGGTTTACCGGAGTAGGCGGGGATCGGTAGCACCTGGTCGGTCAGGAACACATACCCTAGCCAGCGCGCTGCTTGAAAAACCGCTGCCGCCGGTGGGCTTCCCTCGAATGGCCCGATGCGATCGGCGCCCGGAAAAAACTCCGCGGCCAGCGACTGGATGCGCTGTGTTCGGGAGTCGGCGCCGGGGGTAGGTGAGGCTGGCCAGGCGTACTCGGCCAGCGCGACCAGCAAAAGCAAAAGGGTGATGCGCACCAGATTGACCCGACCCAAGCGCTGACACGGTTGAAACCCGAAGGGCACAAGTGCTGCGGGAGGCGGCACGATACCCCCCGTTCCTCCGCCCGACATTGACCTGGGTCAAGCGGAATGCCTCCCGGTTACCCGGCCGCCAGGAAACAAGGGTCCAGTCGAGATAGGCCCTTGACCTTACCACCTATCAGTTATGCCTTATGGAGAAAACAGTCTGTCAGACCGGCATGGATTGCCGGTATCCAGAACACAGGGATGTGATCCCGGGTGGCCCTCCATGGCCACTGGGTTCCGGCAATCCATGCCGGAACGACGGGCATAATTAAACTGATAGGTGGTGAGGCCCTTGACATAGGTCAAGGAGCAGGCGGCTCCCAGCCTGTACCATCGGCTCGCTGGGCGACTCAACAGAGACCGGGTGATGGCCCCGTTACCGCGCAGGGTGCCGCTGGTGCGGAAGCAGCGTGTTCCCGAGAGCACACGATGGGAGTTGAGAAGAGATGAGTGCGAGTTTTACCAAATCCATGGCGCGAAACATCTTCTACGGAGGCACCGTATTTTTCATCCTGGTGTTCTTGGCACTGACCTTCGACACGACGCGAGCGCTGCCCGCCAGGGACAACCGGGAAAATCTCACGGCCCTGGTGGTAGAGGGCAAGGAGGTTTGGGAGAAAAACAACTGCATCGGTTGCCACACCCTGCTGGGCGAGGGAGCTTATTTCGCGCCGGAGCTTGGCAATGTCTATGAGCGCTTCGGCAAGAATAAAGAGGCCATCAAGATCTTCATCAAGACCCGACCGCGGGACGGCGTCCCCGGTCGGCGCAGCATGCCTCAGTTCAATCTCTCCGAGGAAGAGCTGGAAGCCATCGCCGAGTTCTTGAAATATACCTCGGAGATCGATACCGCAGGCTGGCCACCCAACATTCAAGGTTAACCCCGTTTTGAAGGAGCGCGAGATGGTCTACCAGTCGCAGGCGGTTGCCAAGCCCTATTTCATCGCCGCCATCGGCCTGTTTGTCGGACAGGCCATGTTTGGTTTGATCCTGGGCTTACAGTATGTCATCGGGGACTTCTTGTTTCCCGCCATACCCTTCAATGTGGCCCGCATGGTACACACGAACTTATTGATCGTGTGGCTTTTATTCGGTTTCATGGGGGCCACCTATTACCTCATACCCGAGGAAGCCGAAACCGAGCTGCACAGTCCGCGGCTTGCGATGATCATCTTCTGGGTGTTTTTGGCCGCCGGCGCTCTCACCATCCTGGGGTACCTCATGGTGCCCTACGCGACGCTGGCGGAGATGACCGGTAATAATCTGCTGCCCACCATGGGGCGAGAGTTCTTGGAGCAACCCCTGATCACCAAGATCGGTATCGTAGTGGTGGTTTTGGCCTTTTTGTATAACGTCGGTATCACGGTCCTCAAGGGCAAGAAAACGGTCATCAGTACGATCTTATTGCTCGGCCTCACGGGGCTTGCGGTTCTATTCCTGTTCGCGTTTTACAATCCCTCTGCCTTGACGGTGGATAAATACTATTGGTGGTGGGTGGTCCACTTGTGGGTCGAAGGGGTTTGGGAATTGATCCTAGGCGCCATCTTGGCTTTCGTATTGATTAAGGTCACGGGGGTCGACCGGGAAGTCATCGAGAAATGGCTGTACGTCATCATTGCGGCCGCGCTGGTGACCGGTATCATTGGTACCGGCCATCACTACTATTGGATCGGCCCGCCGGAGTACTGGCAGTGGTGGGGCTCGATCTTTTCCGCCCTGGAGCCGCTGCCGTTCTTCTTGATGACCCTGTTTGCCTTTAACATGGTCAACCGGCGGCGCCGCAACCATCCCAACAAGGCGGCCACGCTGTGGGCATTGGGCACCGCCGTGATGGCGTTTCTCGGCGCCGGGGTCTGGGGTTTCTTGCACACGCTGTCGCCGGTGAACTACTACACCCACGGGTCGCAGATCACGGCCGCCCACGGTCACCTGGCGTTTTTCGGCGCTTACGTGTTGATCGTGCTCACGATCATCTCCTATGCCGCGCCACAACTCTTAGGCCAAGGCGAGGCCAGGAGCAACCGACAGCAGGTGCTGGAGATGTGGTCGTTCTGGCTGATGGCGGTGTCCATGGTCTTTATCACGTTGTTTCTTACGGGCGCCGGGATTCTGCAGGTTTGGTTACAGCGGGTGTCCGAAACCCCGCAACCGTTCATGGTGGTCCAAGAGCAGATCGCGCTGTTTTATTGGATGCGAACGGTGGCCGGCGTCGTGTTTGTGATCGGGTTGCTGGTGTTCGTCGCCAGTTTCCTCGTCAAGGGTCGGGAAGTGGTCAGCGAAACGCCCGCAGCGCTTGAAGCCGCCGCCTGATAACGCCCTCGGAAGGGGAGCGCACATCCCCGCTCCCCTTCGTCACGAGAGGGTCAACGAGTTTTCGCACTGTCTGAAAGGCGTGATATGTCGACAGCCGCTGTCAGCCTCAGTACCGGTGTTGCCCTGGAGGCACCTTTCTATCTGCCGCAGGGCAATGAGATAGCGTTGTTCGACCATGCCTGGCGCCAGCAGTTGCCGGTGCTCATCAAGGGTCCGACGGGCTGCGGCAAGACGCGCTTCATCACCCACATGGCGGCACGGCTCGGTCGCCCTTTGTATACCGTGGCCTGCCATGATGATCTGTCGGCCAGCGATCTGGTGGGCCGCCATCTCATCGGGCGCGAAGGGACTTTCTGGAGCGATGGCCCCCTGACCCGAGCGGTGCGCGAAGGCGGTATCTGCTATCTGGACGAGGTGGTGGAGGCACGCAAAGATACCACCGTGGTCCTGCATCCCCTATCGGATGATCGGCGCATCTTGCCCATTGAGCGCACCGGCGAAACGTTGCATGCGCCACCGGAATTCATGCTAGTGGTCTCTTACAATCCGGGCTACCAAAATCTGCTAAAAGGCATGAAGCCCAGCACCCGCCAACGTTTTGTGGCCATTCGTTTCGGCTATCCGTCACCGGAGACCGAACAGGAAATTCTCAGGGTCGAGACGGGCATCGATAGCCACCTGGCGGATCGGTTGGTGACGCTCGGGACGGCGTTGCGCTCGCTCACCGATCATGATCTGGAAGCCAGTGCCAGCACACGCCTGCTGGTGTATGCCGCCACCCTTATCCAAGGGGGGATCGAAGCGTTAGAAGCCTGCCGCGCGAGTCTAGTGGAGCCCCTCACCGACGACGAGGACACGGCTGAAGCCTTAATGGAGGTGGTCAATGCCATATTTGGGATCTAAAGCGGGCGCCGCGAGCGAAGCCATACCGGGACAACGGTTGGCGATCCTCGCCGAATCCCTCTATCTCATCAATCTCTTGCTGCTACCGGGGCTGGCCTTCTTGGTGCTGGTGGCGCTGTATTTTCGCACCATCGCGCAAGCCCCCTCGTTGGCTGCGTGTCACCTTCGACAGACGCTCTCGGCCAGTCTTTGGGCGGGCGGCATCCTGGTCGTTGTCAACGGTTTTATCATCTTGCTGGGAGGGTACACAGCAGGCACCACGTGGGTGGTGGTGATCCTGTACTTCGTGTGTTGCCATTCGGCGTTGGTGTTGGTGGGCGCATTGGGCCTGGCGCGGGCCATGGCGGGACAGCCCTATCGTTATCCCGTGGTCGGCCGCCCTTGTTAGCCTGATGAGAGGGGCCGCACGGTGACCGAGCGTCAGCAAAAGCGCCTGCTCTATCGCAGCGCCTTCTTTGTGCTGTTTGTGGTGGCGCCGCCGCTGGACCTGTTTCGCCTCGATTTAACTCTGGGCCATTTCATTTTGCTGGGGCATGACTGGACGTTGGGGCTAGATGCCTTCGTCAGCGGTGCCACCGGCCCCGGCCAAGCGGCGCTCAATCTGGTTCTGCGAGGCTTTCTCCCCATTGCCGCCGTGGTCGGGGTGCTGGGTTACACGGCGTGGCGTTGGGGTCGCCTCTACTGCGGCTGGCTGTGCCCGCACTTTTCCGTCGTCGAGGGCATCAACGCACTCATGCGCCGGGCCTCGGGTAAGCCCACCCTCTGGGAACCTAGACCCTTGCCCGAGCGCCTTCCCAACGGCCGCAGGTTGACCCCCAACCCGAGCTACTGGCTACTGGTCGCCATGGCAGTGCTCGGGTTTGCATTCCTTTGGGCCGTGACGTTACTCACGTACCTGCTGCCGCCCGGCGAGATCTATCATAACCTGCTGCACGGCACCCTCACCCGCAATCAAAGCCTGTTCATCGGGGTGGCGACACTGTTATTCGCGTTGGAGTTCACTCTGGCTCGGCACTTGTTTTGCCGGTTCGGCTGTGCAGTCGGCGTATTTCAGAGTTTTGTCTGGATGGCCAACGAGCGGGCCAGGGTAGTGGGCTTCGATCGATCCCGCGGGGTGGAGTGTGCGAGTTGCAATGCGGCGTGCGAAAACGCTTGTCCGATGCGCCTTAGGCCGCGCGGGATCAAACGCCGCATGTTTACCTGCACGAGCTGTGCAGAATGCCTTTCGGCTTGCCAGCAAGTGCAGGCACGCAACCCCCGCGGTCCGTTGCTGCGCTGGGTGGAGGGCGACTGTGCCCTGGATGTGTCGATGCGCGATTTCGGTTTTCGGCCCATCGTGCCAAAGACCTGTTTCTCGGGCCCAACGGTTGCTCCTGGCGGCGGGCAGGCATCGCCACAAGGAGCTCTTTGCAGACAACAATCAGGGCGTGCAACGACCACCATCGATCCTCGCCGAGAGCCTCGGCGGGCGGTTTCGTCTTCATGATAGGTGGCCATGGTCATCGTTTCGTCTGGGTGGCAGCCGGTCGCCTTGCCTCAAGGGACGTCGTGAATACATCCTTGTAGACTTGAGTCCGGCATCCCTGCCGGACACACCCTTGTGGCAAGGCAACCGGCTGCCTACAAATTATGGGTGCGGTTGTAACCGCTAAATGGTGACTCAGGCGAAACGATGACCATGGCCTGATAGGTCGGCTGCCCCCAGGGTAAAGGTCATCAAAACGATGACCAACGCCGCCCGACTGGCACCTACGACGCATCGAGGATTGCCATAGCGCTCTTGTCTGCCGTGGAAAAATTTGGCCATGGAAGAATTTGTCGGAAAGCTGTGGGATCGCTGTATCACCCGCGTCGCTGCCAAGCGCTATCCCGACCAGGTAGTCAGGTTGGAGGAGATGAGCAAGGCGGTGGGCCTGTGGTTTCGGGCCTTCGGCGGCGATCCGGCTCTGCAAGTGGAAGCCGCTACGGCGACCGCTCACGGTGCCCGGCGCAGCTGGGTGGAACGCATTGCCGGCAGCGCCAAGCGGGTTGAGCTCGCTTGGTATGATGAGCGAGCGTTACGGTTGCCTTCGCGGATCGATGTTTTTCCAAGCCACCGATTGAACCGCGATCTGTACCTGTGGCTGACGGTGCTGGCAGCCCAGGCAGTGTCCGACAACCTAACGTGGTGGGCGTACAATCAGGTGGCGACCCGCCAGGTCCTGAAGCGGTTTGCCGGGTTGCGATCGCTTTACACGCATTTGGTTGAGACCCACATCGCTTTGCGACCCGCCGCCGAGCGCCTGCCCGCTGATGAGCGCGAGCAGGAGTTGGCGATCCGCAGGGCGTTGCGCGTACCCGGCAGCGTGGACAGGCTGCCGAAGGCGCGGCACCCTCACCAGCCGGTACCCCTATGGCTGCATCCCTCTCCACCCTTGCCGCTCCAGCTCGATACCGCTGCCGATGGCACGCCGCGCGCGCCGGCCGATGAACGGGGTCGATCCCGAAGTCCGAAGGAAGCCCAGCGTCGCCAGGCGGAGCGAGTGGCGATGCCCGATGGCCACGGCCTCGTTATTCCGTTTCGGGCGGAGGCTATCCTGAGTTGGGCAGAGTTCGTTCGGGTGAATCGGGGCACCGATGAGAGTTCGGACGCGGAGGCGGAGCGTGCGGCGGACGATCTGGATGTGATCAGCGTCGCTCGCGATCGGCGGAGCATGGCCAACCGCCTGCGCTTCGATCTCGACCTGCCCGCCCCGGCCAACGACGATCTGCAGCTAGGTGAAGGGATCCTGCTTCCGGAATGGGATTATCGGAAGGGCCGGCTTGTGCCCGACCGGTGTGCCGTACAAGTGCTAGTGGCGGCCGACGCCGAACCCTGCGAGTTGCCGGCTCGCCTGCGTGTTCCGGCACGCCGGTTGAGAAGGCAGTTTGAGAGCCTGATAGCCAAGCGCATCTGGCGGCACTCGCAGCCAGACGGCATAGAAGTGGACCTGGAGGCTTACTTGAGATTTCGCGCGCAACAGATGGCGCAGAGTGCAGCGGTGGATTGCCGGTTGTATCGCGATCTGCGCAGCGGCCTTCGGGATCTGGCCTGCCTGCTGCTCGCCGATCTGTCGATGTCCACCGACGCCTGGTTGGGAGACCATGGTCGAGTTATCGACGTGATTCGCGAGGGTCTGCTGCTGTTTGCCGAGGCCTTGGATGCCACCAGCGACCGCTATGCCCTGTATGGTTTTTCTTCCTGCCACCGCAGCCACGTGCGGGTCCATTTATTCAAGACTTTCGAGCAACCCTACAGTGCCTTAGTGCGGGGTCGGCTCGCCGCCATCCGTCCCGGCTTCTACACGCGCATGGGCGCGGCCATCCGCTATGCCACCGATCGGCTGGGCAAAGAGACCGCCGCTCGCCGACTGCTGCTCTTGCTCACCGACGGCCGCCCCAATGATCTGGACCATTACGAGGGACGTCACGGCATCGAGGATACCCGGATGGCCATCATCGAGGCCCGCCGCGCCGGTCTGCATTCCTTCTGCGTTACCATTGATGAGAAGGCTAGCGGTTATCTGCCGTACCTGTTTGGTAACGGCGGCTACGTGCTGGTCAGAAAACCAGAGGATCTGCCGCGTGAGCTGCCGTTGTTGTATAGCCAGCTCACCCAGGCATGAAAGCTCGGGGAAAAACCTGCTACATGACCCGATAGCGTTGGGCGGTGCTTGCTCGTCTCCTATCTATCTTGATATGTCTCTCGGCTTGGCGCCGTCCGCCTGGCTCTCGGGCCGCTCGCGAGGTATTTCACAAGCTCTGAGCGCTCGGGGAAAACCGTTGCATTGCGGTGCCGGTACCGGTGTCCCGTGCAGCCCCACAGGGGTGTCGTGAAGACGCCCCTCGGTTCGAGTCCGCCATCCCTGCCGCACAGACCCTGGCGTCAAGAAGTCGCCAGCCAACCTTTTAACATGTGTGAAAAATGCTCTTTTCCTTGTCCTAGATCAAGGCGCTGATTTCTGAAAGCCGGCATAGTGAAGGTGCGACAAATTGCCGCAGGCAAACGGTCGCCATCGGATATCGCCTCACGAAATGCCAGGTAGCGGCCCGCGTGGGGCGCCGGTCCCATCCAAGACCAACGTGACCACGTCGGCCAATCGGAGTCAACACCATGAGCCAGGCACCTCACAAACTGCTCGCTGCCCCAGCGAATCTGGAACGTCGCAAATTTCTGGGTACCGCTGCCCTCGCCGGCCTGGCGGGGACCGGATTGTCGGTAGGACTGAGCGGTTGCCGCCAGGAGCCCTCCGGCGCGGAAGCGCCGCAACCGGGGATCGCCAGTTCCGCTGCCCAGGTTCACCTCAAGCCCGGCGAGCTCGATACCTATTACGGCCTTTGGAGCGGTGGTCACACCGGCGACGTACGGGTGCTCGGCATCCCCTCTGGGCGTGAACTGCTACGCATCCCGTGCTTTACGCCGGATGCGTTGGTGGGTTGGGGCATCACCAACGAATCCAAGCAGGTCATGGGGGTCAGGTCCGACGGCCAGCTGGAATATGCCGTCGGCGACACCCACCATGTCCATGCATCGTATAAGGACGGCAACTACGACGGTCGTTATGCCTGGGTTAACGACAAGATCAACGCCCGCGTGGCGCGGATCCGGCTTGACTATTTTGTCTGCGATAAGATCACCAAGCTGCCCAATGTGCAGGGTTTCCACGGTATCTTCCCGGACAAGCGCGATCCGGTCGAGCCGGCGGTCAACTATACGACGCGCGTGTTTTGCGGCGGTGAGTTCCATGTACCTCTGCCCAACGATGGCCGGGATGTCGATAACCCAGACCAATACCGCGCGTTGTTCAGTTGCCTCGACGCCGAGACCATGGATGTGCGGTGGCAGGTGCTGATCGATGGCAATTGCGACCTGCTCGCCACTTCCTTCGATGGTAAGCTGGCCGCCTGCAACCAGTACAACACCGAGAACGGCGTACACTATGAAGACATGATGTCCGCCGAGCGGGACGCCTGCATCTTCTTCAACATCGCCCGCATCGAACAGGCGGTCAAAGAGGGGCGATTCCAGACCTTTGGGGATTCCCCGGTTCCGGTGGTCGACGGCACTCGGGCCGCCAACAGCGATCCCAAAACCGCACTCACCGCCACGGTGACGGTCCCGAAAAACCCCCACGGCGTCAATGCGACCCCGGACGGCAAGTATTTCATCTGCGCCGGCAAGCTGTCGCCTACCGCTACCGTGATCGAGCTGGAGAAGGTGCTCGGCTGGTTCGAGGGCCAACTGGAGGATGTCGACCAGGCCATCGTTGCCGAGGTCGAGATCGGCCTCGGGCCATTGCACACCGCCTTCGATGGCCGCGGCGATGCTTACACCACCCTGTTCCTAGACAGCCAGGTGGTGAAATGGAACATCGACGCAGCGATTCGGTTTCATGCCGGCGACAACACGGCGCAGTACGTGGTGGACCGCCTCGACGTGCACTACCAACCGGGTCACATCAATGCCTCCCAGTCGGAAACGCTATTCGCTGACGGGAAATGGCTGGCGGTGGGCTGCAAGTTCTCCAAGGACCGTTTCCTGCCGGTAGGGCCACTGCACCCCGAAAATGAGCAGATCATCGACATCAGTGGCGAGAAAATGGTGCACGTTGCCGATCACCCGGTGCGTGGCGAACCCCATGACTTCATCTTTTTCAAACGTGAGCTGATCACGACCAAGCAGATCTATTCCCACGACGATTTCCCGCTGGCGATCCGCGATCCGAAGGAGGCGGGTGTCTACCGCGATGGCAGCAAAGTGACGGTGAAGGTCGTGTCGCTGGCCCCTGCCTTCGAGCCGCGCGAGTTTCGCCTTCGCCGGGGCGATGAGGTCACCCTCATCCTGACCAACCATGACCGCGTCGAGGATTTGGCCCATGGTTTCGCCATTCCTCACTACAACATCAACTTCATCGTCAACCCCCAGGAGACTCAGTCGGTCACCTTCGTGGCTGACAAATCGGGCGTGTTTTGGTGTTACTGCACGCATTTCTGTCATGCCTTGCACCTGGAAATGCGCAGTCGGATGATCGTCGAAGTCTGATGGGTCACCGCGGCGAACGCGTGCCGGAGGTGTGTGCACGCCGGTGGGCGTTCGCCCCATTTCTGACCCGCTAGTGATGATCATGAGAGGTTCCGTCGGTCTTTTCCGCCGCCTACTGACAGGGGCGGTGCTGTGCGTCGGCATTAGCCTGAACGCGGCGGCATCCTATGAAGCGCCGCTGCCGGCAAGGCTCTTGACCGATCCGGATCTCTGCGCCTTCGTGACCTGCCCGGACGTGTTGCCGGGTGCCGATCGCTTTTCCCACCGCAAGGGCCACCCGGCCTATGTGGAGGGTTACCGCACGCACAACGGTCAACCACAACTTATCGGCTATGTTTTTCTCTCCACCGACATCGTCGACATCCCGGCTTACTCTGGCAAGCCGGTAGTGACTCTGCTCGGCATGGATCGCGAGGGCATCATCACCGGCGTCAAGATCCTGCGCCACTCTGAGCCGATCCTGCTGCTCGGCATTCCCGAAGCGGAACTCACCCGGTTTGTCAAACAGTATCTGAGACAGTTCGTCGGGGCCAAGATCGATGTCGGCAAGAGCCGGCCCGACCAGGGCATCATCGGTGTGGATGCCATCACCGGCGCTACGGTCACCGTCGTCGCGGAAAACCAGGTGATCCTGCGCAGCGGCCTGGAGATCGCCAAGCAGGTGGGCATCATCGAACCCGCCATTCGCCCCCAAGCGGCCTTCACCCAGGCGGAAGCGCCGCGGGAGTGGGGTGCTCTGATCAAGGAGGGCAGCGTGCGGCGGCTGCGGCTCCGGCCACAAGAGGTGGGGCTGGAGCGTAGCGCAGAGCCCTACATCGATATTTTCTTTGGTTATCTCAATGTGCCGGCCGTGGGGCGCGTGCTGCTCGGTGACATGGCTTATGAGCGCCTGATGTCGCGGCTGCAACCTGAGGAACACGCCATCTTTCTCATCGCCAACGGCATGGAGTCGTTTAAAGGCTCAGGCTTCGTCCGCGGCGGCATCTACGACCGGGTGTTGGTTTCCCAGGACATGGATACCTTCACCTTCCGCGACCTGGATTATTTACCCCTGTGGGGCATCGAGGCGGCGGGGGCACCGGCATATCGGGAGTCGGCCATCTTCATCCTTCGCTCGCCCTCGTTCAGTGCGGCCTATCCGTGGAATCTGGTCTTTCTCGCCAATACCCGCGATCGCCAGACCGGCGCGCGCACCTTCGCCACCTTCGCCCGCGAATATTGGTTGCCCGCCCGATATCTCGAGGGCGGTCGCCCCAAGCGCATCAAAGCGCAGGCCCCGTGGGTGCGGATATGGCAGACGCGCGCGCTCGAGATCGGCCTGTTTGCCGGGCTGTTGGTCGGTGTCGGGGGGGTCTACGCGAATCGCGAGCGCCTGGCCCGGCGCGCGACGCGCAAGAACAAGTGGCCGGTGGATGTGTTCAAATACTCGGCTTGGATCCTCGGCGTCGGATTCATCGGCTTCTACCTGATGGCACAGCCCTCCATCACCCAGGTGCTGACCTGGTTCCATGCCCTGCTGTTTCACTGGCGGTGGGAATTATTTCTGTCCGATCCGTTCATCTTTCTATTCTGGATCTTCATCATCGTGACCGTGTTCGTTTGGGGACGCGGGCTATTCTGCGGCTGGTTGTGTCCCTTCGGCTCGTTGACCGAGCTCCTCTACAAGATCGGTGGCGCCATCGGTCTTAAGCGCTACCAGCGCAGATTGCCGCTGCGCTGGCACCATCGTCTGAAGTGGATAAAGTATGGGGTGTTTTTCGTTCTGCTGGCGGCGTTGCTGCTGTCCATGGGGCTGGCGGAACGGCTGGCGGAGGTTGAGCCGTTCAAAACCACCTTCCTGGTAGGATTGTTCAATCGCGCCTGGCCTTACACCCTGTTCGTGGCCGCGCTGCTCGGCCTGTCGCTGTTTCTGGAACGCCCGTTCTGCAAGTACCTGTGTTCCCTCGGCGCGGCTCTGGCGATGCCTTCCACGTTCCGTTGGTACGGCCTTAAGCGCAAGCCGGCGTGCGCCACCTGCAAGGCCTGCGCGGTGGGTTGCGGCTCACTCGCCATCGACCCGCACGGACGCATCGATCACCGCGAATGTCTGCATTGCCTGGATTGCATGATCCTCTACACGGACACCCATGCCTGTCCGCCGTTGGCCAAAGAGCGCAAGCGGCGCAGCAAAGCCGGATTGCCTCTGACGCCGATCGGGGCCGATGGCTACTATTTGCCCCTGCAGACGGTCGCAGGGATGGCGGCGCCTGCCCACCGCCACGAGTGAACTCTGGAGAGGCGTACCATGGTGGATCCGAGCATGCCCACCGATCCGGTCGAACCGCCCTATGCCCATCGTTCCGGTTTATTGCGGCTGCTGGTCGCCGAAATCGGGGATCATCTTTGGCCCTGGAGCCGGCGCGGATTCCAGCGCCAGCGCGCCGTACAGGCGGCCGGCATCGCTGTGGCGCTGGCGGCGACGCTGATGTGGGTGCTGGCCGCCACCGGACGACTCGAAGCGGTGGTCATCATCGGTGGCTGGTTCGGCTGGAGCGTGTTCGAGGTCATCGTGCGGCTCGGCTCCAAGCCCTATGTGAAGGATGGCCCGTGGTGGGGGCGGCGCTATCGAGTCGCCAATACCATGGATATGATCTGTTACGTGGGCTTTAAGAACCTCTTGATCGGTGCGGTACTCTTCATCACCCTCAAGACCCTAGGGCTGCTGGAACGATGAGCGGATGTTTCGCCTAGGATGGCCGCCGGTCGCTTAGAAGCTGTTTTAAAAATGTCGCGAGCGCCGGCGGAGCAAGGCGCACGGCGGCGAAGAACCGCAGTGTACAAGCGAGTACATGAGGATTCTGAGCCGCCGCGCAACGCAGCTCAGACAAGCGTAGTAGTTATTAAAACAGCTTCTTATCGGTTGCTGGTTCGGGGTGTCTTGCTGGCGGCGCTGTGGCCGGCTGCGGCTCCCGCGGTTGCCACCACTTGGCGAGTGCAGCCGGGTGACTCCATCCAGGCGGCCATCGACCGCGCGGCACCCGGCGATACGGTGGAGGTGGTGCGCGGGCGCTATACGGAAAACTTGCTGATCGACAAGCCGCTGACGCTGCGCGGTCTGCGGCGCCCGACGATCAGTGGGGGCCTAACCGGCGACACCATCCGGGTGACGGCCGAGGACGTGACCTTGGAGGGCTTGATCGTGACCGATTCCGGCGACAGCTTGCGTGACCAGAATGCCGGCATCTACCTGTGGCCGGGGGCGCACCGGGCGGTGGTGCGCCGCTGCGACCTGAGCTACAACCTGTTCGGTCTTTGGATCGAGAAGTCCGATGATGTGCTCATCGAGCATAACCTGATCACCGGCAAACGGGATTATCGTTCCTCCCAACGCGGCAACGGCATACAGCTCTACAACACCCGTGGTGCCCGCATCATCGGCAACAACGTGAGCTTCGTGCGCGATGCGATCTATGTGGATGTGTCGCACCACGCGGTGTTCCGCGGCAACCGTCTGCACCACAGTCGTTATGGCACGCATTATATGAATTCCTACTTTAACCTGTGGGAAGATAACGATAGCTGGATGAACCGTGGCGGTCTGGCGTTAATGGAGGTGCGCGACCAGCAGGTTCGCAATAATCGGGCTTGGGCCAACTCCGATCACGGCATCATGTTGCGTACCATTCAGGACGCGGTAGTGGAGCACAACGTGGTGGCCGGTAACGCCCGCGGCTTCTTCATCTACGACGCCGAATACAATACGCTGCGTCACAATCTGGTGGTGGATAACTTGGTGGGTGTGCACCTGTGGGCCGGCTCGAAGAATAACCAGGTCGAGGGTAACGATTTCATCGCGAACCGAGAACAGGTGCGCTACGTCGGTGCGCGCGATGAGATCTGGGGCAGCGATTCCGGTAACCACTGGAGCAATTATCTCGGTTGGGATCGGGACGGCGACGGCATCGGCGATATCCCCTATGAAGCCAACGATCTGGTCGACCGCTTGTCTTGGCGGCACCCGCTGATGAAACTGCTGCTGGCGAGTCCCGCGGTGCAGTCGCTGCGCGTGATCGGCCAGCAGTTTCCCTTGCTGCGTGCGCCCAGTGTGGTGGACCCCAACCCGCGCATGCAACCCACCCACGAGGACTGGAAGGACTGGCGTGGCAAGCATTATCCCGGTTCCCGCTGACGGCGCCGCTGCCAGCGCGGCGATGGTCAGCATCCGCGGTGCCCGCAAGTACTACGGCACCGTGCAGGCCGTCGACGGGGTGGATCTCGAGGTGAGCCGCGGTGAGCTATTCGGTCTCATCGGTCGCAATGGGGCGGGCAAGAGCACGTTGTTCAAGGTCATGCTCGGACTGCTTCCCTTAAGCGCCGGCGAGATTCGCATCGACGGCGCGGCGGTCACCGGCGCCGGCTTCCGCGCGGTGCGGCGCAAGATCGGCTACCTGCCGGAGAACGTGGTCCTCTACGACAATCTCACTGGGCTGGAGACACTGCACTTCTTCGCGCGCCTAAAGGGCGTGCCGACACGCGACTGTCCCGCCGCGTTGCGGCGCGTCGGGCTCGCCGATGCCGCCGGGCGGCGCGTGCGCGAGTATTCCAAGGGCATGCGCCAGCGGCTCGGTTTCGCGCAGGCGCTGCTCGGTCAGCCGCAGTTGCTGTTTCTGGACGAGCCGACCTCAGGGTTGGACCCGGAGGCGATCCGCGACTTCTACACGATCCTGCGGGATCTGAGGACCCAGGGCGTCACGATGTTCCTCACTTCACATATCTTGGCCGAGATCCAGCAGCGCGTCGACCGCCTCGCAATCATGGCCGCCGGCCGCATCCAGGCCCTTGGTACGGTCCAAGCGCTGCGGGAACAGGTGGATTTGCCGCTGTGGTTCGAGATCCGGTTGGCACCGACAGATGTCGCCCCGGTGCGCGATGGCCTCGGTCATCTGCCGATCACGGCGCTGGAGTCCGGCGAGGGGCGGATCGCGGTGCAGTGCCGGCGCGCGGCGAAGATGCGAGTGCTCGAGGCGCTGGCTCGCCTCGGCGGCAAGGTGCTCGACCTGCATGTGCGTGAGCTGTCCCTGGAGGACGTGTTCTTCGGCTTTTCCGACTCAGAGGTTGTGAAAAAACCGTCGCGAGTGGCCCGAGAGCCAGGCGGACGGAGC
>CAZUZO010000026.1:0-30994 GCA_964624765.1 uncultured Thiotrichales bacterium
GCTCCGTCCGCCTGGCTCTCGGGCCACTCGCGACGGTTTTTTCACAACCTCTGAGCAGTAGGCTTTTTCACAACAGATTCTGAAGGGTGTCTGGGTGGGCACGGGGCGGGCCGTTCATGCCTCACCCCCGTCGTCCAGGGCAAGCTCGGGCTCGCGCTGCAAAGCCACCACCGCTTCAACACTCGCCCGATAGCGGACATCGGCTGCCAGCACTTCACATTCCGCGTATCTCCGCGGAACCAAACTCACTAAGCGCAGGCTGGAGCTGGGATGGGGTGCAAAGGCCAACCGCTCGAGGATAGCCACCGCGCCCTCCCGCTGATTGCACACCAAGACCATATCGCAGCCGGCTGCCAGGGCGGCTTCGGCCCGCGCAGTGAAATCCCCCATGCTGGCTGCACCGGCCATGCTCACGTCGTCGCTAAATAGGGCACCCCGAAAACCCATTTCTTGCCTCAGGATGGAGAGCAGCCAATGCCGGGAGAAGCACGCGGGCTTGGAATCCACCTGAGAGTAGACCACATGGGCCGGCATGATGGCGGCCAGGCCCGAGCCGATCAGGCGCTGGAAAGGGAGCATATCTTGACCCCGCAGGATCGCCAAGGCGCGCCCATCGATGGGCAAGGTATGGTGGGAATCGGCTCCGACACTGCCGTGGCCGGGGAAATGCTTGCCGACGCAGCGCATGCCGGCGCGGCGCATGCCCACCATGGAAGCTCGCCCTAAACGGGCTACGACTTCGGGATCGCGATGGAACGCCCGATCACCGATCACCGCGCTGCGACCGCGGGCCAGGTCGAGAACCGGGGCAAAAGCCAGATCCACGCCAACGAAGCCAAGCTCCGCCGCGAGCACCCAGCCACGGGCCTCCGCCAACTCAAGGGCCCGACGCGCATCTCGGTCATATAAGATGCCGAGGCTCGCCGCTGCAGGGAGCGCAGTGAAGCCGGTGCGGAAGCGCTGGACCCGCCCGCCTTCTTGGTCCACGGCGACCAGCAACCGCGGCTGGCGCAAGCCGTGAATCGCGCTCGTCAAGGCATTCAGCTGTTCGGGAGACTCATAGTTGCGGCTAAATAGGATGACCCCGCCCACCAGCGGATGAGCCAACAACTCACGCTCCTCCTGCGTCAGCTCGGGGCCAGCCAGATCCAACATGATGGGTCCCAGCGTCATGGTGCGTCCCCGCGAGATGTGCTCTATTTTCAAAGTCCGCGTTGCGCCGACATCGTCATCATTACTCGCAACACCGCCCACCAACCCAAGGGGTTCGTCATAGCGTCACGTTCGCATAGGGGATGTAGGACAACAAGCGGCGTAATACCTGTTCGGCGGTCTCTGCAACGCTCCAGCGCACGCCCAGGTCGACCAGCTGCGTGACCTCGAGCCCCGCATAACCGCAGGGATGAATGCGCTGAAAAGGCTCCAGGTCCATGTCGACGTTGACAGCGAGTCCGTGATAACAGCAACCCCGGCGGACCCGCAATCCCAAAGCAGCGACTTTCTTGCCCCCGGCATAGACCCCAGGCGCCCCCGGCCGGCGCTCGGCCCTCACCCCTTGATGATCTGCCAGCGAGTCGATAACCGATTGTTCCAGCCGATCGACCAGTTCGCGAACCGCCAACCGCCGCCGCTGAAGGTCGAGCAACACATACACCAGCAGTTGCCCCGGCCCATGGTAGGTGACCTGTCCGCCGCGGTCGACCTGAAGGACCGGGATCGACCCCGGTGCCAACACGTGTTCCCGGCGTCCGCCTTGCCCCAGGGTAAAGATCGGAGGGTGTTGCAAACACCAAATGGCATCCGGGGTCGAGGCGTCGCGCTGCTGCGTGAAATGCCGCATGGCCTGCCACGTCTGGCCATAGTCAGAAATCCCACGCCAGGACAGGGTGAGTGTCGACGCATCTGACACCCCTCCGGGCGAGGCGCTTCGCTGCGGGATAGCCATTATCGCTCTCGACTCCCACCACGCCGAGTTCGGAGGGACTTGCAGCCCCTGGGCGGCAGCGATTCGTCCCCGGTCCAGACGCGCCGCCACGACGACCGTCGCGTACCGGGCCCCGCGCCACCGGTCGCCGTTTCAACCCGGCCTGGGGGCGAGCACATGGTCCTGAAACAGGGTATAAAGCCTCTCCCAAACCGGGCCTGGTTTCCCCTCGCCGACCGCCACGCCGTCGATGGCCACCACCGGCGCCATCTCCATGGTCGAAGCCGTCAGCCACACCTCGCTGGCTTGGCGCAGCATCTCGAGAGATACCGGCTCCTCAGCGCACGGGATGGCGGCCCGGGTTGCGAGCTCGAGCACCAGCGCCCGGGTGATCCCGGCGAGCAACGCGGGGCCTAGGGGAGGCGTCAAGACCCTATCTTCATGCACGACGAACACATTGCTGGCAGCTGCCTCGGTCAGCCAACCCGCTCGGTGCAGGATGCTTTCTGCCGCCCCCGCATCGACGGCTTGTTGGTGCAATAAAACGTTGGGCAGCAAAGTGATGGCCTTGATGTCACAGCGACCCCAACGGTTGTCTTCACGCACCACCACAGAGATGCCTCGACCACCGTGGTGAGGTTTAACCCGGGGCAAGCCCATGGCCAGCACCGTCGGTTTTACGTCGCGGGGGAAGGGGTGTTGACGCAGAGCCATGCCGCGGGTGACCTGCAAGTAGACAGCGGGATCCTCGGCGCCGCCGCGCTCCACCAGTTCCTCCAATATCGCTACCCACTGGGATCGAGGCCATGGCTTGGCGATCCGCGCGCCTTCCAGGCTACGCTCTAACCGCGCTAGGTGCTCCTGCAACCGGAACAGCCGACCCTGATACAGGGGAATGACCTCGTAAACCCCGTCACCCAGCAGGAATCCGCGGTCCAATATCGAGACCCGCATCTCTTGGACCGGGTCCCAGCGACCATTGAGGTAGGCAAAACTCACTGAAAATAGAGCCGCAATCGGTCGGTCAAGCGTTGCCAAAGGCCGCCTTCGGCCACGGCATGCAGGGCGATTAAGGGACGTTCCGCGATCGGCTCATCGGCCAGGCTGATGGACGCGGTCCCTAAGGGTTGCCCCTTCTCTATCGGTGCCTTGAGGACCGCTTCCAGCTGCAGGTCGCCTTTCAGTTGATCGAATTGCCCACGGGGGACCGTGAGATAGAGATCCTCGCCGAGGCCGGCTTCCACTTGGGAAGCCGCACCCTCCCAGATGCGTACCTGAGTGAGCGGTTCTTGCCCCTGATAAAGCCGATGGGTCTCGAAGAAGCGAAAGCCGAAGTTCAATAGGGTTTGGCTCTCTTGAGCACGCGTATTCTCGCTCTGGGAACCTAAGACCACGGAGATCAGGCGCATGCCGTCGCGCTTCGCCGAAGCCACCAGGCAATAGCCAGCCGAGCTAGTATAGCCCGTCTTGAGACCATCGACGGAGTCATCGCGCCACAATAGTTTGTTGCGATTGTATTGGGTAATGCCGTTGTATTCATATTGGCGCACCGCATGCCAACCGTAATGTTCCGGGAAGTCTTGAATGATGGCCCGAGCCAGCACCGCCATATCGCGCGCCGTCGTGTATTCGTCGGGATCGGGGAGGCCCGTCGCGTTCACGAAATTCGTATTGCTCATGCCGAGACGCTGGGCGTGGTGGTTCATGATCTGGGAAAAAGCCGCCTCGTCGCCGGCGACGAACTCCGCCAACGCAACACTGGCATCGTTGCCCGACTGAATGATCACGCCCTTCAGAAGCTGCTCCAGGGGTACCGCTTTGTCCACTTCAACGAACATCCGCGAACCGGATGTGCGCCAAGCCTTCTCGCTTACCCGCACCGCATCATCGAGCCGGATGTTACCCTTTCCCAGCTCAAAGAAAGCGGCATAGGAGGTCATTAACTTGGTGAGACTAGCGGGCTCCATGCGCTCATCCGCATTGTTCTCGGCCAACACCCGCCCGCTGTGATAGTCCATTAAAATATGGGCTCCCGCCTGGATGGCCGGAGGAGAGGGAGTGAGCAGCGGGTTGCTTGCCACCGGCCTGCTGAACAGACCCAACAGCACCAGCAGCCACGCCAACGAGGATCGCTTCAGGTGAGTTAGAACCACTGTTCCCAGATCTCCCATTCAAGACGCTGTCAAATCAGAGCTTGTGAAAAACCGGCGACGCTGCCCGCTCGCGGCGTTGGGCGGTGCTCGGCGGCTGACCTATCGATCGGATAGGCTGCGCGGCTTGGTGCCGTCCGCCTGGCTCGGGTGCACTGGCCACGGTCTTGTTACAAACTTACAGGCCATGGCCATCGCTTCGGCCCGGGCGGCAGTCGCTCGCATGGCTTCAAGGGATGACGCTCACCGAAATGCGCTCACGGTTCTGCGACGATTCGAGGCTGGCGGATCCCGGCAGCCACCAATCTCGCCGCCACATGTTCTGCTTCCGCGACCGACTCGAGCGGACCGATGCGCACCCGAAACAGGTTTTCCTGGCCACGGGACACTTCACTGAGTCCCGCCCTGACGCCCACCTGGCGGCGCAAACGCGACTTGAGGTGCTTGGCGTTGGTCAGCGAGCGAAAAGCGCCGGCCTGCACGTAGAGCGGTCCGGGGGCGCGTACCGCCCGGGTCGGCAGGCCGCGCGAGCGCCCCGCTGGTGCCGCCGTGGGGTCAATGGCGCGCACCTTGACCGGGGCCGTACCGTCTTCGACCACGCCCAGCTTCGCCGCCGCAGCATAGGACAGATCCAACACCCGATCGGCATGGAACGGCCCGCGATCATTGACCCTCACAATGACACGCCGATCATTGGCCAGATTGGTCACCTCCACGTAGCTTGGTAAGGGCAACGTTCGATGGGCAGCGGTCATCCGATACATGTCGTAGGGCTCGCCGCTCGAGGTGCGCCGGCCGTGAAACTTCGTGCCATACCAAGAGGCGGTACCCTGCTCTACGTACCCGCGGCTGGTGGTGCGGGTGAAATAGCGCACACCATTGACCTCGTATGAAGGTGGGTTGCCGTAGCGACTGGGTGGCTCGGGCCGTGGCACGGCATCGGAGATGTTCTTCACATCGATGGGTTTACGCGGCGCACCGTCCGGCTTTGGGAGCTTGGCACAAGCCGTGAGCATAAGCGTCCCGCCGACCAGCCAAATAACGGCGGGCGTAGATGACCACCTCATCATCTTTTGCCTCTCTCCCACCAGCGTACCGTTCACTCAGAAGCTGTCTTAAAAACTACTGCGCTTGTCATGGCTGCGTTGCGCAGCGGCTCGCCATCCTCATGTACTCCCTTGTACACTCCGGTGGCTACTCGCCCCATCCTTGGGGCTCGCCCCTTTCGGGGCCAGCTTGCAGCTGTTCAAAATCGTTCCCGACGATTTTGTCGCAGCTGTGCGCCTTGCGACTCCGGCGCTCACGACATTCTTAAAACAGCTTCTCAGCACCCCTCTACCTGCTTGCCGCTGAGCCCCTTTCGGGCCTAGGAGTCCTGGGCGTCGCTAAACTGCTCGCGGATCGCTTGCGCCAGCTGGTATACCGCCATGGCGTAAAGCGGACTGTGGTTGTAGCGGGTAATAGTATAGAAATTCTGTAGCCCCACCCAAAACTCTGGACCGGCACTGGCCTCCAGCTCTATCAGCGCACCCCTCCCCTGCTGGGTCGGCGACCCGTCGATGGACACTCCGCGGGCCCGCATCTCGGTCAGCTCGAGATGGGGTTTCAGGCCGGCGGCGCTGAGTTCCCGCGCCTTCGTCGTGCGCAGAGTGGCCGGCAACACCACTCCTGCACCTTTCTCCCACCCGTGCTCACTGAGGTAATTGGCCACACTCCCGATAGCATCCACCGCGTTACCGATGAGATCACGGGTATTATCGCCGTCGAAGTCCACGGCGTAAGTGCGGTAGCTGCTGGAAATGAACTGAGGGATCCCCATCGCGCCGGCATAGGAGCCCTTGATAGACCGGGGATCGAAGCCTTCATCCCGTGACAGCAACAGGAATGCTTCCAACTCACTGCGGAAAAAACGGCTGCGCTTTGGATAGTGAAAAGCGAGCGTCGTGAGGGCATCCAGTACCCGGTACTGACCGGTATTCTCCCCATAGCGCGTTTCCACTCCGATGATGGCGACGATGATTTCCGGGCTAACGCCGAACTCCCGCTCAGCACGGGCCAGGTCGCGGTGGTGAGTGCGCCAGAATTTGAGCCCGCCTTCTATGCGTGAAGGGGTGAGAAAGATCTCCCGGTATTGATGCCAAGGTTTACGCTCGGCCGGGCGGGAGATGGCATTGAGCACCGATGACAGCACTTGCGCATCGGCTAGCAGGTCGTTGACATCCGAGCGCGTGAAACCGTGTTGTTGCACCATGTCATCGACGAAGCGCTGCAACTGCGGCTCATCCGTGAAGCGCTCAAGGGCCACAACGGCACCGGCAAGCCCGAGCCCAGCCAAGCCTAAGAGGGCCACCAGGGAGGCCGGAAGAACCGCCCCTCGCTGCCGCGCCGCGCCCCTCGGTAAGCGCGCTGCGCCGAGGGGGCGTTGATCACGCGCAGAAGTGCAAGGCCAATAGCGTAGAAGGTTTCGCAAGTCCATAGCTTTTCCTATGCGATAGTCGTACCACTCGCCTCATGGGCATTCAAGATGCAATGAGCCTCAGGATACCATTTCCGCTGCTCAATGCGACAACAGCCGACGGTGACTATAAAGCGACATTATTACCCCGAAAGAGGCCATGACGGTGACGAGAGATGTCCCGCCATAGCTCATCAACGGCAGCGGCAACCCCACCACCGGCAACAAGCCACTGACCATACCGATGTTGACCAACACATAGACGAAAAAGGTCAGCACTAGACTGCCCCCCACTAGTTTGCCGAACACATCCTGAATGTTCAGGGCTAGATACAACCCGCGGCTGACAACAAACAGATAAGCCCCCAGCAGGCACAGGATCCCAAGCAGCCCGAACTCTTCGGCGAAAACGGCGAACACAAAGTCAGTGGAGCGCTCGGGCAGGAAGTCCAGTTGGGATTGGGTACCGTTCAGCCATCCCTTCCCATGGAAGCCCCCGGAACCGATGGCGATTTTGGACTGAATGATGTGATAGCCGCTGCCCAACGGATCGTTTTCCGGATCCAGGAAAGTCAATACCCGCAGACGCTGATAGTCGTGCATGTAAAACCAGAGCAACGGCGCACAAGACGCCGCCGACAGCACGACTGCCGAGATCAACTGCCAGCTCATCCCGGCCAAGAACAGCACGAAACCCCCCGAGCTGGCGATCAACAGCGCGGTGCCCAAATCAGGCTGGTAGGCGATGAGTAAGGCCGGCACGACCACCAAGACCGCCGCGGCCAGGATGCGGCCCGCCGAGGGCGGTAGGGGACGCTCTGCGAGGAAATAGGCCACCATCATCGGCACTAACACCTTTACCAACTCCGAGGGTTGGAACTGCAGTGGACCGATTTTGAGCCAACGCTGCGCCCCCTTGCCCACGTCCCCCACCAGCAACACCGCCAGCAACAAGCCGATGCCGCAGACATACAGCCAGGGTGTCCAATGATAGAGGTGTCGCGGATCGATCTGGGCCACGAGTACCAAGACACCAAAACCCACCGCTAGACGAAAACCCTGCCTCATCAGTAAGTTCATATCCTGCCCGCCAGCGCTGTAGAGCACCGCCAGTCCGACCCCTGCCAACACGCCTAAACCCAGCAGCAAGGGTAAATCCAGATGCATGATGGGAACGTAGCGCGCGTTAACCATCGCCCGACAGCCGTCTCGGTGCGGGGGCTTCCTCCTCGCCAGGGATCGCTTGCCGGGAACGCGAAGCCGGGTCCCCTTGCCGGCCCTGAACAGGCTGTTGCGTGGGTGGTGAGATCGAGACCATGCCGCCCTCAGGGAACGCCTCGGGCAGCAGGCGGTTCAGGTAATGATCGATGATCTTGCGCGCCACCGGCGCCGCAGAGCTGCCACCGCTGCCGGCGTTCTCGACCACGACGGCGACCGCGATTTTCGGGTCCTGCGCCGGTGCGAAAGCAATGAACAGACCATGGTCGCGCAGGTTCTTGGCGACCCGCTGCTCGTCGTACTCCTCATTCTGGGCGACACCGAATACCTGCGCCGTACCTGTCTTGCCCGCCATCTGATAGGTTGTTCCGATGCCGGCACCGTGGGCGGTGCCCTTCGGCGCATGCACCACGTCGACCATGGCACGGATGACGCGTTCCCAATGCTCGGAATTCCTTATGTTTACCGCATCCAGCATGATGGGCGGCATGACCTTAGCCGCGCCGCTGCTGGCATCCTCGATGCGTGCCACGACACGCGGCCGAACTCGCCGCCCCCCCACACTGAGGGACGCCACGGTGGCAGCCAGTTGCAGCGGTGTGGCCAGGGTAAAGCCCTGCCCGATACCGGTGATCACGGTTTCCCCAGGAAACCAGGCTTCGTTGCGTTGTGATCGCTTCCAGACCGAGGACGGCATGAGCCCGATGGCTTCGCCGGGCAGATCGATGCCCGTGGCCACGCCAAACCCGAACTCCTGCATGAACTGATGCATGCGTTCGATGCCAAGGGTTACCGCCAGTTCGTAGAAGTAAACATCGCAAGATTCCACGATGGCGCGTTCGAGGTCTACCGAGCCGTGCCCGCCGCGCTTCCAATCCCGATATCGGTGCGCACGTCCTTTGAGGCTGTACCAGCCAGGACACCAGACTTTTTTGCGCAGGGCTTCCGGATCGTGTTCTAAGGCGGCCAGAGCCAAGAATGGCTTGACCGTTGACCCAGGGGGGTACTGGCCATGCAAGCTGCGATTGAACAGAGGCCGATGAGGCGAATGGCGCAGTGTATCGTAAGTCTCGGTCGCGATACCGTTGACGAACAGATTGGGATCGAAACCGGGCATGCTGGCCATGACCAGTACGTCACCGGTCTGCGGATCGATCGCCACCACCGCGCCGTTATCTGCACCCAGGGCGCCTTCGGCCAGGGCCTGCAACGAGGCGTCGATGGTGAGATAAAAGTTTCTGCCGGGAACCGGCGAGGCCCGGCTCAGGGTTCTCAGGACCCGACCTTGGGCATTGATCTCGACGTGCTGGTGGCCAACCTTGCCGTGTAAGGTTGTCTCATAAGCCTGCTCAACACCGACCTTGCCGATATGATCGGTGCCCCGGTAGTTGACGGCATCGATCTGCTTCAATTCCCGCTCACTGATGCGAGAAACGTAGCCGATCACGTGTGCCCCGAGGGCACCGAAGGGATACTCTCGAGCGAGCCGAGCCTGCACATCCACCCCGGGGAAGTGGTGGCGATTGACGGCAAAACGGGCGACTTCCTCCTCACTGAGCTGCAGCCGCAACGGCACCCCCTCGAAACGCCGCGTGCTCTTGAGACGTTGGTAAAAGCGCTGCTCATCGGCGGGCGCGATGGCGACCAGGGTCCTCAGTGCCGCCAGGGTAGCGCCTAAATCGGCGACGGCTTCTGGCACGATCTCTAGGCTGTGATAGGGTTTGTTTTGTGCCAAAACCACGCCGTTACGGTCGAAAATAAGGCCCCGAGTGGGGGCAACGGGAACGATCTTGACGCGGTTAGTGCGCGACAGGGTCTGGAAGTGATCATGGTTTAGGACCTGCAGATGGATCAGGCGTAGCATCAGGATGCCGCCAAGGACAAACACCAGGGCCGAGGCAATCGCGAAACGCGAACGCGTCAGCGACGTTTCTCGAGCCAGATCTTTGAGGGTCAGGCTCAGCCGCCAATGCCGAAGCCCAGCGACGGAGCGTCGCCGGCGCCGGCGACGCCAGAACCGCTTAAGCCACACGGTAGCGCCGGCGTACGCTGCGTAACAACACAAATACCGATGGCCACAATAACGTACTGGTGAGAGGTGAAGACCAGTAGCTCCAGGGATACACCGAGCGACCCACGCTGCCGTGAACCCAAAGCAGACAAAGCTGATACAACAGAATCAAGGCAAACACACTGATCCCCTGCTGCCAAATGGGGAGGATGCGAATGCGCTGATACAGCTTAAGGGTGATAAAGGCCACCACGCAGAGTGCCAGAGCGTGCTGGCCGAGGAGCGTACCCATCAGGGCATCCAGTACGATCCCGACCCCCCAGGCGGTGCCTATGCCGATCCGGTGAGGCAGCGCCATGCACCAATACACCAGTACCAGCGCCACCCAAGCGGGACGCCAGAGCTCGGCCCAGGAAGGTAACGCAAAGGCCGTCAGCATGAGAGCGACGACGAAGGTCACGATGATGACGCCCCCGCCTTGGGGAGTGCTGCCGGCCATCGCTCTAGTAGCCTGATTGGCAACCGATACCGTGAGTCAATCTCCCCACCGTCACATCCTGTTAGCTGCCGGCCAGACGGCTCTCTCGTTCCATGTCCGGTAAGGCAGAAGGCAGGGGGGCCTCGTCAGGAAGCTGCTCGATGGCAGGCCACACCAGCAGCACTTCTCGATTTCGCTCCAGATAGGCGCTCGGTTGCACCCAGACCTTGGCGAACGGCTGCCCATTGTCGCGTTGAACGCGGGTGATGTTTCCCACGGAATAGCCCGCAGGAAAACGCCCATCGAGACCCGAGGTCGCCAAGGCATCACCGACCCGCAGATCGGCATTGTTGGGGATATGCACCAACTCCAGTAGATTGACTGAGCCGGTACCCACGGCGATCGCTCGCAGACCGCTGCGCGTGACCTGAATGGGCAACGCATGACTCGGATCGGTAATGAGCATCGCGCTACTGGCAAACGGGCCGACCCGCGTGACTTGCCCCACGATGCCCTGGGCATCCACCAATGCCTGGCCAACGAACACACCGTGTTGCGAACCTTGGTTTAACATGATCTGGCGACTAAATGGATCCATGTCGACGGCCAACAATTCGGCGATGAGGACACGCTCGCTGACTTTGTCCGACGAACCGAGCAAACGCCGCAGGCGTCGGTTCTCCGCCTCCAGCTGTGGCAACCGACCCAGTCGCGTTTCCAGCACCAGTTGCTGCCGCCGTAGCCACGTGTTTTCTGCCAGAAGGGCTTTGCGGCTGGCGAGGTTCTCTGCCAGCCAGCGCGTCCCCTGGAGCGGCGCGTTCACGGTGTATTGCAGCGGATAAACGGCGATAGCCAGCGCATGGCGTAGGGCTTCCAGTTGTGGTCCACGATGGTCGAAGGTCATCAGTACGACTGATAGAATAACGAACACCAATAACCGTACACCGGCCGGGGGACCATGAATGAAGAGCGACTTGGCCAGTCTGGGGTCGTCCTGAATCGAGTTCCTCGCCAAACCGAGCTGGCCTCGAGCACACCACCAGCTGCCGAAAAAAGCGGGTTGTCCTCGGTCGGCAAGGGAAGCGAGGATACCCTCAGGAAAGTGATTCATGCAGAAATCAGGCCTAAACGAGGAACAGAGTGGCCCAAGCACTGCCCGATCGACCGTATGGCGTCTAGCGATTACAAGGATGGCATGTGGCGAGTATAATCCAGCCACTTGCCGACGCCGCGCTCGCGCGAAACGGACAACACTGACGGGATGATAGCCAACAACGAGGGCTGATCGGCTGGCCATTTTTTGAGTGAGAGGTTGTGAAAAAACCGTAGCGAGCAGCCCGAGAGCAAGGCGGGCGGCGCCAACAAGCCGAGAGCCATAGATAGGCGAGGAGCGAGCCCCGCCCAACGCCGCTATCGGGTAGCGCAGCAGGTTTTTTCACAACCTCTGAGTGGACCTTACGTAACCGCGAGCCTCGCCCTGCGCAGGCGCCCAACCCTGAACCTTTCGGCGTGGCTATCCTTTGCCACTGCCTTACCTGACCGAGCTGACCATGCCGCTGACCAGAACCGATGTCATCAAGATTGCCCACTTAGCGAGACTGGCCATCTGCGAAGACGATATTCCGGCCTACCTGCGGGATCTCTCCAGCATTCTGGATTTCGTAGACAAGATGAAGGCCGTAGACACGACGGGCATCGAGCCCATGGCCCATCCGCTGGATGCGACCCAGCGTCTGCGCCCCGATGAGGTGACCGAGGCAGACCATCGGGAACGTTTCCAAACCTGTGCACCGCAGGTGGAGGAAGGGCTTTACTTGGTGCCCAGGGTGATCGAATAGCCACTGCGCCAGCGTTTTGGAAGTGCGCCGATGGCGAATCGGATCCTGGCGATCGTTGCGGGGTGTCTTGCGGCCCTGGTGCTCGTGGCACTCCTGCAACCGCTGCTAATAAGCGCCCGTGGTGTTGACAATGGCCCACAATGACCTCCCGCTCCACAGACAATCCCTCGCGACGCTCTCGACCATGCTACGCACGAGGAGGGTTTCAAGCTTAGAGTTGGTGGAAATCTTCTTGGATCGGATCCAGCAGCTCGACCCAAAACTGAACAGCCTCATCACCGTGACACCGGAGCGGGCTCGCCAGCAGGCGCGGGCCGCCGATGAACGGATTGCAGCGGGGACAGCAGAGGTCTTGACGGGAATCCCCCTCCTGCACAAAGACATTTTCTGCACCAAGGGCATCAAGACGTCCTGCGGATCACGGATGTTGGATAATTTCATCGCCCCCTACGATGCCACCGTCGTGGAGCGGATGAACGCGGCGGGCATGGTCGTCCTTGGGAAGGCCAACATGGACGAGTTCGCGATGGGCTCGTCCAATGAAACCAGCTTCTATGGGCCGGTCCGTAACCCCTGGGATCGGGCGCGGGTGCCAGGCGGCTCCTCGGGAGGTTCTGCCGCCGCAGTGGCAGCGCGTCTGGTACCTGCCGCAACCGGTACCGATACCGGAGGCTCGATCCGCCAGCCCGCGGCCCTTTGCGGGATCACCGGACTGAAACCCACTTACGGGCGCGTCTCACGTTATGGAATGGTCGCCTTCGCCTCGAGCTTGGATCAAGGGGGACCGCTGGCTTGTAGCGCGGAGGATTGTGCCCTGCTCTTGGGCGCTATGGCGGGGTTCGATGAGCGCGATTCCACCAGTGTCAACCGCCCCGTAGAGCCCTACGCCGAACGTCTATTCGGCTCGCTGGCGGGCCTCCGGATCGGCGTCATCGAGGAACACTTGGCTGAGGGTCTACCCAGCAAAGTGGCGGAGTTGATGGAAGATGCCCTCAGAGAGTATACGCGCCTTGGCGCCCACATTCACCGTATCAGTCTGCCCCATTCCGCCCTATCGGTCCCCGTTTATTATGTGGTCGCCCCCGCTGAATGCTCATCGAACCTAGCCCGCTACGATGGGGTTCGTTTTGGGTATCGAACGCCATCACCGGCGAGCTTGGAGGATCTCTACAAGCGCTCGCGGGCAGAAGGCTTTGGTGCCGAAGTCAAACGGCGCATCATGATCGGGACCTACGTTCTCTCAGCCGGTTATTACGATGCCTATTACCTGAAGGCGCAGCAGCTGCGCCGTCTGATCAGCGAGGACTTCCGATCGGCCTTTGCCTCGGTGGATGTGATCATGGGACCCACCTCCCCCACCGTGAGTTTCAAGCTTGGCGAAAAACTCGCCGATCCGGTCACCATGTACCTGTCGGATATTTTTACCATCGGCGTCAATCTTGCTGGCCTACCCGCCATCTCGGTTCCGGCAGGGTTTGTCGATGGGCTGCCGGTGGGGTTGCAGATCATCGCAAACTACTTCGATGAGGCGCGGTTACTCAACATTGCCCATCGATACCAACAGGCGACCGACTGGCACCAACACGTTCCGCCTGAATTTCAATGACCTCCTGCGGGTGTTCTTGATATGCAATGGCAAGCCGTCATCGGGTTGGAGCTGCATGCGCAGCTCGCCACCAAGAGTAAAATTTTTTCCGGCGCCGCGACCGCCTTTGGTGCCGCACCCAACCGCCAGGCGTGTGCTATCGATCTCGGCCTGCCCGGTGTGCTACCGGTACTGAACGCCGAGGCAGTGCGTATGGCGGTCAAGTTTGGGCTCGCCATCGAGGCAACGATTGCGCGCCGGTCGGTTTTCGCACGCAAGAATTACTTCTACCCTGATCTGCCCAAGGGCTATCAAATCAGCCAGTACGAGCGCCCCATCGTCGCCGGGGGACACATCGACATCGACATGGAAGACGGAACCACCAAGGTCATCGACATCACGCGTGCGCATCTAGAGGAAGATGCCGGCAAATCGCTGCACGAAGACTTTCATGGCTTCTCGGGGATCGATCTCAATCGAGCGGGAACGCCGTTGTTGGAGATCGTCTCCGAGCCGCAGCTGCATTCGGCACGCGAAGCGGTGGCGTATATGAAGAAAATGCACACGTTGCTACGCTACCTGGAGATCTGTGATGGCAACATGGAACAGGGCTCGCTGCGCTGCGATGCCAACATCTCGGTACGGCCGCGAGGCGACTCGACCCTGGGGACTCGCACTGAGCTCAAAAACCTCAACTCATTCCGCTTCGTCGAACGCGCCATCAACTATGAAATCGAGCGACACATCACCTTGCTAGAAGACGGTGGCCAGGTCGTGCAGGAAACTCGCCTGTATGATCCCGATAGCCATGCAACGCGCTCGATGCGCAGCAAGGAAGAGGCTAACGACTATCGTTACTTCCCGGATCCCGATCTGCTGCCGCTCGCCCTGGACGAGGCCTTGATCGAGTCGGTCCGACAGCACCTCCCGGAACTACCCGATGCCAAGAAGCAGCGTTTCGAAACCCAATATGGGTTGAGTCCCTATGATGCCGGGATCCTCACGGCCACCCGCGAACTCGCGGACTTCTTTGAATCGACCGTCGTCGCTGCCGGCGGCGAAGCCAAACGGGCCGCCAACTGGGTCATCGGGGATCTCGCAGGCGCCCTGAACAAGTCGGGCAAAAGCCTTATCGAAAGCCCGGTTTCGCCCACCATGCTGGGTGGCATGATCCGACGTATCGCCGATGGCACCATCTCCGGCAAGATCGCCAAAGCCATCTTCGAGGCCATGTGGGAGGGCCAAGGAGATGCCGACACCCTCATCGAACGCCAGGGCCTGAGGCAGGTAAGCGACGAGTCGACCATTGAACGCATCATCGACGAAGTCATGGTGGCCCACCCGGAACAGGTCCAAGGCTACCGGGCAGGGAAGCACAAGCTCCTAAGCTTCTTCGTCGGCCAAGTCATGAAGCTATCGAAAGGCAAGGCCAACCCGAAACAAGTCAATGAGCGTTTGAAGTGTCGGCTTGAAGGCGGTGACTAACCGGGGCCGAAGCCGCTTCAGCTACGAGCGCCCACCTCAAGAATCCGGCTCGCCCGGCGTGAAACGCACCACAGAACCGACGCCCAGCTTCAGACGCTGTGCCGCGCTGCCCTGATTGGCCCCGATCTCCACCAAGCCATTGGAGTTCTCGTACCACAGCAGGTCACCTGACGGCACATCGCCAAACGTGGTACCGTACGGGATACGTATGTCCCCGCAGCAAAGCCACTGGGTAGAAGGATCCTCGATGGTGG
Source organism: uncultured Thiotrichales bacterium (assembly GCA_964624765.1). Taxonomy (GTDB): domain Bacteria; phylum Pseudomonadota; class Gammaproteobacteria; order HK1; family HK1; genus JAGTVB01. The sequence goes on from CAZUZO010000026.1 coordinate 15,399, forward strand.
AAGCCCGGATGGCTGTCGTGGCGTTGCCGAAACCGTCAATATAGATCACCTCGCCAAGATCATCTGGCCATTGGCGATGTGCCATGCCCGCCTTCGCATCGACCAAGGTGCCCGGTACCGTCTCCCCCCGTGCCAGTGCAGCCGCCACCGGCGCAAACAGGTCCCGGCCATGGAACGTGCTGGAAAGGCGCGACGGTTGCCAGGTAATGATCCACTTGCAGACATGACTTGCCCGACGTTGCACCAACTCGAACAGACCATTATCTGGCCCCACGAACCAGCGGCCATCGCAGTGTAGCATGACAGGGGCGCGCATACCGGTACCGACGCCTGGATCAATGACACACAGAAAGACCGTGGCCACGGGAAACTCGGGCACTAAGGCGGCTAACAGATAGGCTGCGGCCTTCGGGTTGAATGCCGGGACATCTGACATCAAGTCGACGATGGGGATTTCCGGCGCTTGGCCGATGATCGCTGTCCTCACCTGGCCAAGATACGGCCCGGTACAGCCAAAATCTGTATAGAGGGCGATCAAGCTGGACGCTCATTTAATCGCCATCGCGGCTCGCGGCCGACCCCGGTCGATCCACGAGCTCAACGAGTGCCATCGGCGCTTGATCGCCACGCCGAAATCCTGCCTTGAGTATTCGCAGATAGCCACCCGGTCGCTCCCTGAACCGCGGTCCCAGATCAGTGAAGAGCTTTCCCACCATGCTGCGGTCTCGGAGTCTGGCAAAAGCCAACCGCCGCTTCGCAACGCTGTCGCTCTTAGCAAGGGTGATCAACGGTTCGACCACGCGCCGCAACTCCTTGGCTTTGGGTAGCGTGGTGTGGATAACTTCATGCCGGAGCAGTGATACAGACATGTTCCGAAACATTGCCTTTCGATGACTGCTCGTTCGGCTAAAGTAACGTCCGCTATTTCGATGACGCATCGTTCTGTTCCAGAAGGACTTAAATGATATCTCTTAAAGGGCGTCGCGCTCCCGGTCATGCAATCCAGGCGGCGGCCAATTCTCCAATCGCATGCCGAGCGATAAGCCGCGCGTGGCCAGCACATCCTTTATTTCCGTCAATGATTTTTTTCCGAGATTCGGGGTTTTCAGCAGCTCCACCTCGGTGCGCTGAATCAAGTCACCCACATAGAAGATATTCTCGGCCTTCAGACAATTCGCTGAGCGGACGGTCAGCTCGAGATCGTCAACTGGCCGCAACAGAATCGGATCCATTTCCATCTGGGGTTGAGAAGCACGCACTTCCTGGCGGGCCGTCAGATCCACGAATACCGACAGCTGCTCCCGCAGCACTCCGGCCGCATGGCGAATGGCCGATTCCGGATCGAGGGTCCCATTGGTCTCGAGTTCGATGATCAAACGATCCAGATCGGTGCGCTGCTCAACGCGAGCGCTCTCCACCGTATAGGTGACGCGCCGTACCGGGCTGTAGGAGGCATCTAACAGTAGCCGGCCGATGGTCCGATTTCCCTCACCTTCCCCGAGACGCGCTGCTGCCGGCTGGTAACCCCGGCCCGTTGCCACTTTGAGCCGCATCTTGACCTCACCCTCCTCGTTGAGATGGGCAATGACATGATCCGGATTCACCACTTCAACATCATGGTCGAGAGCGATATCTCCAGCCAGGACGGTGCCCGGTCCCTTCTTCTCTAAGGTGAGCGTCGCCTCTTGGCGGGCGTGCATCCGAATCGCCAACCCTTTCAGGTTGAGGAGGATCTCCGTGACGTCCTCCTGCACACCGTCTATGGTAGTGTATTCATGAAGCACACCGTCGATCTCCACTTCCACCACGGCAGCACCCGGCATGGAGGACAACAGCACCCGGCGCAACGCGTTTCCTAGCGTATGCCCGAAGCCCCGATCGAGGGGTTCGATGGTCACCCTCGACGTCTGCTTCGCAACATGCCTGACATCGAGAAGGCGCGGTTTCAAGAGCTCCGTCGCCATACCTTGCATGGGTTCTATCCCTCAAACAATCGATTACTTGGAATAAAGCTCAACAACGAGTTGCTCGTTGATATCGGGCGGTAGGTCTCCCCGCTCGGGCACCGCCTTAAAGAGACCCTCCGCCTTCTTACTGTCCACCTCCACCCAGTCAGGGAACCCGTACTGCTCTGCAACCGCCAACGCTTCCTGAACCCGAGGCTGTTGCTTCGCCTTTTCTCGCACCACCACCGTATCGTTGGCACGCACCTGATAGGAGGGGATATTGACGCATTTTCCGTTTACTAGGATCGCCTTGTGGCTCACCAGCTGGCGCGCTTCGGCACGGGTAGCACCGAATCCCATGCGATACACGACATTGTCTAATCGGCACTCCAGGAGCTTCAGCAAATTCTCTCCGGTCATGCCTCTCCTGCGGGAGGCTTCCTTGAAATAATTGCGAAACTGCCGTTCCAGGATGCCATAGGTGCGACGCAACTTCTGCTTCGCTCTCAGTTGCAGCGCATAATCAGACAGGCGGCCCCTGCGCAAAAGCCCATGCTGCCCAGGCGGATGCTCGAGCTTACATTTTGAATCCAGCGCACGGGTTCTGCCTTTCAGCGACAGATCCGCCCCTTCTCGTCGACTCAAGCGACATTTCGGGCCAATATATCTAGCCATCGTCCTACAGTGACCTCTGAGGTTGTGAGAAAACCTGCTCCACGACCCGAGAGCGGCGTTGGGCGGTGCTCGCTCCTCGCCTATCGACTTGATATGTCTCTCGGCTTGGCGCCGCCCGCCTGGCTCTCGGCCCGCTCGCAACGGTTTTTCCACAACCTCTCAGGGCTTGTGAATCAACAACCATGGCTTGCCGACGGCGACGCTTGCGGCTCGCCTCGTGTCGACGAAGTCTCGTAGCCGAGAAGCTTTGTCAAAAATTGCTGCATTCAAAGGGGACGAGCATAGGCCGCGCCAAGTGGTCACCGCGAGGCGAAACGATGATCCAGGCCGGTATTCTTCAACAACCTCTCAGACACGACGCCGTTTCGGTGGACGACACCCATTATGGGGAATAGGTGTCACATCGATAATGCTCATGATCTTGAATCCCGAGTTATTCAAGGCTCTGACGGCCGACTCCCGACCGGGACCTGGCCCCTTCACACGCACCTCGAGATTTTTCATTCCAAACTCTTGGATGATCTCCCCAACCCGGCTGGCTGCGACCTGAGCAGCAAAGGGCGTACTCTTACGTGAGCCCTTGAACCCGCTGCTTCCTGCCGTCGTCCAGGCCAACATATTGCCCTGGCGATCGGTGATACTGATAATGGTGTTATTGAAGGAGGCATGGATATGAGCGATGCCATCGCTGACGTGCCTTTTGACCTTCTTGCGAGCGCGAGCGGAACTCTTTGCCATTGCCTAAATTCCTACCTACTTGCGTATCATACGGCGCGGACCCTTGCGGGTTCTTGCATTGGTATGGGTGCGCTGCCCCCTGACCGGGAGCCCACGCCGGTGGCGTATACCGCGGTAACACCCGAGATCCATCAGACGCTTGATGTTCATGGAAACCTCTCGCCTTAGGTCCCCTTCGATGGTGTACTTGCCCACCTCCGAGCGCAACCTCTCGAGATCCGCTTCGCTTAGTTCCTTGAGCTTGGATTCGGGCTGGATACCGACCCCTTCGCAAATTCGCAACGCACTGGTGCGTCCGATCCCGTAGATCGACATGAGTGCAACCCATGCATGCTTTCTGTCAGAAATATTGATGCCAGCGATTCGTGCCATGCCTCAGCTCGCTCCAAACGCGCCCACAATACCGACTTCCCTCGAGCGATCCTCCTGGAGAGGTTAGCGGAGTCGGTTCTCCCGGCCTGCTCTCCGAGCACTCAATGGTTGTCACAATAGCCTACTATCCTAAGAAACCGTTCTAAAAACTACTGCGCTTGCCTGAGCGCGTTGCGCAGCGGCTCGCCATCCTCATGTACTCCCTTGTACACTCCGGTGGTGACTCGCCCCGTCCCTGGGGGCTCGCCCCTTCGGGGCCAGCTTAACGCTCTTCAAAATCGTTCCGGACGATTTTGTCGCCGCTGCGCGCCTGGCTCTGCCGGCGCTCGTGACATTTTTAAAACAGCTTCTAAACGGCCTCTCATGACCTCCAGTGGCTCATCCCTGACGCTGTTTATGCCGTGCGTCCTTACAAATGATCCGCGTCACGCCCTTGCGCTTGATCACTTTGCAATGGCGACAGATCTTCTTGATGGAGGCTCTAACTTTCATTTTCCGATATCTCAGCTCAGGTGGTCTGGCCCTACCGAACCGTGGGCCGTCCCCTACGTCATCTCTTACCGAGGCACACCGGGACGCCCATAGCCTTTTAGGTTGGCCTTCTTCAGCAGCCCCTCATATTGGTGCGACATCATATGCGCCTGCACCTGCGCTATGAAATCCATCACCACCACGACGATGATGAGCAGCGACGTACCCCCAAAATAGAAAGGCACGTTCCAGCGTAGGATCATGAATTCGGGTAACAAACACACCGCAGTGATATAGATCGAGCCCGCCACCGTCAGCCTCGTCATGACCGTATCGATGTAGCGCGCCGTCTGCTCGCCAGGGCGAATTCCCGGAATAAACGCCCCTGATTTTTTCAGGTTATCCGCTGTCTCACGTGGATTAAACACCAAGGCCGTATAGAAAAAACAGAAGAATACAATCGCTGCCGCATACAACAACACGTAGAGTGGTTGGCCAGGGGACAAGGTCGTGGCAATCTCGCCCAACCAGCTCAACCCTTCCGTACTGCCGAACCAGCCCGCCAAAGTGGCCGGAAACAGGATGATGCTGGAAGCGAAGATAGGGGGTATGACTCCCGCCATGTTGAGCTTCAGCGGCAAGTGACTGCTTTGACCAGCGTACAGCTTGCGGCCCACCTGCCGCTTGGCGTAGTTAACCGTTATGCGCCGCTGGCCGCGTTCCACGAACACCACGAAACCGGTAACGCCGAGTGCGATGGCCAGCAACAGAAACAGCATCAACACGTGTATCTCGCCCGTGCGACCGAGTTCGAGAGTCCCCCCTATCGCCGACGGTAGGCCGGCAACGATGCCAGCGAAGATGATGATCGAGATGCCATTACCGACACCACGCTCCGTGACCTGCTCACCGAGCCACATCAGAAAGATAGTGCCCGTTACCAACGTAATCACCGCCGTTATCCGAAACGCGAGGCCCGGATCGATAACCACCGCCGCGCCACCAGCATGTTGGGTTTCCAGCGCAATCGCAACGCCGAGCGCTTGGAAAGTGGCCAGGAACACCGTACCGTAGCGGGTGTATTGGGTGATCTTGCGACGACCCGCCTCTCCCTCTTTCTTAAGCTGCTCAAGCTTTGGGTGGACGACCGTCAGCAGCTGCATGATAATGGCTGCCGATATGTACGGCATGATACCGATGGCGAAGAGCGAGAACCGCTCGAGAGAGCCTCCCGAGAACATGTTGAACATGTCTAAGATGGTGCCCCGATGCTGATCAAAAAGCTCAGCAAGGGCCACCGGGTCGACACCGGGAACCGGGATAAAGGAGCCTATGCGGAATACCACCAAGGCGAGCAACACAAACAGCAAACGCTGTCTGAGCTCGACCGAAGGCGCCAACCCGGAGCCCGTCGCCATCCCTTTCGAGTCCTGTCTAGCCATCTAGTCCTCGATACGGCCACCCGCCGCTTCGATGATGGCTCGGGCACCGCGAGTCACCGCTAGCCCTCGCAGGGCAACCGGTCGGTCTAAACTGCCCGACGCGATCACCTTGACCCGACACACCGGTTGGTCGACCAGCTTACTGGCTTTGATGGCTTCCAAGTCGATCACCCCGCCTGCTTCCACCACTAACCGCGCCAGGGCGTCCAAGCGCACTTCGCCGCGGGTCTTGGCCTTGCGCGACCGAAACCCATATTTCGGCAAACGCCGCTGCAACGGCATCTGGCCGCCTTCGAAGCCCTTGGCACTACCGCCGCCGGCGCGCGAGCTTTGCCCCTTGTGCCCCCGACCACAGGTCTTGTCGGAACCAGAGCCGACGCCCCGTCCGAGACGTTTTCCGGCACGTCTCGCACCGGGCCCGGGTTTTAGAGTATTCAAACGCATGGCTCTAACCTTGCTGGACCTGGAGCAGATAAGCGATCTTTCGGATCATACCGCGTGTATTCGGCGTGTCGTCAACCCGCACCGTCTGACGGATGCGTCGCAGACCCAGCCCCCGCGCACAGGCCTGATGAGCCGCCGGCCTGCCAAGCAAACTTCGCACCAATGTAACCTGTATCTGCTGTTGCTGGTTCGCGCGCGTATTCATTTACTGCCCCAAGATCTCGTTGAGTGCCTTGCCGCGCTTGGCAGCCACCCGCTCCGGGTCGGCGATTCGAGCTAGTCCCTTGATGGTCGCCCGAACGACGTTGATGGGATTGCTCGATCCAATACACTTGGCCAGGACATCGCGCACACCGAGCACCTCGAACACGGCCCGCATCGCGCCACCGGCGATGATGCCCGTGCCCTCGGAAGCGGGCTGCATGTATACGGTCGCGGCACCGTGGCGCGCCGTCACTGCGTATTGCAAAGTCGAGCCCCGCAGCGGCACCCGAACCAGGTTGCGACGTCCGCTCTCCATCGCCTTCTGAATGGCAGCGGGGACCTCCCGTGCCTTGCCCCGGCCAAATCCCACCCGGCCACTGCCGTCGCCCACGACGGTGAGTGCCGTGAACCCAAACTGTCGACCGCCCTTGACCACCTTAGCGACCCTATTGACAGCGACCAGCTTCTCAATCAGTTCACTTTGTTCGTAGCGTTCCGCGCCGTTCGCCATCTCTCTCGTTCCTCAGCCTTCGCCTATCCATGACCCCGTGGGGTCGATACAGTTTTTGTTTAAAAAACCCATTCCGCGGGAATTATCCTACGGTCAAAATTCCAATCCACCGGCACGACCGGCGTCTGCCAGGGCCTTGACCCGCCCGTGGTATTTAAACCCCGATCGGTCGAAACCCACCAGGCTGATGCCCGCTAACCGCGCCCGTTCAGCGATGACTTCCCCAACCACGGCGGCCGCCTCCACGTTGCCGCCACGCTTGATCCGTGTCTTGACCCCAGGCTCCAGAGTCGACGCACTGACCAACACTCGATCGCCCTGCGGCGCAATGATCTGAGCATACACGTGGCGCAACGTCCTGTGCACGCACAAACGCGGTCTTCCCAGCACCCGCAGCTTAGCCCGGGCACGCCGAGCACGGCGCAAGCGCATCGTCTTATTGTCCATGGTCTCGTCCTACTTCTTGGCATTGGTCATCGTGCAGACCACGGCCTATTTCTTCTTAGCGACCTTGCGCACAATGGTCTCGGCCGCCAAGCGAATGCCTTTTCCCTTGTACGGCTCTGGGGCTCGGAAGCCGCGAATGGTCGCGGCCACTTGGCCAACCTGTTGCTTATCGATGCCCTTGACGATGATTTCCGTCTGCGTCGGCGCTTCGATGGTCACGCCTGGGGGGGGCTGGAATTCAACGGGATGCGAATAGCCGAGAGCGAGGTGCAAGATGTCACCCTTTACTTGGGCACGATAACCGACCCCCACCAACTCGAGCTTTCTGTCAAACCCCTGACTGACTCCCCTGACCATGTTCTGCACCAGCGCACGTGTCGTGCCCGCCAAAGCGTCCGCATTGGGAACCCCTTCTCGGGGCGCGAAGGTGAGCACCTTGCCATCCTCCTGATTCACACGCACACCCCGGTGAAGCGGATGCCGAAGGGCGCCTTTGCTTCCTTGCACGCTAATCGAGCCATCATCGAGATGCACCTGAACGCCCTCTGGGATATGCACGGGATACTTTGCGATCCTGGACATCAACGGCTACCTCACTACGCAACAACGCACACCACCTCACCACCGTGACCGGCGGCCCGGGCGGCCCGTTCCGTCATAACACCGCGCGGCGTCGACACGATAGCGATCCCTAACCCACCCATCACCGTCGGCAGTTCATCCTTGCCCTTGTACACCCGCAGGCCGGGGCGACTGATGCGCTGGATACGATCGATGACCGGCTGACCGTTGTAGTAACGCAGCACGATAGAAAGAAGCGCTTTCCCTGGAGCATCCTCCACCGAGAAATCTTTGATGTAGCCCTCGTCTCGGAGGACCTTGGCTATCGCCACCTTCTTCGATGAGGAGGGCACGGTCACCACCACTTTCCCGGCCCGTTGACCGTTCCGGATACGAGTCAGCATGTCTGCAATGGGATCTTGTTGGCTCATAAGCTGTCTATCGATATCTATTGGCGGTCATCTGTCGCACGCCGTTGCAACAACGACTGCGTTAGCCCTAGCTGTGCGCCTTGCGACGGCGTCGGAGACGAGACATATCCGAGGAACGATAGGCGAGGAGCGAGCACCGCCTAGCGCCGCTATCGGGTAGGGCAGCAGGTTTTTTCACAAGCTCTGTCCGCCGCATCTACCAACTTCCCTTCACCAGGCCCGGCACATCGCCGCGCATAGCGGCTTCTCTCAGCATATTGCGTCCTAGCCCAAACTTGCGGTAGTAGCCCCTTGGCCGACCCGTCAGTCGACACCGGTTGCGCAATCTCACCGCCGATGAATTACGCGGCAAGGCGTTCAACTTGCGCCGCACCGCCCACTGCTCCTCAGGGGGCAAGTTCGGATCCACGGATTGCTTCTTCAACAAGGCGCGCTTTTCCTGATACCGCTTGACGAGCTTTATCCGCTTCTCTTCACGGTTAATTAAAGATAATTTCGCCATGCTTTACCCTTGAGATCTGGAAGCTGTGTTTTAGACAGCTTTAAAGTAACGACGGCTATGGATACCGCGGTTGTTGCGCGACCGTGTTAAGAGAAGTTCTGACAAAAATCCCTAGCTGCGTCGAAACGGAAAACTAAATGCGCTCAGCAACGCACGGGCTTCCTCGTCTGATTTCGCACTGGTCGTTATCGCTATATCCAACCCGCGGATCGCATCCACGCGATCGTAATCGATTTCCGGAAAAATAATTTGTTCCCGGACCCCGAGATTGTAGTTCCCACGGCCATCAAAGGACCGTGGACTCAGGCCGCGAAAATCTCTGATGCGTGGGATCGCGATCGTGATCAGGCGATCCAGGAACTCATACATACGCTCTCGACGCAGCGTCACCTTGCACCCAATGGCCCAATCCTGCCGAATCTTGAAGGCTGCTACGGACTTGCGCGCTTTGGTCACGATCGCCTTCTGCCCACTGATGCGCGCCAGATCGTCCACCGCGTTGTCGAGGACCTTCTTGTCGGCGATCGCTTCACCGACGCCCATATTCAAGGTGATCTTGGTCACTGCCGGCACCTGCATGATACTCGAGTAAGCAAACTGCTCCATCAGTTGGGCAACGATGGTGTCGCGGTAGTACTCCTGTAGCCTGGTCATACGCAACCCGCCTAGTTATCGCTCTCAATTCGTAAGCTTTCGCAGCGTTTCGTTCGGGCGCTCTCTACGGTCACCTGGATCGGCAGCACCGCCCGTCTTGCTTCAGACATCCACGACCTCTCCGGTCGATTTGAAATAGCGCACCTTACGTCCATCTTGCAAAAATCGAAACCCCGCCCGTTCGCCCTTTCCGGTAGCAGTGTTATAGAGCCGGACATTGGAGATGTGGATGGGCTTTTCCCGATCGACGATACCGCCGGACGCCCCGGTACGCGGATTGGGCTTCGTGTGACGTTTCACCAGATTGACCCCTTCGACCACCAACCGGCTATCGGGCTTAACCTGCAGGACATGGCCGCGTTTACCCTTGTCCTTACCCGCCATCACCAATACCTCGTCGCCCTTACGTATCTTGGCCATCACTACAGCACCTCGGGCGCCAACGAGATGATCTTCATGAATTGCTCGCCACGCAGCTCCCGGGTCACCGGTCCAAAAATACGTGTCCCGATAGGCTGCAGTTGGTTGTTGAGCAACACTGCGGCATTACCATCGAATCGAACCAACGACCCGTCTGGACGCCTGACGCCCTTGCGGGTACGCACCACCACGGCCTTGTAAATCTCCCCCTTCTTCACCTTGCCCCTCGGGATGGCTTCCTTGACGGTGACCCGAATCACGTCACCGATACCGGCAAATCGACGTCGAGAGCCGCCAAGCACCTTGACACACATGAGCCGACGCGCGCCGCTATTATCTGCCGCGTCCAACATGGTCTGCATTTGAATCATCGTCTATCTCCAACGGTTCGACCCACGGCGGCGCAGCGACACGAGACCCGACACCGAAGTGCTAGGCCAACACGTCCAGTACGTTCAACGCGCGCGCTCCAGTATCCCATGCAAACGCCAGGCTTTGGTCTTAGACAACGGCCGACACGGCTCGATGCTCACCACATCGCCTTCCTGACAGGTGTTCTCTGCATCGTGCACATGCAATTTGGTCGATCGCCGAACGTATTTGTTGTAAATCGGATGCTTTATCCGACGTTCGACTAATACCGTCACCGTCTTATCCATTCGGCCGCTGATCACACGTCCGGTCAGCGTACGGGGTTTACTCTCGGTCCCGTTCATGAGCGTTCCCCGGCACGCTCGGCAAGCACCGTATTGACCCGGGCGATGTTGCGGCGTACAGCTTTGAATTGACTAGGACGTGGATGTTGCCCCGTCGCCTTCTGCATGCGCAAATTAAATGCCTCGCGAGTGAGCTCCAGCAATTCCTGCCGCAACTCCTCGACGTTCTTTTGCCGTAACTCTTGTGCGTTCATCCCATCACCGAGCGTCTTTCAAAGGAGGTCAACACCGGAAGCTTCGCCGCCGCCAAACGAAAGGCCTCTCGCGCTAGGGTTTCGTCGACGCCTTGAATCTCATACAGCATACGGCCGGGCTGGATCAGGGCGACCCAATACTCGACATTGCCTTTGCCTTTCCCCTGCCGGACTTCAAGGGGCTTCTTGGTGATCGGCTTGTCCGGAAAGATGCGTATCCAGACCTTCGCGCCACGCTTGACTTGTCGCGTTATCGCTCGTCGAGCCGCCTCGATCTGTCGGGATGTGATACGGCCACGGGTAACGGCCTTGAGTCCATATTCACCAAAGCTCACCTTGTTGCCCACCGTGGCAAGGCCACGATTGCGACCCTTGTGCTGTTTGCGATACCGAGTACGTTTAGGCTGAAGCATGATGTGGCCCCGTTAGCTCGATTGTCCTTTCTCGACATCCACCCCTTCGACCCGCTCTTCGCGGTCAAAGATTTCCCCCTTAAAAATCCACACCTTCACCCCGATAACACCATAGGTGGTCCGGGCCTCCGAAAAGCCGTAATCGATATCCGCACGCAACGTGTGCAACGGGACACGGCCCTCTCGATACCACTCGGAGCGAGCAATTTCGGCACCGCCTAAGCGTCCCGCCACTTGCACTTTGATGCCTTGCGCGCCCAGACGCATGGCATTGCTCACCGCCCGTTTCATAGCCCGGCGAAACATGATGCGTCGCTTGAGTTGGTTGGCGACGCTCTCTGCCACCAGCAGGGCGTCCAGTTCCGGCTTGCGGATTTCTTCCACAGCGATATGCACGGGCACCCCGACCATGCGACCGATCTCCCTGCGAAGCGCCTCGATATCCTGACCCTTCTTACCGATAACAATGCCCGGCCGAGCCGTATGGATAATGATCCGCGCGTTCCGCGCGGGCCGTTGCACTTCGATCCGACTGACCGAAGCATGAGCGAGCTTCTTGCGCAGAAATCGGCGGACACTGAGATCGGTATTCAAATAGTCCGCGTAGTCCTTTCGATCCGCGTACCAGATAGAACTCCAGTCCTTGACGATTCCCAAGCGCATGCCCACTGGATGAACTTTTTGACCCATCTTGGCCTCGATCAGTTATCCGATACTCGGATGGTAATATGGCTAGATCGTTTCATGATGCGGTTGGCGCGCCCCCGCGCCCGAGCTCGCAGCCGTTTGTACATAGGTCCTTGATCGACCTGAATACCAGCGACTCGCAACTCGTCGATATCCGCACCTTCGTTATGTTCCGCGTTGGCAATCGCGGACTCCAACACCTTTCGGATGATGCCCGCCGCCTTCTTATTGCTGAACTGCAACAAGCTGACGGCCTTCGCGACCGGAAGACCACGAACCTGGTCAGCCACGAGGCGGGCTTTCTGGGGCGATAATCTCGCATATCGATGCAGGGCCCTGCTTTCCATCAAAGTTCTCCTACCTTCGAGTCTTGCGATCCCCGACATGGCTTCGGAACGTGCGCGTGGGAGCAAACTCCCCCAGCTTATGGCCGACCATATTCTCCGTCACGAGCACAGGCACGTGCTGGCGGCCGTTGTGCACCGCAATGGTATATCCCACCATATCGGGCACAATCGTGGACCGCCGCGACCACGTCTTGATCGGTCGCTTGCTGTTGACAGCACGCGCCTCGTCGACCTTCTTAGCGAGGTAATGATCGACGAATGGGCCCTTTTTAACTGAACGCGGCATGGCTCACTCCCATTCGACTGGATGCGTGGCGGCTACCGTCAATCGCTTCGATAACTGCCAAACGATGGCTCTGGCCAGATGTGCGCATCACCGTCGCTTCCCTCTGCGCACGATAAGGTTGTCGGTGCGCTTGTTGCGTCGAGTCTTGTGACCCTTGGTGGGCACTCCCCAAGGCGAGACCGGATGACGCCCACCGGAGGTTCTCCCCTCGCCTCCACCGTGGGGATGATCCACCGGGTTCATGGCCACACCGCGCACCGTCGGCCGCGTCCCGCGCCAGCGCTTTGCGCCGGCCTTGCCAAGAGAACGCAGACCATGCTCGCCATTGCCGACCTCCCCGATGGTCGCGCGACAGTCGATCGGAACCTTTCGAAGGTCACCCGAGCGCAGACGAAGACTGACAAAAGACCCCTCTCGGGCCACGACTTGCACGCCGGCCCCGGCGCTACGGGCCAATTGCGCCCCCTTGCCCGGCTGCATTTCCACACAATGCACGACGCTGCCCACCGGGATATTGCGAAGCGGCAGGCAGTTGCCTTCCCGAATCGGCGCGCCGGGCCCTGACATCACCTCGCTGCCGACCGTCAACCCCTTGGAAGCGATCACGTAGCGATACTCGCCATCGGCATAGGCGACCAAGGCGATGTGGGCGCTGCGGTTTGGGTCATACTCGACCCGCTTGACGCGTCCAGGAATGCCGTCTTTGGTGCGTTTGAAGTCGATGATGCGGTAACGCTGCTTGTGCCCACCGCCCCGGTGGCGCACGGTAATGCGCCCGCCACTGTTGCGCCCTCCGCTCTTGGTTTTCTTATCCAGCAACCCACGGTACGGATCTCCACGATGCAAATCCGGGGTCACCACTTTAACGACGGCCCGGCGACCAGGCGATGTCGGTTTTGCCTTAACGAGCGCCATTGCCTACCTCGACTACCCTAATCACCACCCAGAAAGTTGATATCGTGGCCCGGCTTTAGCGTGACGTAGGCCTTCTTCCAGTCCGGCCTCCGCCCTGGGCGCTTGGCGAAGGTTTTCCGTTTACCTTTCATATTGATGACGTGGACCCGCTGCACCTCAACGTTGAATAGCCGCTCGACCGCCCGCTTGATCTCTGGCTTGCGTGCCGTTCCCATCACCCGAAAGGCCACTTGCCGATGGGCATCCGCAATGCGGGTACTTTTCTCCGAGACGTGCGGTGCCAACAACAATTGCATGAGACGTAGCTCATTCATTGAAACCGAGCCTCCAGTCGCTTGAGGGCGGACACCGTTAGCAACACTTGGTCAAAAGCGATCAGGCTCACCGGATCGACCCTTAACGCCTCACACACCTCGACCCAGTGCAGGTTACGAGCAGCTAGCTCAAGATTCTCGTTCGCGTCATCGACCACAATCAGCACCTTACCGAGTTCGAACGGCTTCAGACGTGCTACAAGATCCTTGGTCTTCGGCGCCGTGACCGAGAGCCCGTCCAAAACGAGCAACCGCTGCTGACGCACCAGCTCCGACAGGATGGAGCGCAATGCCGAACGGTACATCTTACGGTTGACCTTCTGCTCATAGCTTTGAGGCCGCGCGGCAAAGGTCACCCCGCCTCCACGCCAAAGCGGACTTCGGATACTGCCAGCTCGAGCCCGTCCGAGACCCTTCTGGCGCCACGGTTTGCGCCCACCGCCCCGCACAGCGGCGCGGCTCTTTTGGGCCCGCGTGCCGGCCCGGGCCGCAGAGAGATAAGCAGTCACTACTTGGTGGATGAGTGGCTCGTTGAACCGCGCGCCGAAGACTCCATCACTGACTTCGACCACCGACACGTCGTCGCCCACCTCGCTGCGTACCTGAAGCTCCATCAGCCTTTCTCCAGGCTCGACTTAACGGCAGGGCGCAGCATGATATCGCCGCCTTTCGGCCCCGGCACCGCACCCCGAACAAGGATCAACTCCCGCGCTTCATCCACTCGCACCACTTCCAAATTCTGCACTGTGCGGCGCTTGTTCCCCATCTGACCCGCCATGCGTTTGCCTTTGAAAACGCGTCCTGGGGTTTGATTCTGGCCGATCGACCCCGGAGCCCGATGTGAGAGCGAGTTACCGTGGGACGCATCCTGGGTCCTGAAATGATGGCGCTTGACGGTACCGGCATAGCCTTTACCGAGGCTGATGCCGCAAGCGTCCACCTTCTGCCCAGGGGTAAACAGTGTCACCCCCAACGCCTGCCCTTCCGCAACCTCACTCCCCTCGTCTTGCGCGAGGCGAAACTCCCATAGCCCTCGACCGGCGGGAGTTCCCGCCTTGGCAAAATGGCCCGCGAGGGGCTTGTTGACTCGACTCGCACGTCGCGTACCGGTCGTCACCTGGACGGCCCGGTAGCCATCACGCTCGGGACGCTTCACTTGCGTGATGCGGTTGGCTTGCACCTGAATGACGGTGACGGGTATGGACTGCCCATCGTCGGTAAAGATCCTCGTCATCCCACATTTGCGTCCCACCACGCCGATTGCCATGTCAGCGTTCCTCCTTATCATCGCCCGGTGCTGTTGCCGGCCACTTCACATTCGAGCGCATCCGTCTCACCCGCCATCCATCAGGTCAGCTTGATCTGCACATCTACCCCAGCCGCCAAATCCAACTTCATCAACGCATCCACCGTCTTTTCTGTCGGGTTCACGATATCTAGCAAACGCTTATGGGTGCGGATCTCGTACTGATCCCGAGCATCTTTGTTGACATGGGGCGATATCAACACCGTGAAACGCTCGTTGCGTGTCGGTAGGGGAATGGGGCCTCGCACCTGAGCACCCGTCCGCCTCGCGGTCTCCACGATCTCTTGGGCTGACTGGTCGATCAAGCGGTGATCGAAAGCCTTCAAGCGAATCCGAATGCGTTGCTTTTCCATCGCCTTATCCGATCAAACTGTATTGGCTTGCTGAGAGGTTGTGAAAAAACCTGCTACACGACCCGATAGCGGCGTTGGGCGGTGCTCGCTCCTCGCCTATCTATCTGATATGTCTCGTCGCTGCGCGCCGTCCGCCTTGCTCTCGGGCCGCTCGCGACGGTTTTTTCACAACCTCTGAGACAAACCTGACCTTAGAAGCTGTTTTAAAAACTGCTGCGCTTGCTTGAGCGCGTTGCGCGGCGGCTCA
>CAZUZO010000027.1:0-1400 GCA_964624765.1 uncultured Thiotrichales bacterium
ATGTTCAAGTCGGCAGGTCTGGTTAGTCCACAAATCAGGTAGGTGCGCTATATGTGCTGGTAAGCTGCTTTAGAAACGTCGCGAGCGCCTTGCGACTCCGGCGTTCGTGACATTCTTAAAACAGCTTCTAAGAGGCATGAGACCGCCTTACGGTGAGAACGAATTGACCGGGAGGACACGCTGGCCGGCCTTTTCACCGAGTTCACGGAACTTGTCACTGGCGGCGTCTAGCCGACTGATCCAGTCTTCGCGGGGTTGCTGGCCAGCAGTGACCTTGTAAAAGGCCTGGATCAAAGCTGCCATGGCGAAAGGATCGATAAGCGCCGCCTTTACCGAAAGCGCAAAGACGAAGGCGACTACGACGGCCCAGAAGCCGGCACCCTCCGGGAAAAAGCTGACCCAGGCCATGAAAGGCGCGAGCATCACGACGAAAATCACCAGGGTCAATATCCAGACGATCGCGGCCAAAAACAGTGCATTTTTGAGCATCTTGCCGAAGTTTTGCGCGTACAGCACAAGGGCATCGCGACTGCTTGCCCAAGGGTTGTCTGACTGGATGCGGATGTTGTGTGCCAGAATCACCTCGTCCACGTAACTCAACGAGAGGTTGAGCACCGTATTGACGAACCCCATGACACCTTGGAGGCCCGGGATAGGCAGGAAGCGACTGATCGTCATCAGTAGGCGGTTGATCACCTTGAGCACCCCCTTGATCAGTTGGTCCACCGCGAATAGCACGGAGGTCTCAACGAAACGGGCTCGAACCTCCGCGGTCGCATACTCGATCTGGCGTCTGCCATTCGGGATCGCTTTGCCGTCGATCAGATGGACCAAAACCGCAATGTGCCCAGCCTTGACCATGTACAGCAGGTACTCGCGCATAAGATAGATGACTCCCGACACCGCCAAGAAGCCAATGAAGCCGCCGAAAAAGGCATAGCCAGCGGGTTCATCCCCCACCGTGCCGACCAGATAGCCAAGACCCGCACCGCCCCCGGTCGCAACCACGTAGACCAAGGAAATAACGAAAAAGACGATCAGCCGAAGCAGAATAAAAGGCGCGCTCTTCGCCATCAGACTCACGGTTCTACTGACCCCGAAATCGAGCATTGCGACCCCTCCTGGATGGTGTTCCTCTACGGAAATATAGCGCCACATTCTTGACCGCGTTAAATCCCATCGAGACCCAGGCTTATAGGGTCGTACTCCCGCAAACGCCGCCCCACGCAGTATACCGAGGTTGCCACGAGACGCGGCGGAGATAGCCCTGGCGCATGTGATCGAAAACCAGGTGATCGAAAACAAGCTGGAAGCGCCCTACCGACGCGGCGAGCTCCTCTCCGAACGTCGCAAGATCATGCGGGAGCGGGCAAGCTAAGTTAGCAAGCAGCAGGCCGAGG
>CAZUZO010000027.1:1500-30416 GCA_964624765.1 uncultured Thiotrichales bacterium
GCAAGCAGCAGGCCGAGGTGGTACCCACCAACCGATCCGCCTACGCCTAACCCGAACGGGGGGAGCCTTCGGAGACGGACGGGAAGCGGGACGCAAGCGGCAACGATCGGGACTTAAGCCGACCAACGACACCGAGTCGGTTAGGCAGCGTCCGGCGGCGTTCGGATTTCAGCACTGAAAAGGAGTTCCAGGACATCAACGCCCTGGCCACCGACGGCGGCATCGAGGCGCTGCTTAACGAGGCGGGGTTCTTCTATGGGGACGAGACCTTCCCGCAGGCCATCTCCGCCTTCGACGGCTACCAAGCCAGGGCAACGTCCCTGGTTTCTCTTTCCCGCCCGCGGTTGCAGCCGGCCTGTAGCCATTCATTCTCTACGGCGGCGCCATCTTCGTCTGCCGGCATTGCTAGGAATTAGCCTACTCAAGCCAGCGTGAAACCTCCGACGACCGGGCCGCGCACAGCAGGCCGACAGAATGCGCAAAAAGAAAACGGGCGAATAAATGGCGGAGAGAGAGGGATTCGAACCCTCGAGGGAGCTATTAACCCCCTACTCCCTTAGCAGGGGAGCGCCTTCAGCCAGCTCGGCCATCTCTCCTAAACGAACTATTGATGGTGGGTGATCGATGATGGAGGCAGGGCGCCAGGCACACCCGTGATCGCCTCATCCCCATGCTAGCGCTGGTCGCCACAGGATCAAGCGCACGCCGCCAACCCAGCGTTCTTACGACTAGCCACGCTTAGCCTCTTAGCACTTCTGCTCTTTGCTGGTTTGCTGCGAATACAGGCTTTCCCTTGACCCACGGCCTTAGAATACCGAACTCGAATCAGCCTGGCAAAGTGTATTCCTATCGACGAGCCTCGCGATCCTCCGCCTTCCCTTGGTGCGCCCGTTCCTGTTGGATGCGCTCGTAGATCTCCTCACGATGTACCGTGATTTCCTTTGGAGCATTTATGCCAATGCGAACCTGATTCCCCTTCACCCCTAATACTGTCACCGTGACTTCATCGCCGATCATGAGCGATTCACCCACTCTCCTAGTTAGAATAAGCATGTCGTTTCTCCTTGACCAAGAGTGCCGCAGGCCACCGTATCCCCTTGGAACCCACTTCACGGACATCCTCAGGTCTTGTGCTTCCTAAAGGGAGTGACGTTTAACCCATCGGGTCAAGTGTCCATGCTCACGCGCACTCGACTGCCAATTAGTACTGCTACCTCTTGTCGCGTCTTCGGCAAAGGGGCCTGGCGTCCGTGAATTACCCTCGTTCGGCTTTCAACCTGACTTTTTGACCTTGTGTGCTGCTATCCGTTCTGCCCCAGTCCAAACTCGCTGTGCAGGGCGCGTACACCGAGCTCCGCATACTTCTCGTCAACTACCACTGAAATCTTTATCTCAGAGGTTGAAATCATGCGGATATTGATGCCTTCCCTCGCCAGCGCCTCAAACATGCGGCTTGCAATTCCGGCGTGGGAGCGCATCCCGACACCCACCAGAGAAATCTTGGCAATACGTTCATCCCCCGTAACTTCACGAGCCCCCAGTTCACTGGCAACTTGTTCTAGGATCCGCTGGGCCGCTTGGTAGTCGTTTCGATGCACGGTGAAGGTAAAGTCGGTCGTTCCATCCTCACCGACATTTTGCACGATCATGTCGACTTCGATGTTGACCTTCGCCACCGGCCCTAAAATTCGGTAGGCGATACCCGGCCGGTCCGGAACTCCAAGCACCGTGAGTTTGGCCTCGTCCCGATTGCAGGTGACTCCAGAAATGAGAGGTTGCTCCACACCGGCCTCCTCAGCGATAAGGGTACCCTTACCTGGTTCGAATGAAGAAAGTACGCGTAACGGTACGTTATATTTGCGCGCGAACTCCACCGCACGAATCTGCAGCACCTTGGCGCCCAGGCTAGCCAGCTCCAGCATCTCCTCGAAAGTGACTCTCTCCAGCCGGCGAGCATCGGGCACAACCCTCGGGTCGGCCGTGTACACCCCGTCAACATCGGTGAAAATCTGGCATTCTTTCGCCGACAGCGCTGCCGCCAGGGCAACCGCCGTCGTATCTGATCCCCCCCTTCCCAGGGTTGTGATGTTGCCGTGCTCATCGACACCTTGAAAGCCGGCGACGACAACTACCCGGCCTTTCGCCAGATCCTCGGCAACGCGACGGTGATCGATGCCGACGATGCGCGCTTTGTTGTGGGCGTTATCGGTACGTATGTGTACCTGTCCGCCCGTATAGGAGCGCGCTGGGCAATCTTTCGATTCTAGACAGATACTCAGCAGCGCGATAGTGACCTGCTCTCCCGTCGACAGTAACACATCGAGCTCACGCGGATTCGGTTGAGGATCGAGGGACTTGGCCATCGCAAGTAGTCGGTTCGTCTCACCACTCATAGCAGAAACGACTACCACCACGTCCTCGCCTCGTTCCCGTACCGCCCGCACTTGGTCGGCAACGGCAGCGATGCGCTCCAAAGTACCTACGGAGGTACCGCCATACTTCTGAACGATCAGTGCCAACAGTCTTTACGTCCTTTCACCAGATGTGCCCCATGGCACGATAACCAGCGCTGGTTCCGCTTAGAAGCCATTTAGGACAGCGTCTCGCGCGCCGGCGCCGGTACGCCGAGTTGCGTAGCAGCCCATCACCGTGTCACGCCGCCTGTGGCAAGCGTCATCGCTTCTTACACGGTCCCTTAGAAGCTGTTTTAAGAATGTCACGAGCGCCGGCAGAGCAAGGCGCACGGCGGCGAGCAACCGGAGTGTACAAGGGAGTACATGAGGATTGCGAGCCGCCGTGCAACGCAGCTCAGGCAAGCGCAGTCATTTTTAAAACAGCTTCTTAGGAAACGAGTCGCTCCTTAACCCAAGCAGGAACGGCTCGCAGCGCCTGGTCAAGCTTGGAGGGATCGTTTCCTCCAGCCTGCGCAAGGTCCGGGCGACCTCCACCACGCCCTCCCACCTGGCTGGCAACGAAATTAACCAGAGGCCCCGCCGCGATATGCCGAGTCCCCTCCGGCGTCACCCCCGCAACCAAACTCACCTTATCATCGGCCACGGTCGCCAACACCACGACCGCCGAGCCGAGTTTGTGTTTCAGTTGATCGACAAGCTCGCGCAACCCCTTGGCATCGACCCCATCGATCCTGGCTGCCAACACCCTTAGCCCATTCACTTCCAACGCCTGGGCCGCTAACTCGCTGCCTTGCACAGCCACCAGCTTGCCTTGGAGGCGCTCCAGCTCCTTTTCAAGCCCTCGATGCCGGACTAGCAGCTGCGTTAATCTGTCTTCCAGGCTCCGCGGTTCGCATTTTAGCAGGTCTGCCAGACGACCAACCTGGTCATCCAGCGCCGTCACCCACGCCAGAGCCTGATCGCCCGTCACCGCCTCGATGCGCCGAACACCGGCGGCAACGCCGGTTTCCGAGATAATTTTGAAAAGACCGATCTCACCGGCCCGAGCGACGTGGGTGCCACCGCAAAGCTCTCTGGAATAGTGCCCGATGGAAAGCACTCTCACCTGGGCCCCATATTTCTCACCGAAAAACGCCAGCGCCCCTCCCTCAACCGCCTCTTGGTAGGACTGAACCCGCGTGGTCACCTGGGTATCGGACAGAATGGCTTCATTCACCCAACGTTCGATCTGGCGCAACGTGGTCGGCGTGATGGGCTCAAAATGGGAAAAGTCAAAGCGCAGCCGATCGGAGGCCACCAAGGAGCCTTTTTGCGCGACATGTCCTCCCAACAGTTCACGTAGGGCCGCATGCAGAAGATGCGTGGCCGAGTGATTGCGTGCCGTGGCTCGACGCTTGCTCGCATTGACCTCGGCACCCACACGGTCGCCAGGCTGAAGCCTGCCTTCCACCAAGTGGCCCAGATGGGCTATCGCTTCACCGTGACGCCGTGTGTCAGTCACCTCAAATCGAGTGGCTGGAGTGCGCAGCACCCCTTGGTCACCAGCTTGCCCGCCCGCCTCCGGGTAAAACGGGGTCCGATCCAGTATTACCGCTGCCTCGGTACCGCTGGTCAACTGCTGTGCTTCAGTGCCATCAACATACAGCGCAAGCACCTCTGCACTTTGCTCCACAAGGTGGGTATACCCAGTGAACTCGGAGCACGAATCGGCCGTCAATTCTGCCATCCAACCCGGTCCGAATTGGCTTGCGGCACGGCCTCGTGCACGCTGTGCTGCCATCTCACGCTCAAAGCCCTCCACATCGAGGGAAAGGCCCCGTTCCCGTGCGATGTCAGCGGTCAAGTCGATGGGGAAGCCGTAGGTGTCATAGAGTCGGAACAACGTCTGTCCAGGGATGACGCTCCCTGCAAGCTCCTGAAACGACTTTTCCAAGATATGCATACCTTGGTCGAGGGTTTCCGCGAATCGTTCCTCTTCTTGCTTAAGGACCCGTTCCACTAACGAACGCTGCTGACTCAACTCGGGATACGCTTGTCCCATCGCTTGTTCCAACGTCAACACCAAGCGATGGAAAAAAGGTTCCCGAATCCCAAGCTTGTGACCATGGCGTAAGGCACGACGGATGATCCGGCGCAACACATAACCACGCCCCTCGTTGGAGGGGAAAATGCCGTCAATAGCGAGAAAAGCGCTAGACCGAATATGATCCGCAATCACCCGCAGCGATCGGTTGGCGAGATCTTCGGTGCCCGCCATAACCGCCACCGCTTCGATGAGGCCACGGAACAGATCCGTTTCATAATTGCTGTGCACCCCCTGGGTGGCCGCCGCCAAGCGTTCTAGTCCCATACCCGTATCGACAGAGGGCCTAGGCAGGGGACTAAGCTCTCCCGAGGGCTCCCGATTGAACTGCATGAACACGAGATTCCAGATCTCGACATAGCGGTCGCCTTCCTGGGTGGGACTTCCCGGTGGGCCACCTGCTATCTCCGGTCCATGGTCATAGAAGATCTCCGAACACGGCCCGCACGGCCCCGTATCCCCCATGGCCCAGAAGTTATCTTTACCACCACAGCGAGAGAACCGTTCAGAAGCAATACCGACCTCATTGAGCCAAATGTCGGCGGATTCATCGTCCTTATCATAAACGGTGATCCACAACCGCTCGGGCGGAAGGGCCAATTCCTTAGTCAGTAGCTCCCAAGCGAACGCGATCGCTTCGCGCTTGAAGTAATCCCCAAAGCTAAAGTTTCCAAGCATCTCGAAGAACGTATGGTGGCGAGCGGTGTAACCGACGTTCTCCAAGTCGTTGTGTTTGCCACCGGCACGAACGCAACGCTGACTCGACGCCGCACAAGTATATGGGCGCTTGTCGAGGCCCAAAAAGACCTCCTTGAACTGAACCATTCCAGCGTTGGTGAACAGCAATGAGGGGTCGTTAGCAGGTATCAGCGAACTGCTCGCGACCACTTCGTGGCCACGGGCCTTGAAGTACCCAAGAAAGGCCCTGCGTAGGTCGTTGCTGGATTTCATGGCCCGCGTCGAATTCCCGTCCCTTGACAGCCCATACCAGAACAAGTCGCTTTAATAACGACCGCCTTTGTCATAGCGAAGTTGCCGAGCATCTTTAAATTACAGCTTCTCTGGACACGACAAATCGTCAACCTCCGGGATTAAGAGCGTGTAAAGAGATCCCCTACCCTACCTGAAGCGCCATGCGGCGGTGCTCGCTCCTCGCCTATCTATCTGATATGTCTCGCCGCTGCGCGCCGTCCGCCTAGCCCTCGGGCTGCTCGCTACGGTTTTTTCACAACCTCTCAGGCCAGAACCTCCTCCGGCTTGGGCTGTAGAATCGGGCTCGGCAATGCTCTTTCACGGATTTTCAGCTCGATTTCTTGGCTCAGTTCCGTATGCTCCTTCAAGAAGTCCCGAACGTTATCCCGACCTTGCCCGATGCGGTCGCGATTATAGCTATACCACGCACCGGCCTTTTCAACGATGCCGTAGAGTACGCCGAGATCGATAAGCTCGCCAGCGCGGGAAATCCCTTCACCATACAGAATATCAAACTCCGCCTGTCTAAAGGGCGGTGCCACCTTGTTCTTAACCACCTTCACGCGCGTTTCGTTTCCAATAATCTCATCTGCCTTTTTGATCGATCCGATACGCCGGATGTCCAAACGAACCGATGAGTAAAACTTCAAGGCGTTACCACCCGTCGTCGTTTCGGGGCTGCCGAACATGACGCCAATCTTCACGCGGATTTGATTTATGAAGATCAGTAATGAGTTTGAACGCTTGATATTAGCGGTCAGTTTACGCAGTGCTTGGGACATCAGGCGGGCCTGTAGCCCGACATGGCTGTCTCCCATCTCTCCCTCGAGCTCGGCCTTGGGGGTCAGCGCCGCCACCGAGTCAATCACAATACCGTCGACCGCACCGGAACGAACCAGCATGTCGGTGATTTCAAGCGCCTGTTCACCGGTGTCGGGCTGCGCAATAAGTAGATCATCGATATTCACGCCGATTTTCTCGGCGTAGATGGGATCCAGTGCATGCTCGGCGTCAATAAAGGCCGCCGTCCCACCTCGTTTTTGCAACTGCGCAACGGCCTGCAAAGCGAGCGTTGTCTTGCCGGAAGATTCCGGGCCATAGATCTCGATGATGCGTCCGCGCGGCAGGCCCCCGACCCCAAGCGCGATGTCCAACCCCAGCGAACCAGTAGAAACCACCTCCAGATCTCGCAAGGTTTGTGCATCACCCATCCGCATGACCGCACCCTTTCCAAACTGGCGATCGATCTGGGCCAATGCCGCCTGTAACGCGCGCTGTCGATTCTCGTCCACAAAAATCACCTCTTGGTGAACCCGTGGTTTGCTCACCGCGGGCCGAAATTATCCCATAGTTATTAAGGGCCTCCTAGCACATACCCCCATGGGGATCACAACGGCCGGGGCGTACAGAGCGCTGACGTGCCATTGAATGCGCCGTCATGGTCTCCGCCTGTTGACAACCTCAACCGACGGCTTACCATCGCTGATCTGACAGATCAACCCGACAACCACCGCCGCAGCAAAGCCGGGAGAGCCCCATACGCCAACGGCCAGACCTAATGTTCGGCCGATCCCGGCGGAATCTTAACAATGCAATCCCGCCCACCGCGCAGCAGCCACGTGCAAACTACTCGATAATGTGCCCCCTGAGGACGCGTCTCCGATTCGATCAAGTGGAATTCCTGCACCGGCCATACGAGGGTTTCATGACGAACGTCAGGCACAGCTCCTGCCACCTTGCGGGCCACGGTCAGGTGCGCACGATAAGGTCTTTTCTCGGGCGAAAATCCACATCGACCGAGACCCTTATTGAGGGAATCAACCAGTGTCAGCAACGCTTGCGGCACATGAGTGGGCGCCGACCAAAGCACCCGCTGCCTGGGCCAATGGCCCACCCGGTCAAAGGTCAGAACGAACGGTTGGATGACTAACCCGCTAGCAACCGCCTCGGCACAAAGCCGCTGCTCTCGATCCACAGCGCCGAGAAAAACCAGAGTGACATGGAGGTTCTCAGGTAGAACGCGCTTACCGCGCTTGTAGAGCACCTTCCCGGTGACGCTGACCAATGCGGTGCGAAATGCCGCATCCGGAAATAAAGCAAAGAAAAGGCGCTGCCGTGCCGAAGAGTGCATAGTTCTCTGTGCCGCTCACCGAGCTGGCACAGTCAGGCAATCGTTTTGCTCGCCGGCGCTGCACTCTCTACCCTCGCCAACTCGTCCAACACGCCCTGCAACGCCGCCATCACCGCTTGCTGCCGAATCATCTCGCGATCGCCAGCAAAATGCGTGGCACGGGATCGGGGGATTCCATCGCGCACGCACCATGCCAGACAAACGGTACCCACTGGTCTAGTCGGAGTGCCTCCTTCGGGACCCGCAATGCCACTAATGGCGACACTCACTTGAGCCACACTGTGGGCCAAGGCGCCGAGCACCATTTCCTGCACCACCTCATCGCTCACCGCCCCGTAGCGCGCCAGCGTTGCTGATTTGACATCGAGCATTTCTTGCTTAGCCACATTGGAATACGAGACGAAACCCCTATCAAACCAGATAGAGCTTCCGGCGATGGAAGTGACGACCTTCGCCACCCACCCACCCGTACACGATTCTGCTGTCACCAACATGAACCCGCGCTGTTTCAGAGCTTCGCCCACGCGCGCGGCCAGGCGCTGTGCTACATCCATCCGTCTGCCAATCCTCAGCTTCTAAAAGCTGCCTCAAAAATTGCTACGCTTGCCCGATCGGCGTCGCGCGGCGACTTAATACACAAAACTCGTCGGGAACGATCGTGATCAGCTGCGAGCTGCCAGGACCAGCCCGAAGTTCCGGACGAGCTCTCGTCATGCCACTAGCGTGTACACTTTGGTTGCTACTCGCCCCATCCCTGGGACTTGCCCCTTCGGGACCAGCTTAACGCTTTCAAAAGCATTTCGGACGATTTTGTCGCCACCGTGCGCCTTGCTGCGCCTGTGCTCATCACAGCTCTTAAAACCAGCTTGTTAGAGCACGTAGCGCACCTAAGACTAAGACCATCCCCTGGTGTGGGTCTTAGCGATATACCAGAATAACAATGTACCATAAGTCATGTTGATGCAAGTATTCCTTCAAGTTATTGATTTAATCTCATCTCTGGAGCTTGGAAAGGTCTCATACCGAAAGTTGGCTGGAATCATAACAGCACGGAATACCCAGACGGTAAGGGCAAAAACTGTATTGCAAACTCAACAGACGGTCTTGCTGCACGCATCGTGTGTCTGGCGAAACCCTAACCCAAGCCCCCATCCCCAGAGGAAGGTCGTGTTGCCGATGCCGCTACACGTCAGCCCCAGTACACTCTGTCCGTGCAGAAGATCTTCGCGGGTCAGAACGAGGCATCAGCGACGGGTCCGGAAAAACGCTTTCATCAGTTCGCTGGACTGCTGCGCCAAGATCCCACCCAGACAAACTGGTCGATGGTTTAGCCTATCTGAAATCAACACGTCGAACACACTACCTGCCGCTCCTGCCTTCGGATCATAAGCACCGAAAACGACCCGCTCAACCCGGGCCTGAATAATAGCCCCAGCACACATCGCACAGGGTTCTAGCGTAACATATAAGGTGGTGCCTGGCAGGCGGTAATTGCGTAGGGACCGCCCTCCCTCCCGCAACACAACGATCTCCGCGTGGGCACTCGGATCAAGGGTTGCCCGAGGGCGATTCCAGCCCTTCGCGAGGACACGACCGCTCTTTACCAACACGGCACCAACGGGCACTTCTCCGGCACATTGCCCCTCCCAGGCAAGCCGAAGAGCTAACTCCATCCAGTGCTGATCAACCTCTCGACTGCCAGCGCCTTCTTCCCCCACCCGTCGGGATGGAGGTAGTGTTTTAACTATGTTGCCCAAGGGTTACAAACGCGGGTAGTATTCCGATAATCTTGAATAAACGTCTTACCCTCGCAGTCCGGAGCTTTGCAAATAAAACGCTGTTTCCCATTGGAGGTCGTGCCATGCTTCGTCACATCAACACCCCTGCAGACTGGGCATCTGACAGGGACTAATACCATAAGGAGTTCCTACGATCTATCTTTTGGACTTTATGGGTCGACTTCAAAGCCATTGTATTATTAAGGACAGGACATTATTTGTACCAAGCAACACAGTTAGGACACCCCCACCATGGCTTCGCACGAATCGAGTCTTCGGTAACTATCGATGTATACACATACGCCTCACATCGCGGAGCAGGAAGGGACCGCACCGCCGAAGCCCCCCCCCTGCCTTCTCCAGGGACAGATGGCTACGATGGTAACCGTTCAGACCGCCCTGGTGTTTTCGCCCTGATTGATGGGTTTCGTTCCTCAACCCATCGCAGTGCGGGACGAGAAGGGTCTGAACGGTTACCTACGATGACCTGTCGCAGTTTCCAGCCACGCTCCCCCTTCCCTTTCAGCGAACCGTTCGCCGTCAGGAGCCGTGTCGGATCGTTCCCTTGTCCGAGACGGCGATCTATGAAATGGAACAGCAAGCATGGCGGGTTCCCGCGCCGATTCAGAGTAACGACGCATTGTGTGGTGCGGGATCTGGAGGCGGTCGAGTCCCGGATCGAGGCAAGCAAGCCTCAAGCTTGGCCGCCACCCACTTCGACACGCCAGCCCTAGGATTCGGCGTATCTCAGCGCGGCTTCAACTTCACTTGTTCGGATGTGCCCGGCGTGCCATTCATGGCCTCCAGTATGAAATCGGAAACAGTGGTTATCAACCGACGACCTTACTCCCACTCGATGGTCGCTGGCGGTTTACTGGAAATATCATAGGTGACACGCGAGATGCCCGGGACCTCGTTGATGATGCGGGTCGCAACGTGCTCCAGCAGCTGATAGGGTAAATGAGCCCAGTGTGCCGTCATGAAATCCACTGTTTCAACGGCACGCAGGGCCACCACATGTTCGTAGCGCCGAGCATCCCCCATCACACCGACCGAACGCACCGGCAAAAACACACTGAACGCCTGACTCACCTTGGAGTAATAATCGTGGGCCTTTAGTTCCTGGATAAAGATGGCGTCGGCCCTGCGCAAGGTGTCGGCATACTCCTTTTTCACCTCGCCCAGAATCCGCACGGCAAGACCCGGGCCGGGAAACGGATGGCGATACACCTGATCATAAGGCAATCCCAATTCCATCCCGATGTTGCGCACTTCGTCCTTAAAAAGCTCTCGCAGCGGCTCCAGCAGCTTTAGGTGCATGCACTCCGGCAAGCCACCCACGTTGTGATGTGATTTAATGACCCGCGCCTTGCCCGTCGTCGCACCGGCAGACTCGATGACGTCTGGATAGATGGTGCCCTGTGCAAGCCACCTGATGGCCGGCAGCTCGCGTGCTTTCTCTTCGAACACTTGAATAAATAACCGTCCAATAATTTTGCGTTTGCGCTCGGGGTCCTCTACCCCCTCTAGGGCCTTGAGGAAACGCGTAGCGGCGTCGACGCGCAACACGCGAATTCCAAGGTGCTGCGCGAAGGTCGCCATCACCTCATCGGCCTCATGGAGCCTAAGCAAGCCGTTATCCACGAACAGGCAGGTCAGTTGATCGCCGATCGCTTTGTGTAACAGCGCTGCCACTACCGAAGAGTCGACACCGCCCGAGAGCGCCAACAGAACCTGTTCTTGGCCGACTTGCGCCCGAATTCCCTCGATGCTTTCTTCGATAATCCGCGTGGAAGTCCACACATCGGCGCACTGGCAGATCTCATGTAGGAACCGCCGAAGAATTCGGCCTCCCTGACGCGTATGAGTCACCTCGGGGTGGAATTGCAGGCCATAGAACCCGCGCACCTCATCGGCCATGGCGGCGATGGGACTATTAGCCGATGAGGCGATCACTGAGAAACCCGGCGGTAGGGTCCGAACCCGATCCCCGTGGCTCATCCACACATCGAGCAACGCAAAACCTTCTGGGCTCGCATGGTCTTCGATGTCGCGCAACAATCGGGAATGACCGTGCGCACGAACCTGCGCATAGCCAAATTCACGCTGCAGGGAAGGCTCCACGGCCCCCCCCAGTTGCTCCGCCATCGTCTGCATGCCGTAACAAATGCCCAGTACCGGCACATCCAGGTCAAAAACCACTGCCGGAGCACGAACCTGGGGCGCTACGGAAACCGATTCAGGGCCACCGGACAAGATCACGCCCTTGGGCCTGAAGTCGCGTAACGCCCCTGGGTCCGCATCGTACGGCCAAATCTCTGAATAAACTCCCGCTTCGCGCACCCGCCGCGCGATGAGTTGCGCATACTGGGAACCAAAGTCCAGAATGAGAATGCGCTCATCGTGGATGGACGAGCGAGCGGGCGCAACACTAGCAGGCATGATCGGCGATTCGTGCAACTAAGAGGTTGTGAAGCAACCGTCGCGCGCGGGCCCAAAAAACCGTGGCTGGCGCACGACGACAAGGCTTGTCAGCTAGATAGGCGATAGCTCTTCTGTCTGCTTGCAGCGACCAAGGCCCCGATTTCGGCCCCAGCCAACTCCAGGACATGCATTAATCCGAGGGCCGCACTACTCGAACCGGTAGTTCGGTGCCTCCTTGGTAATGCTGACATCATGCACGTGACTCTCGCGCACTCCAGCTTGTGTCATGCGCACGAAGGTGGCTTGCTGGCGCATCTCTTCCAGGGACCGGCAACCCACGTACCCCATGCTGGCGCGCAACCCGCCCAGAAGTTGATAAATGATCGCCGACAAGCTTCCCTTATAGGGGACACGGCCCTCGATACCCTCGGGCACGAGCTTCTCAAGCTCAGTGGTCTCCTCCTGAAAATAGCGATCACTCGAACCTTGTGTCTGAGACATAGCACCCATGGAGCCCATCCCCCGATATGACTTATAGGAGCGACCTTGATAGAGTTCCACTTCTCCAGGCGACTCTTCGGTCCCAGCAAACAATCCCCCGATCATCACCGAGTAAGCGCCCGCCGCGATAGCTTTCGCGATATCCCCTGAGTAGCGGATACCGCCATCGGCAATCACAGGAATCCCCGTCCCGCGAAGCGTCTTACTGGCTTCGGCAATAGCCGTTATCTGCGGAACCCCCACACCCGCCACGATCCGGGTGGTACAGATCGAACCGGGCCCGATCCCCACCTTGACGGCATCCGCGCCGGCCTCCGCCAAGGCGCCCGCTGCCGCCGCCGTGGCAATGTTGCCGCCGATCACCTGCACGGCCGGGTAGTGATCCTTGAGCCAACGCAACCGCGACAACACACCCTCAGAGTGACCGTGAGCGGTATCGAGCACCAGAACGTCGACGCCCGCCTCGACCAGCCGCTCGACGCGCTCCTCGGTACCCATACCGGTACTGATGGCGGCACCGACTCGAAGCCGTCCGTACTCGTCCTTGGACGCGTTCGGATATTCGGTCGATTTCTGGATATCCTTCACGGTGACCAGACCACGAAGCTGAAAGCCATCGTTGACCACCAACACCTTCTCAATGCGGTGTTTGTGCAGAAGTTGCTGTACCTCTTCCCGGCTTGCGCCTTCGCGTACCGTTACCAGTCGCTCGGCCGGCGTCATGACAGTGGACACCGGGTTCTCATAGCGTGTTTCGAAGCGCAGATCCCGGCTCGTGACAATGCCGACGAGCGCCTCGCCGTCGACTACCGGTACCCCTGAAATATTGTGGGTGCGCGTGAGTTGCAGCACCTCGCGGATGCTCGTGCCTGGCGTAACCGTGATCGGATCTTTAATCACGCCACTCTCGAATTTCTTCACGGCCCTGACTTGGTTTGCCTGGTCGATGGCGCTCATATTCTTGTGGATGATGCCGATGCCGCCCTCTTGCGCGAGGCTGATCGCCAACCGCGCCTCGGTCACCATATCCATGGCGGCGGACACGATGGGGATGTTGATCTCGATCTCGCGGGTCAACTGGGTGGACAAGTGCACCTCGCGTGGCATCACGTCGGAGTAGGCAGGCACGAGCAAAACATCGTCGAAGGTCAGGGCTTCATGGGCCACACGCATGGGGGAAACACCGTCGGCTGGAACGAGGTTATAATTATAGGGTCTGATGGTAGAACGGTAAACGAATACGCTACAATTCTCAGTTCTATCCGGTAGGCAAGAGTCAACTTGGATGTGGCTTTCTGTTAAGGCGTGCCCATCGGCACTCCCGAAGGTTCGCTATCGAGCGTGCGCCGCGCCTAGGAAGGGTGCTTGTGCCCGCCTAAGAAGCTGTTTTAAAAACTACTGCGCTTGCCATAGCTGCGTTGCACAGTGGCTCGCAATCCTCATGTACTCCCTTGTACACTCCGGTTGCTCGCCACCGTGCGCCTTGCTCTGCCGGCGCTCGTGACATTTTTAAAATAGCTTCCAAAGTGTGGTTTCAGCCGAGAAGCAGAAACAAACTAGCGATGGAAAGACAGAAGATCGAGATCGCTTGGAGCGGGCACTCCAATTGCCGCAACTGTGGGATTCGAGAGCTCGTTCTGTTTGCCGAGCTTAACGAAGACGACTTTATGCATATTCACATGCCGATCAATGACATGCATTATGCAAAAGGCTCTCTGATCTACCCGCAGGGTGGCGAAAGTGGAGCCGTCTTCACGATAAGAAGCGGCGTGGTCAAGCTCATCCAATACTTGCCCAACGGCCGCCATCGCATCGTACGTCTCCTTCGCCAGGGCGACGTCGCGGGGTTGGAGGCGCTCTTCGGGCAACCTTACGAGCACGCAGCCATCGCGCTACAGCCCGTCTTGACTTGCCGCATCCCGTGCGAGGTCGTTCACCGCCTCAACCGCGAGACGCCTCGCCTATTGAATCCCCTTATGGAACGCTGGCGCCGCTCCTTGCATCGCGCCGATGAGTGGTTAACGACGCTTTCCACGGGAAGCGCCCGAGCCAGAGTCGCGCGGCTGTTCCTTCATCTCCTAGACGAGGGCACAAACCCGACCTGCCACCTTTTCAGCCGGGAAGACGTGGGCGCCATCCTGGGTCTCACCACTGAAACTTCCAGCCGAGTCATCGCTGAGCTCAAACGCAGTAAGGCTCTCACGGAACTCAAGACCAACCTGTTTCGCTGCAATCGAGACCGACTAGAAGAGATCTCTCTCGATTGAGATCTATCAATGATTCCCTCGGCGGCAGTGAGTATGGTGACTAGTGTGCCGTGCTTCGCTGTAGCTGTGTCTTGACCGACCACTGCAGACCCCGCCCTTAGCTCAAGACATTAGCTCAAGACAAAGGGCAACCCTGAGCTGGCCACACGGCCGATTCCCCTGTCTCGCCAGGAAGCGGTGGCGCTGCGCCTACCCTGGTTCAAGAATGAAACCGCGTCAAGCGTAGAGCGGTGGGGGTTTCGTGCCCCTGGCCTTGCCTTCCGAGCACGACATCGAGCGCCCATTGAACCGGAGGATAAGGAGGATTTTATGGCTTGGCAATTTCCCCGGATGACGCGGCGAACCTTCCTAAAGGCGACCGGCTATGGCAGCGCGGGCATAGGCCTGCTCAAACCGCTCACCCTGTTCGGTAAAGCCGCCGCGCCAGCCGTCACCGACGGTGAAGAAACGTTCTATACCATCTGCAACTTCTGCTCATCGCTGTGTAACGTCCAAGGGACGACACGGACCAAGAATGGGGTCAAACGGATCGTCAAACTGGAGGGTAACCCCCACTCTACTTTAAACCGTGGCAAGCTTTGCGCGCGGGGACAGGCGGGCCTACTACAGACCTACGATACCGACCGGTTGAAAACGCCTCTCATCCGAGTAGAGGGGTCTAAGCGCGGCGAGTTTGCGTTTCGGGCGGCAACCTGGGAGGAGGCTTGGCGCTATATCGAAACCAAGTCCAAGCAGGCCGAAATCCAACCTTGGGAATGGAGCGTGGTAGGCGGCTGGACCTCATGTGTCTTCTACATGAACTGGGCGGTGCCCTTCGCCATGGCCAACGAAGCGCCCAATATCGTGGCTTCACCGATGCAACACTGCGTCACCACCGGCCACACCGGCACCGATGCGGTCACCGGTAATTTCAACATCCACGACGAGGTGCTGCCGGACTACGACAACGCCCAGTATATTCTTTTCGTGGCCAATAACGCCTCCATCGCAGCGGTTTCGACCTGCCGCATGGTGCGGTTTGCCAACGCACGAAAGAACGGCGCCAAAGTTGTCGCCCTGGATCCGCGTCTCTCGGAAACCGCAGCCAAGGCAGACGAGTGGATCGCCATCCGGCCGGGAACCGACCTTGATTTCATGCTGGCAATGCTGCAAGTGATGCTCGCTGAAGGCTATTACGACAGCGAGTTCTTGCGCCGTCACACCAATATGCCGTTTCTGGTCTACCAAGATGATGCTGGCGAGTGGCAGCTCGCGCTCGATGATCAAAAGCAACCTCGAGTGGTTGCCGAGGGCACTCGCAGCGTGCACACGCTGCCCGCATTCACCAATGACAATTTAATGGACGTCGCTGGGGCCTCACTGTATCCGGCCCTTAAGGCGCCCGAGGGGCTCACCCTGGACGATCGGCCGGTCATGACGGTGATGCAGGCACAGATGGCGATCATAGAGGACAACACGCCGGAATGGGCAGCGCAAACCACCGGTATCCCGGCCCAGACCATCCGTCGCATCGCGCGGGAATTTGGCACCACACGGCCGGCCATCGTCGATCCCGGTTGGCACGGCGCACGCTACGGCAACATCATGATGCTAAGGCGAGTGCAGGCCATGATCCAAGGCCTCACCGGCGGTATCGACAAGGAGGGCGGCTGGATCATGAGCGGCGAGTTCCACCACAAGGCGGCTCATATGATCGAGGCCATGGGCCAGGGGCATTCTTCCGGCCCGCCGCTGGTCACCCTCGCCGGCCTACCGTTTGTCAAGATGGTGGCCAACGCCGTCTCCGATCCGAAGAATTTCTCCCATGGACATCCTGGCTGGGCCTGGGCTTTCAGTGAACAGGAGCGGGCCGCTGGGCGACCGTTCGTCGCACTACCGGCGATGGCTGACACGGGGCTCAAGGAAGCGGTAGAGGGCAAACTCCTCTATAAGGGCAAGCCCTACCTTTGCAAAGCCGCCATGATCAACGCGGCCAATCCGGTGCGCCATTACTATCCGGACACCCACTGGAAGGATATCCTGTCCCACGAGAACATGGCGCTGGTGGTCGTGATCGACGTCCTGCCTTCCGATACCAGCGTTTATGCCGACGTCATCCTGCCGAACTCGACATATCTCGAGCGCGATGAGCCGACCTTGTACGGCAACGGCGTCAACCATGATCTGGCGCTGACGACCCGTTACGCGGCCATCGACCCCCTCTACGAGAGTGAGGAATCACCGGATATTCTGCTGCGGATGACCGAGATCATCAGCGGCAACACCGAAAGTTTTCTGACTTGGGTGGAGCAGCTCACGGGACTGCCCAAGGAACCGGTCAAACAAGCCCATGCGCGGCTCAAAGCGCAAGGGCATCGCAGTCCCTTCTCCGCTGCCTGCCGGGAGGTCGCATTTACCGAGGCGGCGCGCAAGGCCCACACCACGGTGGAAAACCTTGATCGCACGCTGCGCGCCAAGGGCGTGTTCATCGAACGTGACAAAGCTTCGATCCTGAAAACCGAAGCCATGCCTCGAATCCTGCCGTTACCCACCGGCAGCGGCCGGGTTGAATTTTTCAGCACCTTCTTTGATGAGCTGCGCGAAACAGGCGCCAGCGGCCCGCACTTCAGTGTGCTCGCCACGCACATCCCCACCGAGTGCCGCAAGAATGCCAAGATGGGCGCACCGCTTGACTCCGACGAGTTCTACTTTACCTACGGTAAAACGCCCACCGTTTCCTACGCCTCCACCAATAGCAACAATCCGGTGCTGGCAGCGCTCAATGAGTTCCATCACGACATCTATGCCGGCATCTGGATGCACCCCGATCGGGCCACCGGGCTCGGCATCGCGACCGGCGATCGGATCCTGTTAACCAACACGCTCTCGGGCCAGCAGGCCGAGGGCGTTGCCTACGTCACCCGCATGGTCCATCGCGAGGCACTCTTTATGCACTCCTCATTCGGGGTGGAAAATCCCGGGCTTTCCCGTAGCCATGGCTTTGGCACCGCCACCAACAAATTGATTCCCTACCTCGTCGATCCCGTGGTGGCTGGCTTCCGCTCGCAGGAATTCACGCTTCGGGTTGCAAAGGTTAGTGAGAAAGGAGGTGTGGCATGACGCGCTATGCCATGGTTATCGATCTCAATACGTGCGTCGGCTGCGATGCCTGTATGGCCGCCTGCGCAATAGAAAACCAGACGCCGGTGTGGCACCGCGAGTGGCGCACCTATGTGCATCACACCGAAATCGGCACGGCGGAAAAAATCACCCGGCGCTTTTTCCCGCGGCTTTGCAACCATTGCTCTAACCCACCCTGCATGACGGTTTGTCCCACCGGCGCCACCTATCAGCTGAGCAATGGCATCGTCATGGTGGACGACGCGCTCTGTATGGGGTGCGGCGCGTGTGCCATGGCCTGCCCCTACGATGCCCGCTATCCGGTCACCTACAACGACATTAAGCTCGGCAAGGAGTTCTTCGGCAACGACTTTCGGCGCCAGCGACCCACCGTCGACAAGTGCGATTTCTGCGCGCACCGGGTGGCGGCAGGGAAAAAGCCCGCCTGTGTCGAAACCTGCGTCGGAGAATCGAGGATGTTCGGAGATCTTGACGATCCCACTGACCCCATCACCGAGCTCGTGGCAAGTGGGGTAGCGCGCCCGCTGCTACCCCATCTCGGCACACACCCTAACGTGTACTACATCGAAGAAAAGAAGAGGACCGTGTGATGGACGTCACGATGAACTATGTCACTCAGGATTGGTGGACGTGGTGGTTCGCTATTTATCTATTCTTCGGCGGTATGGGGGCGGCCGTCATGGCGGTCGCCTTTCTGACCGATATGTACCGCCAGAAACATCCGACCCTGGTCATCTGGGCCACCCTGTCGAGTTTCGTGATGCTCGGCACGGGATCCTTGATGTTGTTCATACATCTTCTCGACCATTTGGCCGTGATCCACGTGCTAAATCCTTTGGTGCTGATTAGAAAACCTGACGCTTGGATCGCCTGGGGAACGCAATTCATCACCTGGATGATGGTATGGGGAGCACTGTACCCGCTGCCCTACTTCGTCGAATCACCGGCGTTTCGCCGGCTGCCGGTGATCGGCACAATCCTGCAACTGCAGGCGGTCAAGAATGTGGCCAACCTTTGCCTGCGCTACCATAAGACGCTGGGATGGCTGGCCACGATCAACGGCATCGGTGTGGCTGTCTACACGGGGTTACTGGTACAATCGTTTCCAGCAGTTGCGCTGTGGCATAACCCTGGGGTGCCGGTACTGTTTACGGTATCGGCTTTCTCGACCGCCTTGGCCTACCTGCTGTTGGTGCTGACGCTGTTCATCAAGCGCCCCGAGGACCGGCCGCTGCGTAGCTTTTACGAGCGTTCCGACGTCATCCTGATAGCCGCTGAGCTGGTCATCATCTTCTCCTTCTTTAAGTACCTTCAGGTCGGCCAAATGTCCGCCCACAAGTCCTTCGAGCTACTGTGGAACGACCTCGGATGGATCATCGGATTCATCGGATTCGGGCTGCTGGTGCCTTTCTTCCTGGAGCTCAAGGGCGTGATTCGAGGCTGGGTCAGTCATGCTCCGATCGTGGTGGCCTCGGTGTTGGTACTGATCGGTGGTTATCTGCTTCGCCATTATTTCATGTACGCCGGCGTATACGCCCATCCCTGGTAAGGGGGAAGGATAGCCGATTCCAAACTGTAGTCCGGGAGAGCAACGGGGGTTGCTCCTTCGGACTACGGGACGGGGTCGTCTCATAGACCGTAACTGTCCTAGCCTGTCAGTAAACCCCATGGCTCGATCCCCCACCACACTGCCCACGCCCGACCGGCTGCGCCTGCTCGCCGGATTACTGGCCATGCCGACTGGTGAGTCGTATCAGATCCTCGAAGAACTGGCCGAGCAAACGTCCTGGCTGCAGGAAAGCTTGCCAGAGCTTATCAACCTGCCCTTGGATCGCTGGCAGGGAGAACACACTCGGCTATTCATCAGTGGGCTTCCCCGTACCGCCTGCCCTCCCTTTGCATCCGCCTACCGCGAGGGTCTGATGGGGGGTAGCACGATCGAACAGCTGATCACCCTTTATCAGCGTTGCGGGCTCGAGTCCCGAGACATGCCTTTGGATTACCTCGGTGCCCTCCTGGAGTTGGCAGCTCATCTGCTCGAAAGACCTGAACCGCTGGATCCTGAGCTCTGGACAGCGCTCTGGAACGAACACCTGGCCACCTGGGCTCCGCGTTTTGCCCGCGATCTGATCGAGGCCAGCCATCTGACCCTCTATCGCCGTCTCGGCGAGGAGCTCATGCGACTCTTTCCCCCTCATGGTTGATCGCCCTGCCAGCGACAGCGGGACACTCGGCTCCCAATCGGCGCAGCCGGCCAGCTGGTCACTGGTCGTTAGCAATGCATCTGATAAAAGGTTCCGAGACTCGGTCTCGCGAGTGTTCAGAAGCCTCTATGAAGCGCACTTCATGGGCGAGACCTGGCTCGTTAACCATAGTCTTCCCATCGATGTTCGTGCGCTACGCCACACCGATCCATGGCGTATCGGGCTGCTGTTAACGCCGTGGATGCTGGCCCGGTTTTTCAGCCCCTTGCGGGATCCGAGCATCCCTTTGCCTGAAGGTTGGCAAGCCCATCAGCGGGTCCAAGCCTCGTATACAGTGATCGGCCCCCCCATTCGGTTTCCGGTTCTTGGGCAAGAACAAACCGCTTACCTCAACTACCACGCCGAGCTCGGTCACTATCTCATCCAACCGCTTGTGCAATCGATGCAGCGATACGCCTCGGCGGAGGCGGTCTACGAAGCCTGGAGCGAGGTCATTCGCGTCCGAGACGAAACGATACGTGCTCGCCGTCTAGAATGCGAATGGCAGAACGAGGTCTCAAGGCGCGAGTTCTTTACTGGCCTGCGCAAAGGCCTAGGCCGCGAAGATGGCTGAGAGGTTGGGAATCAACCGTCGCGAGCACCTCGAGAACAGGCATACGGGGCAGAACCGCAAGACCTATAGCGCACCTACCTGATTTGTGGACTAACCAGACCTGCCGACTTGAACATTGGCTGGGATCGCTACCACGAATGTCTTAGGAGCGCTATATCAGGTGAATGATAGGCAAGCGGCCGAGCACCGCCCAACGCTGCTATCGGGTTGCATAGCAGGTTTTTTCACAACCACTGAGCATTCTCGGTTTACAGGGCAAGGCTGACACGAACGATTTCCGGCTCATCGGCCACCACTGAACGGGTAAACCCGAGCACCTGACAAAGCTTCAGCATGGTGGTGTTGTCCCGCAACACATCGCCAAAAATCTCCTTAATCTTGCGGCTTTGAGCATAATCGATGATGCGTCGCATGAGCAGGACGCCCAGCCCCATACCGGTCATGTCTCGACGCACGATGATGGCATATTCCGCTTTTTCGTTATCGGGATCAGAGAATATACGCACCACACCATAGATCTCAGTCCTACCGGCAATACCAGGCTCGGTTAGGATCAAAGCCATCTCGCGATCGTAGTCGATCTGTGTAAACCGCGCGGCGGTCACATGGGAGAGCGTTTTCATCGGTACGAAGAACCGCAGTCGGATCTCCTCCGGAGACAGCTTGCTGAAGGTCGCCTGCAGAGACGGCTCGTCTTCGGGGCGGATCGGGCGCAGCAATAACGTGCGGCCATCACCGAGGGGCACATTCTCTTCCAGTTCGGTCGGATAAGGCCTTATCGCCAGCCGTTCGCTGCTGAGTACCTCTGGCGCTGCCACTCGGATCCGGGCATCTAGGGCCAGCACGCCGAACTCGTCGGCAAGCAACGGATTGATGTCAAGCTCGACGACTTCGGCGTGGTCGATCACCACCTGAGCGATCTTGATCAGCGACATCGCGATCGCATTGAGATCCACTCCCGGCGTGCCTCGATAGCCCTTGAGCAACCGATAGATGCGGGTCCGTGACATCAGTTCAAGAGCCAAATGCATGTTCAGAGGTGGCAATCCCAAAGCCTTATCATTGACCACCTCCACCGCAGTACCGCCGTGACCGAACAGCACCACAGGTCCAAATTGCGGATCGACCGCGATGCCAACGATAAGCTCGTAAGCCCCCGGTCGACACACCATAGGTGCTACCGTAAAGCCCAACAACCGCGCTGCGGGATGCTGCTCTGCGAAGCTCTTCTGCAACCGCTCTGCGGCATCCCGAACCGCTGCCGGACCGGCCAGATCGAGCACCACACCGCCGACATCGGTCTTGTGGGTGATGTCAGGTGAAAGGATTTTCAGTGCCACGGCCCCGCTGATTTCAGCGGCCATCAGCGCCGCCTCCGAGGGAGATCGTGCGACTCGGCTCGAAACCACCGGAATACCATAGGCCATCAACACCTCCTTGGCTTCGGTTTCTAGCAGCCAATCCCGGCCCTCCGCGAGAGCCCGCATCAACGGGGCACGCGCACGGGGCCAATCGGGCGTAAAGGCTTCTGGCACCGAAGGGGGGGTCTCCATCAGCGCCTCTTGGCTGCGTCGGAAATCGACAATGTGCATAAAAGCAGTCACCGCCTGCTCTGGCGTGGGATAGGTCGCAATGCCCTTCCGCGCGAAGAGCTGTCCCGCCTGCCTTTGGGTTTCACCGCCAACCCAGCTGGTCAATAAAACCGGGCGGTTGCGATCTCCCTTTGCCTCGATGACTGCCTGTGCCGGCTCGATCCCAGCCGCCAGGGCAGTCGGACAATTGAGCACCAACACCGCATCGACACCACGGTCAGCCAGCACCGGTTTTAGGGCGTCGGCATAACGGTGCGGCGTGGCATCGCCGATGATGTCGATGGGATTTCCCCGTGACCACGTTCTCGGCAAGACCTCGTCGAGCTTAGTCACCGTTTCCTTGGATAGCTCCGCTAAATGCCCCCCCCGGGCAATGAAGGCATCGGTCGCCAGCACCCCCATGCCGCCCCCATTGGTTAGGATAGCGAGGCGATCGCCTTCGGGAGCGCGCGTCATCGCCAACGTCTCGACCGCGGCGAACAGGTCTTCCAGACCCACCACCCGTAACATACCGGAGCGCCTGAACACGGCATCGTACACGGCGTCGTTGCCCGCCAGTGCGCCGGTATGTGAAGCCGCAGCGCGGGCCGCTTCGGCGTAGCGACCGCCTTTGACTACGAGCACCGGTTTCATCCTAGAAGCAGCACGCGCGGCGGACATAAACTTACGTGGATGCACCACCTGCTCGATGTAGAGCAAAACGGCATGTGTCTTGACGTCATTCGCCAAGTAATCCAGCATGTCGCCAAAGTCCACATCCCCCATGTCGCCTAACGACACCAGGTAGGAAAAGCCGATACCCGCGGCGTTCGCCCAATCCAGCACCGAGGTGACCATGGCCCCGGACTGGGCCACGAAAGCCAGGCGCCCCGGCATCGCATTGCTTGGGGCAAAGCTTGCGTTCAAACCCACCTCGGGTACTATGAGCCCTAGACAGTTGGGTCCAAGGATGCGCAGAAGGTACGGCTTCGCCGCCTCAAGGGTTGCCTGCTTCAGCTGTCTTCCGCGGGGCTCCCCGCCCTCTCCGAATCCGGCACTGATGATGATGGCCGCTCGCGCGCCCCGAGCGCCGAGTTCCTCGATAAGCGGGGGCACGCTCTCCGCAGGGGTGCTGATCACGGCCAAGTCCGGTGTATCAGGAAGACTCGCGACATCGGGATAGGCGATCACCCCTTCAATCACGCGATACTTTGGGTTCACGGGCATGACCGGCCCATCGAATCCTGCTCGGAATAGATTCTGTGCCAAGATCGCGCCGATAGACATGGGTTGCTTGCTGGCTCCGATGAGCGCGATCGATTTTGGTTTGAATAGATACTCTAGGTTACGGATAGTCATGCAGGGTCTCCCAACGAGGCGCTCTAGCATGAGGCTTCAGAGCGATTCTCTCAAAATGCGTTGTCAATCTGATGCGTGCATCGAAGAAAGCTTGTGGAAAAGTCGTCGCGAGCACTTCGAAAGCCAGGCGGATTTAAAACAGCTTCTTACAACAGCTAATCTGCTTGCAGTCGGAAACGCCCCCCAATCGCCGCAATCATGATCTCGAAGATGTCACAGCCGATCATCTCAAAGGCCTTAGCGCCAAGCGATCCAATGCCGAACCTAGAGGACTACCAGCGCCAATACCGAGAGTTCACTTGGCAAGCAGCTGCCGGCGAACTCGCCGGACTCCCCCAGCGCCGTGGCCTGAACATGGCCTATGAGGCCGTTGACCGGCATGCCGCGGACGGAAACGGGGAGCGCGTCGCCTTGCGTTGGCTCAGCAAAACAGGGCAAACCAGGGATTACACCTACGGGCAACTCCAAAGATTGAGCAATCGCTTTGCAAACGCCCTCCGCGCCCTGGGCATCGGCAAGGGCGATCGCGTATGCACACTCACTGGACGCATTCCCGCCTTGTACATCGCCGCCCTCGGCACCCTTAAGACTGGCAGTGTCTATTGCCCCTTATTCACGGCCTATGGTCCAGATCCCATCAAGACGCGTCTCGAACAGGCCAAGGCACGCTTGCTTGTGACCACCGCGGCAATCTATGCGCGCAAGGTAGCACCGCTCGTGGATTCTC
Source organism: uncultured Thiotrichales bacterium (assembly GCA_964624765.1). GTDB lineage: Bacteria > Pseudomonadota > Gammaproteobacteria > HK1 > HK1 > JAGTVB01. Next base: position 25,665 of record CAZUZO010000027.1, read on the forward strand.
TACCTCACCTTCGCCACGTGATCGTCGTTGGCGAAAGTACTTCGGAACGTGCCCCCTCGGGGACTCACGACTTCGACGAGCTCCTAAAGAAGGCCAGCGACACATCCGTTATTGGCTCCACCGCTGCCAGCGACTGGGCTCTAGTCCATTTCACCAGCGGCACCACAGGAACACCGAAAGGCGCTATCCATGGTCACGGGTCGGTCATTGCTCACCACAGCACGGCAAAATTTGCACTCGATCTGCGCCCGGAGGATGTGTTCTGGTGCACCGCCGACCCAGGATGGATCACCGGCACCGTTTACGGAATCTTCGCGCCGCTTGCGGTAGGCGCCACGCTGCTCGCCGACGAAGCGGACTTCGACTGGGAACGCTGGTGCCATGTCCTGAGCCAGCAAGGCGTCGCAGTATGGTACACGACACCCACCGCCGCCAGGCTGATGCGGCGCCTGGGTACGGCCTCCATTCGACGGCACCCCATGCCTCAACTGCGGTTCCTGGCAACCGTCGGCGAACCGTTGCATCCCGAAACGGTGTCCTGGAGTCAGGAGGCCTTCGGCCGACCGTTCCATGATAACTGGTGGCAGACCGAAACCGGAGCCATCATGATTGCCAATTTCGCCAGCGTCGATATTAAGCCCGGCTCCATGGGCAATCCTATACCCGGCATCGACGCGACTGTCGTTCGGCGCCTTGATGAAAACACGTTGGAAACCGTGCCGACGGTGGGCGAAGTGGGCGAACTGGCCCTGCGCATCGGCTGGCCATCGATGTTCCAGGGATACCTCGAAGACGACGCTCGCTTCCAACGCTGCTTCGCGCAAGGCTGGTATCTCAGCGGTGATCTGGTGCGGCGTGACGAGGACGGTTATTTTTGGTTTGTCGGCCGTGCCGACGAGGTCATCAAGACCTCCGGGCACCTGATCGGCCCTTTGGAGGTCGAAACGGTATTAATGGCCCATCCAGCGGTGGCAGAGACGGCGGTCGTAGGGGTCCCGGACCCGGTGGCGCTAGAAGTGGTCAAGGCCTTCGTCGTGCTTAACCCTGGACACACGGCCGATGACACGTTGCGCCGCCAGCTACTGGCCTACGCCAGAGCACATCTCGGTCCGGGTATCGCCCCGAGGATAATCGACTTCCGTCCCGATTTACCCAAGACCAACTCGGGAAAAATCCGCAGGCGGCAACTCAGAGCCGAGAGGTTGTAAAAAAACCGTCGTGAGCGGGCCGAGAGCCAGGCGGACGGCGTGCAGCGACGAGGCATATCAAGTCGATAGGCGAGGAGCGAGCACCGTCCAACGCCGCTATCGGGTCGTGTAGCAGGTTTTTTCACAACCTCCGAGACCACACCGACAGTCGTCGATAGAGAATAGGCGCGTCCGGATCGGCAGGGAGGTGCTAGAGCACAGGCACCTAACGGAGACAGGAACATGACAATGTCCCAAGTGGAACTCGAACAACAAGTCTTGGATGCGCTGTTGGAGATCGCCCCCGAGCTCGATGCCAAGTCGCTAGACCGGACCAAAAATTTCCGTGATCAGGTGGAACTCGATTCCGTGGATTTCCTCAGTTTCGTACTCAATCTCGAACGCCGATTGGGGCTGCACGTCCCCGAGGTTGACTATCCCAAGCTATCGAGTCTGCAAGGCTGTATCGGCTACCTCACAACGAAGGTGACCGCTTTTCCGAAGCAACCTCGCTAACGACAAGCGTGGCAGCCTGTACCGAAAACAAGCGCCGCACGGAAATCCGGCCTGTGCTCCACCCCCAGCACGAAATACCACCGCAGGCGAGCGATCAAAGACGAAAGACCAAGCCGCCAGACGACCCGTGACAACATCCCGACCCGCTTCCTCGCCACCCACGAAGGTAAGAAACAACCGATGCAACGAGGTTGGGACGTGGATAAATTCGCAAATGCCGCTTGATAGTTGTATCTTCAAGCAAGCGGGCTATCGTTCCTCAATCTTCTTCTTGCTGCCGGCTTGTGCTTCGGCCGTAGCCTACAACCGAGCCATCGTGACCACCTGCCGCCCGAGCGTGCAACACGACCGCGGTCTGCTCCGTGAGAATCTACCCCGGCGCGAGGGGTGAAGTATTCACCCCATTGCGATAGGCTACTCGCGTTGACACCGATACGAAGTTACACTAGTTCAAAATAACACTGAGAGAAGTATCGAGCGCTATGGGAGACAGGGCTGGAATGGAACGAAGCTCGATCGGCTCACCCGAAAATCCGTTCGGAGTGGCACCCAATTCAGGCCGCTTCTACAGCAATCCCCACTATGAGAGAGCATGCGACACGGTACTCAACGGGATCCGCGAACGTCGAGGGCTCATTCTACTCATTGGAGAGCCGGGCACCGGCAAAACCACACTCATACAACAGACCATCGGACGTCTAGACAAACAAGCCCACTCGGTCCTGTTCTGCAGCTTCCACCCAGCACTTGACGAAACGCTGAATTCGCTGTGCCAGCACTTGGGATTGAGTGTCGTGCGCCGTCCGCGACAACACAAGGTCGAGCAACTCAACCAGGCCCTGAGCACCCGAACCAGAGAAGGGAAAAATACCGCCTTCGTCGTCGATGACGCCCATACCCTCGACGCCAGTACCCTCACCCAGATCCTCTCCCTCGCTCAGCCCACCGAAACAGCCGAGCATCTGCTGCAAATCGTCTTGGTGGGTTTGCCCGAACTCGAGGAGAAGCTCTACAGCACCGCCTGTCGACGATCCCTACCGACCACCCGCTTCCCGAGCATCGAAGTGCGAGCACTGCCCCTCTCCGAGGTGCCGCCCTTCATCGAGCATCAACTGGAGATCTTGGAGTACGAACCGCGTCGCTTCTTCACGCTGCAAGCCATGCAGCGCATCGCTACCCACTCGAAAGGCATACCTCGAGAAATCAATGCCCTTTGCGGCCTAGCCTGGGTCGTCGCGAATCTTGAATCGAGCCCGGCCATCACCGCGGAAATGGTCGAGGAGATACAAGGGGAACGAGCCTTATGGGCCGTCGGCATCGACGCCGAAACACCCCGGCCAGCCAGGCAAAGTGTAGCTGAGACACAAGCACTGTCCCCCTCATCGACACCCTGGTTTTCATTTCACCCGCACCCCTACCCACCGCAACAGCAGCTGGAAGCCGTCAACGACAGCGATGCTGGCGACACTGACGACCAACAAGATTCTAGCCTCTCCCAAACGTTCACGGCCGACGAGGACAAAACCGCCTGCGACGCTACTGCCGCCCAATCTGTAAAGACCACTCCTGTCACCGGACAACCCCCAGCGGAACCTCTCCCCGAACCCGAGCGGTGGGTCCCATCCTGGCGGCTAACGGGCAGTACCGTGGCTTTTTCTGTACTTTTCCTGACGGGTGTCGTGTTCTGGAAGCAGCTTCCTCCCTCAGACTATGCAGCACGGCCGAACGCTCTGGATCTCGTACCAACCGGGATACATCAAGGCAGTCCGGAAGCTGAGATTGAGTTCGCCCAGATGCGCCCGCTGATCACGGGGCAGCCGGTGGCTGCACCGGACACAAGGAAGGCCACCGACGACATAGCACCACAGCACGCCACTGGCCAGGTACAAGAAGGAGCACTCGATGGTCCGGTTTCCACTGGTAGCGAGCCGATGGTGGCGCGGTCCAGACCCGCAGCCGCCAACGCCGTGGGCAAACCCGTTCCGGACTCCCATGGGGCTGCGATACCTGTACCCGCTCTTGCCGAACCCTCAGAGACCGATCTCCCTCCGCCGAGTCCAACCGCATCGGTCAACCGCCCAAGCGAGGTTACAACCGATCCAACCTTGGCAACCCCACCCGCAGCGGTCAAGTCTCCCAATATCCAAGTGCCGATAGAGCCCGTGGAAAACCCTGGAATCGCTTCGGCGACGGTGCGATCCGCTAGCAAGCCCAAGCCGTCGATGCCAGCTGACAGCGACAGCGCTGGCAAAACGGTCGCTCACGTCAAGCCATCGAGTGCCCTGCCATCATCAACGACCCCAGGAACCAGCCAAGACACATCTCCCCCGCTGCCATCAATTCTAGGAGCCTTAGATCGATCGGGATACCGATCCATGGATAACGAAGTCATGGGGCAGGTGACAGCCCAAATGCTGCCGGTCGATCCCAAACAGATCGATCTCCCCGGATTTCATCGCTTTCTGTCCGAGGAGCGTTCACCCAACTCAACGTCAACCTTATCCGGACCCGCGGCCCTGGGAGCCCCTGCCCTCCCCCTGAATACCGGTTCCTTCCCCGTATTTTCGGGGCGGTAAAGAAGCTTCGCCTTCAACGGCGGCGATTCAACTCAACCGCCTCGAAAAGCAACTTGCGGATGAGGAAGCGCGGTTTTCGCGTCCTCTTCCCAGAATCACTCAGAGCAGGCGTTAAGCTTCGACGGCTTTAGAACCCAAAAGCACCAAAAGCAAACGGCAAAGAGATGTTCAGATCCAGCGCAACGGCTGGTGGTGCCGGCATAAAGCTCGGCGCAGGAGCCAGTTGCACCGCCGCAGGCACAGGCGCAGGCTCCGTCGAGGTCGTCGGGGGCGTCTCAGGAGCCATCTCCACCATAGGCGACGGCGCCACGCCCGCCTGCTCAGGCGTCGGGTCCGCTGGCGGTGTCGGTTCCGTTCCCACCGGTGCAGGTGCCGGATCCGCCCCCGGCGTCGGTTCCGCTCCCGACTGCGCGGGCACCGGGTCCGCTGCCGGTGTCGGTTCCGTTCCCACCGGTGCAGGCGCCGGATCCGCC
>CAZUZO010000028.1:0-30320 GCA_964624765.1 uncultured Thiotrichales bacterium
GCTAGAGTCCAAATGTATCAACGACGATTGGACTGTGTTTCCGGCGTGGTTGCCGATTCCCGCTATGGGCGCCTTGGCGGTCAACAGCTTCTTGCTGAAAGGCCGGGAGCCCCTGCTAGTCGATACCGGGCTCGGCGCCCTTGGGCAACGCTTCATCGCGGCGCTGGAGAACGAAATCGACCTCAGCGATCTGCGTTGGATATGGCTCAGCCACATGGACGCCGATCATATCGGCAACCTGGTTCGGGTGCTGGAAGGGGCACCGACTGCCCGGGTGGTGACCAATTTCGTCGGTATGGGCAAGATGAACCTGGCCGGGCTCGATATCTCCCGTGTGCACGTGCTCGAGCCCGGGGCGGTATTGGAGGTCGGCGAACACCGTCTGCGGCCGCTTCGTCCGCCGTACTACGACGCGCCGGAAACCATGGGCTTCCTGGACGAAACGAGTGGGATCGTGTTCGCTGCCGACTGCTTCGGCGCGTTGTTGCCGGAAATGGTGGAGGAACTGGGCGATGTTGCCGGCGAGACCCTGCGCGACGGGTTGCTTGGTTGGTCATCGATCGATGCACCGTGGCTTGCCATGACCGACCAGGCAGCGCTGGCTCGCAGTCTGAACGCCATGGAGCGGCTCGCTCCGGACGTCTTGCTGTCCAGTCACTTGCCGTTGGCCAGTAACGGTATCGCGGCTCTGGCCGGCATCCTGGCCGAGGCCTATTGTCACGGCTCGGGTCGGGCAAGCGATCCCCTCTCGCTGGAGTCTGTCGCGGCGACGCTGAGCCGATAGCCCGCCCGGCGCCTGCGGTTTAGTGCCGGCTTCGCCTCAGTGAAGGGTCAGGGCTATGGCGCGAACCGACGGGCGTTGGAGCTATCCACTGCAGGCCGCGAACGGTTATGATTCAGCATCCGTGGGCCGCGGTTGCCCTAACCGCCCAACGCCGCTATCGGGTTGCGTAGCAGGTTTTTGCACAACCTCTGAGACGTGCCGGTGAGCCATTATACGATCACCATCGCGAGACCCGAAGACAGGATGGCGTTGTCCGTTCTGCTGCAAACCTCTTACCCGGAACTTATGAAACCGGCGTATGAACCGCGCGTGCTGGCGGCAGCGCTGGAGGCGATGACGGTGGCGAACCCTGCTCTGCTGGCCTCCGGCACCTATTATGTCGCCGAATCCGCTACCGGTGAGCTGATCGGTTGCGGGGGATGGACCCGCCGTGCGCCCGCGGCCGATGCAGCGAGCAGTGGCATCGGGCATATTCGGCACTTCGCTACCCATCCGGCCTGGGTTCGACAAACTATCGGGCGCGCCATCTATGCCGTCTGCCAGCAGCAGGCTAGTGGCCGGGGTATTACACTACTCCTAAGACATTCGTGGTAGCGATCCCAGCCAATGTTCAAGTCGGCAGGTCTGGTTAGTCCACAAATCAGGTAGGTGCGCTATACTCGTGGCCGGCAAACTAGCATAATCAATGGCTTGCCAGAGAAAGTTGCACATCGCGTATTACCAAAAGCGAACGATCTCGCCGCGTCCCACCGCTCACACCGCGCCCTCTGAAGCGAAATGACTTCTAGCGCCCCTTGAACAAGGCCCCCAGCAAGCCGCGCGCAATGGTGCGGCCGAGGCTGGAGCCTACACTGCGCGCCACGCTTTTGGCCATGGTCTCGGCGATACCCTGCCGACTGCGACCGCCCGCCGGTAATCGACTACGCGGCGTGGCTTCCGCCGCCCCTACCTGCTCGGTGGCAGCCCGACCCATCAGGCTTTCATAGGCCGAGTGCCTATCCAATACCTGATCGTAGTGCCTGGCCACCGGACTCATTGCCACCACCCGAGCCCGTTCCTCAGGCTCCACAGGCCCTAGGCGGGAGGCGGGGGGACAGATGAGCACACGTTGTACTGGCGTTGGGATCCCTTTCTCGTCCAGCGTGGACACGAGAGCTTCCCCGACCCCTATCGTCGTGATCGCCGCTGCGGTATCGAGGCTCGGATTGCTGCGAAAGGTATCGGCAGCCGCTCTAACCGCTCTTTGGTCACGCGGGGTAAACGCGCGCAGTGCATGCTGGATGCGATTGCCCAGCTGCCCCAGCACAGCGTCCGGGATATCGAGGGGACTCTGGGACACGAAGTAGACCCCAACACCCTTGGAGCGAATAAGCCGGACTACTTGTTCAACCTTCTGGTGGAGAGCCTTGGGGGCACCATTGAACAGAAGGTGAGCCTCATCGAAAAAAAACACTAGACGTGGTTTCTCTCGATCCCCCACCTCCGGCAACTCCTCGAACAGCTCAGCGAGCAGCCACAGCAAAAAGGTGCTGTACAGGCGCGGGCTGTGAATCAGCCGATCGGCCGCCAGCACACTGATGTAGCCTCGGCCGCGCTCGTCGTTGCGCATCAGATCGCCGATATCCAGAGCAGGCTCTGCAAAAAAGTGCTCAGCACCCTGCTCCTCCAGCACCAATAGACGGCGCTGTATCGCGCCGATGGAGGCCGGATTGACGGTTCCGTAGCGGTTACGCAGCTGCCCCGCATTCTCTGCCGTGTAATTCAAAATGGCTCGCAGATCCTTGAAATCCAGTAGCAGCAACCCTTCGTCATCCGCCACCCTGAACGCCACATTCAGCACCCCCTCCTGGGTATCATTCAGCTCCAGCAGGCGAGCTAACAACAATGGCCCCATTTCCGATACGGTGGCGCGTATCGCATGTCCCTGCGCACCGAATAAATCCCAATAGATCACGGGGAAAGCTTCCGGGACGTACGGCTCACGGCCGACCACCTGAGCTCGCTCTAGAAGCGCCGGCTTGCCGCTGCCGGGTTGGCTCAATCCCGCCAGATCGCCCTTGATATCCGCCAGGAATACGGGCACGCCGATGTTCGAAAACCCTTCTGCCAGCACCTGCAGGGACACGGTCTTGCCCGTGCCCGTCGCTCCTGCGATGAGCCCGTGCCGATTGGCCAACCGAGGCCGAAGATAGACGTTTTCGGTTCCTTTCCCGATCAAGATGCCCTCGTTCGTCACCGCTCTATGTCCTCCCTACTGATGAACACTGGTTCAACGCTCGCAAAAAAGCAACTGAACTCGTCGCTACTCTAAAATGGGGCCATGATCATCGTTTCGTCAGCGTGACTCCGGAGCACCCCTATGGGTGCCCAGGCCTTCGGCAGCCGCCCCCTTGCGGCAAGGGTGTGTGCGGAGGCGGCCGGACCCAAACCGAACCGAGGCTACGGCTCAAATCGCGCTTCCAGCGCGCCAGCGCGATAGCCTGCCGGCCATACCGGGCCCCGTCAAGGCACTCGAACAGCGCTACCAAGACTCGGCTATCCAAGCCCAGCGGGGATGCCCCCAAACCTTCTGCAACGCGCTTCAGGGGAGCGTTCGCAGGCAACCCAAGATGCGCGGCCGCAAATCGCCGCAGCAGTCGGTCGAGCCGGCCGGTGTCACCTTGCCAGACAACTCGCCAACGTAACCAAAGTAGCGCCACACGAAGCCGCAAAGAATTTGTCTGCCGGCACCGCACGGTCTGCGATGGAGCCACTCTTGTGCCCGGAATTGGATGGCCAGGGAGCACTTCTCCGGGAGGCGTGCGTCGCCCCTTAGGCGTCGCCTGGAGCCTTGGCTGCGATACCGTTTCCAGCGGCCCGTGCCTCGCCACTGAAGGGGCTCGCCCACCGAGGCGGGCACCGGATCGTTCATTGACGATCCACCACCCGGCCATCAGCGCGAACACCAAACCACCGCCGACGGGCAGCACAACGTGCAGCCACACCCGCCGCCACGAAAGACGCGGGATCTGCTCCGCTGTGTCCATCGCTTCGGGCCCCGCTGTTTCCCTCTGAGCATCCGCAGCTCCTACCCGAAGCGTCTGCGCGGGTAGCTCCGCCACCGCCCGCCGGTTGCTCACCGCATCCCACCAGGAAACACGCAGCGCCGGCACGATGAGCTCTCCCTCACGGGTCGGCACCAATGTGTAGACCTCAGTGCGTTGACCGATCAGCTCGTCGCCTTCCTCAGCCATCCCCCAACCCGTTTTCACCTCTCCTGGATACACGCTGAGATCATCCGGCCTCAGGTACGACGCCAGACTCGGAAGTCGCGAGCCGAGCGTCCCCGCCGCGGTAATGTCCAGGGTCAAGTGGACGGGTTCACCGGCCCGCGGCACATGGGTCACCGACCAACGGGCTTTGAGCTCGAGCGACCGCAGGGGTAACCATGGCAGAACGTCGCGGAAGGGAGGAAGCACCACCAGATAAAGCGGTTCAGTCGTCAACTCCAGGGGCTTGCCTTCGGTAGACGCCCGGCCCGGCACGACTAAGGCGCCGGCGAGGTTCGCTCCAGTATCGTGATCCGCATGCGGCTCAACCGCGATCTGGGCCGATCCCAAAGTCAAGGATCCCGAGACTAGCGGCGTCAGAGCATAGCGAAACACACTGCGAACGTAGCGTTTGCCACTGAGCTCTTCCACATCCGTTCGCGGTCCATCCAGCCGTTCCATGGCGATCCCTGGGTGCTGGGGTGGCTTGATCGCGACGCGACGAAGATTGCCGGAACTATAGATACGAACCGTATAGATCAGCGTCTCTTGAACATACGCCCGATCGTGACTCAAGGCGGCTTCCCCCCACACCGCCATTTCGGCGGCCGCTGGCCAAACCAAGGCTAACAGAATCACGGCAGAGCAACCGACCCTCACCACGGCCGGTGCTCCCTTCCATCACCACCGCCTCGCCTCAGAAACGCTTGCTCCTCCAGTGCGAAACGACTGCGCAACAGCGGTACCGGATCGCCACCGATTCTCTCCAGCCACCCTTCAACCAGGGAGTTCGCGCCCGAAAGTCCCATGGATGCCACCGCGCCCTCCCAATCCAGACCCCCCTCATCGCCGCCTCCACTCTCCGGCGCCGCCGCGCCTATCTGGCGTAGGTGGGGAAATTCTGACTGCTCCAAGGCACGGCCACGTTCCGCATCAGGAGTCTGCAGCGGGTGGGCATCCTCAAACTTGCGATCCCCTCCCACAGCCCTCTGGTCATTCACCGTTGACGGCTCTGTCGGCGATCCCCTTGCCGACCGTGGAAGCCGCTGCGCATCGGTTCCAGCAATCGCCGCATCAACCCCCTTATCGGTACCGGCCTGCGGGTCTCGGGCAGGATCTCCGATCTCGCGGGGGTGGGCCATTGAGCGATGCCCAGCGGAGTCACTCTCAGGCTCTCCCTCGGGTGGATCAGGGACATCCGCCAATGCCGCGCTATCCTGTCCTGCACCGCGATTCACCCCCTCACTGGGGGCTCTTGCGGGCCACGCGACGGGGCCGCGGTCATGCTGTGACTCGCCACCCCAGTCCGACGCTTGACCGCTATCGTCATGGCGATCGCGATCCGGTATCTCACCTGTCGAGGCACTCTGTTCGCTGGTCGTGGCAACACCCGCACTGTCATCGCTTGTCACGAATGTCGCGGCTCCGGTACCAGCCATCGATTCGCCACCCGCAGTAGAAGACCCCGCTGCCGAACGCCCATCCCCCTCGGAACCGCCCTCCACCGCGGAAATCTGTTGGCCTGCCGCTCCGCTTTGTTGCCCCCCCTCCGCCTCACCGGTTGATTCATCTTCGCCCTCATCGGAGGCGCCTTCGGAGGTTTCACCGGTCTGGCCTTGATGCGGGTCTTGCTCGGAGGCCTTGTCGTTCAGGGAAGTCTCCGAGGATTCTTGCGTCACCCCCTTATCCTCATCCTGTCGAGGGAGCCCCGCGTCGGCCGGCTTTTCCCGACGCGTCGGCTGCTGCGACTCGGCCGCACCCGGCTGCCCCTCCGATAGGGGAGCCGGATAGGCTTTCCTCACATCGCCGGCGCTGTCCTTCTGTTCTAGCCACCGCCTAGCCAGGGCCAGATTATGTCGCGCATCAGCATGGCCCGGATGGCGCTTCAGCACCGCCTCATAGGCTTCGATCGCCAAGCCATACTCGCCCATCCGAAATCGGGCGTTTCCCAAGTTATACTGGGCATCTAGCTGCACCTCGCCGCGCACCACCGACGCAAACGCCTGTTCCGCCTCGCGGTAGCGTCCCGCGCGGTAGCAAGCGACGCCGCGGCGGTAAGCATCCTGAAACGCTGCTGCTGCCGCTTCGTACCGGCCCTGGGCAAAGTAGGCGCGCGCCCGCCGTTCCGACGGGGCCAACCAGTCTGCTTCCAGAACACTCGGCAACAAGGCGAGCAGTAACGACAACGCCAAGCTCATCGCCGGGCAAGGATTACGGCAGCGGACGGTGCCGCGCCGGTCGAACACCACCGCGCAGCGAAAACCACGCCGCCTAGCGACGGCGCAGCAGGTACACATACAACCATATCCCCAGCATCAGCCCCACCGGCACGTAGTAGCGTTCGTGCCAGACACGATGTTCGCTCTCCATCTTCAGCGGGAGCAAGGCCTGCTCCGCGATAGCGGCCAGCACATCATGCGTATCGGAACGATGGAAATCGGCCCTGCGGTAACGACCACCACCGGCCTTGGCTAACGCCTGCAGCCGATTCTCCGCAAGCTGCGAAACCACCCTCTCGCCATCCGCCGTACGCAGCCATTCCCCCTCCCTCGCTGCCGGTATCGGCCCGCCCTCGGGCGTACCCACCCCGAGCACGTGGATACGCACACCGGCGCGTCGCAACCGCTCCATTACCGCTCCCAGGTCCGTTTCCATAAAATCACCGTCGCTCACCACGAGCAGCGCCCGTGCCGATTGCTTCGGCTCGGCTGCAAACAGCCCCTCGGCCCGCTCCAAGGCGGGCAGCAGGCGCGTACCCTGCAAACGTACCAGATCCAGAGACAGCGCCGGCAGCAGGTGGCGCAGCGTCTCGAGGTCGTCGGTAATCGGCGCCACTACGTGGGGCACGGATGCAAAGGCCATCAGCCCAATGCGAAACGCGGGCTCAGTGGCCAGCAAATCCGCAACCTCCTGCTGGGCACGAGCCAGTCGAAAGGGCTTGACATCGGTCACTGCCATGGACCGAGACAGATCCAGCAGAATCAGCAGGCTGGCACCAGGACGGTAGCGTTGAACATCGGTGAATCCGAAACGAGGCCCGGCCATCGCGACCACCCCAAGCCACCACAACAACGACCAGAGCAGCAGCCAGCGCATCAGAGTCGGATGCCCATCACCCTTGAGGAGGAGATGCGGCAAGAGATGGGGATCAGCATAACGCGCCAGCTGATCCTTTAGCCTCTGTCGGCGCCAGCGCAGCCATCCCCAGATCAAGACCGGCACTGGCATACCCCAAAACCATGCCGGGTGGGAAAAATGAAAACCGCTGACGTCGACCACCATCAACGACTCAGGCGAGATTGGCGGTCGACCAATGCAAGTCCCGCCAAACCCAGCAACAATCCCCCAGCAAAGGCTAGCGGCCAGCGAAACAGGGGGCGCGGCACATAGGTACTGTGCGTCACTGCCTCGGTCGCCTCCAGTCCATCGATGTGCCGATAGATGGATCGCAACGCATCGGTATCCGTGGCCCGGAAATACACCCCGTCGGTCATCTCAGACATGACTTGCAGTAACCCCTCATCGAGGGGCACCGTCTTCATTACCAAGTCGTCTCCCTCAGGAAAAGGCACTTGGCCATGACTGCCAACCCCGATGGCATAAATCCGAATACCATGGTGCCTCGCCAGCCGCGCGGCCTCCAGAGGTGGCAAGCCCCCTGCCGTATTCTCACCATCCGTCAACAAAATGATCACTCGGCCGCCGGCTTCGCGCTCCCGTAGTTTCTTCACCGCCAGGCCCACCGCATCGCCGATGGCGGTGGCGTCACCGGCCATACGTGGCACCACGCCTTCAAGCATGGCACGAACCGCAGCGCCATCCAACGTCAGGGGTGCCTGAAGGTAGGCGACATCACCGAAAAGAATCAGGCCGATGCGATCACCGCGCCGCAGCTCGATGAAAGAACCCACCACCCCCTTCACCACCGCGAGCCGATTAACGGGCCGACCATCGAGTTGGAAATCAAGCGCCTCCATGGAACGCGAGATGTCAACGGCCAACATCAGATCCCGCCCATGGCTCACGGCCTCGGTATAGCGATCAAGCCGCTGGGGGCCCATCAGGGCAACCACGAGAGCCGCCCAGAACAACCCGCCTAGGAGTTCCCACAACCACCGATAGCCCCTGGCTCGTGGAGTATCCGACGCAAAGGCCGCTTCCAGTCGAGAGACTGCTGGATTGAGCAGTACGCGGTTTGTGCTGTCACCTTCGCGGGCTCTGGAGGGTCGCCTGAACTGCCACGCTAGCAACCAGGGCAAGGGCAACAGCAGCGCAAACCACGGCCAAGCAAAACTTAGCATGGTGCAACGCTGTCTAGGCTATTGGGTTGGGTAGCCGATTTTTCACAACCTCTCAGTCACCGCCGGGTGGCCGGTCGAGCCACGACTCGGCGGCCCTTATCAAGGGCGCCAGATCGGTACCGGACGAGCCTTCAGGAGAGGAAGGCGCGTAGGGCCATTCCAACAAGCACCGTCCGGCCCGACGCCAAGGGAAGCCATGGGGGTCGTGAGCCTCCAGCCAGGCCAACCAGGCCTCACCTACCAACCCTGCGCAAACCCGTCGACCCCGATACGCCATAGCGATGCACCGTAACCATTCGCCCAACTCACCGGCAGCCTCATGGGCGGAGATGTCTTCCAGCCGGGCCTGCAGCTGGTGAAGACCGAGGGCGGCTTCTTGACGCCAGCGCCCTCGTGCTCGCCGCCGCCGCTGGGACCAGACAAAAACTGCCACGCTGGCCAGCAGTAACCCGGCGATGAGGAGCCAACCGATGATCGTGGGCGGCCACCAAGGTGCAGGATCCAACCCACGGATGTCCCGTAGCTCCGCCCAGTCAAGGTTCATCGACGGCCACGTTGCTGCCGCCAGCGTCGACGCAGCCCTGCCGCCAAGGCTTGGTGGATTTCATCATGGGTCCAGACCGGGATCAGGGACAGGCCGAGCCGCGTCACGAGCTGCTCCAAAGCCGATCGATTCCGTTCCCAACTCTGTCGATAGCGTTCTCGTCCTTCCGCGCTCGCGGTGTCGACCCACACTCGGCGTCCCGCGGCATCGGCAAACACGACGGATCCGAGATCCGGGATCATTCGATCCGCCACATCGCTCACCGCTACCAATACCACCTCGCGGCGCTGCCGCAATCGCCCCAGCGGCACCTCCAGAGTTTTCGCATCCCCGTCAAAATCGGCGATCACGAATACGACAGCGCCGGTCGGCGTCAGGCGGTCGAGCCATGCCAACGCCTCGCTGAGCGGTTCCCTTGCCGGCACACCGGCGGCGGCAGTTTGGGTCAAGGCATTTAGCAGGCGCCACAGCGCACGGCGACCTCGAGTCGGTCTGAAGAACTGGAATTGACCGCGCGCCTCGCCAAAAATGAGTGCGCCGACGCGGTCCTGGCTCAACGAGGCGGCCCAGCCGAGTAGGGCTGCCGCGCGCACCGCCTGGACCAACTTCAGCGTACCCCGGGTACCGAAGTGCATGGGCGCCGAGGCATCTACACACAACACCACCGCGCGCTCGCGTTCCTCGGCGAACAACTTCAGGTGGGGCATCCCGGTGCGGGCTGTGACCCGCCAATCCATGTGGCGGATCTCATCCCCCTCCTGGTAGCAGCGGGTCTCTTCGAATTCCATGCCGCGCCCGCGGAACACGGAGGCGTACAGACCGCTCATGACCGACGCCACCTGGTGACGGGTGGCTAAGCCCAGCGCATGAGCCGGGTGGCGCAGCTCCAGCAGCTCATCCAAGTGCACTTCAACGGTCATGGACCATCACGGGACGGCCACGACGTCCAACAAGCGCCGAACGATATCATCTGAGGTCATCCCTTCGGCCTCCGCCTCGAAGGTCAATAACAGGCGATGGCGCAGCACCTCCGGTGCCATGCGTTGCACGTGTTCCGGGGCTACGTAGTCCTTCCCCTGCAGCCAGGCCAACGCGCGGGCACAGCGGGCCAGGGCGATACTGGCCCGGGGCGAAGCGCCGTAGCGAAGGCAACGGCCAAGCTCATCATCATAGGCCGTCGGTTCTCGGCTCGCGAGCACCAGATCGACGATGTAGCGCAGCACCCGCCGGTCCAGATAGATTTCGGCCACCGCGTGCTGGGCGGCGAACAGCTCCGCTTGCGACAGGATCCCGTTGGATAGCGCCGAAGGCGTGCGTCGACGTTCGCCATCGAGATCCAGAATAGCGAGCTCCTCGTCGCGGCTGGGATAACCCACCCAGACGTGCAGTAGAAACCGATCGAGCTGAGCTTCTGGCAGCTGATAGGTCCCTTCCTGCTCGATGGGGTTTTGCGTGGCCAGGACCATGAATAGCCGTGGCAGCGCATAGGTGCGATGACCTACAGTGATCTGCCGTTCACCCATCGCCTCGAGCAAGGCGGACTGGACCTTAGCCGGCGCCCGATTCACCTCATCGGCCAACAAGATGTTGTGGAACAGCGGACCGGGGCGGAACACGAATTCGCCCTTCTCCTGCCGGTAGATGTCGGTACCGATCAAATCGGAAGGCAGCAGATCGGGAGTGAACTGAATGCGTTGGAAATCCCCTTCCAGCGCCTCGCCCAAGGATTTCACCGCGGTTGTCTTGGCCAGCCCCGGAACCCCCTCTATCAGCATATGGCCTTCGCTGAGCAAGCAGACCAACATACTGTCGATGAGAGCGCGCTGGCCGATGATACGGGAGTAGAGATGTGCGCGAACCGGTTCGAAGAGTGCTGGGCCGACCCCCCTCTCCGGAGGCTTACCAGGATGAATCGCTCAGTTCCTCGGTGGCGTATAACGGCAGATTGAGTCAACTACAACGTGTTATGGTCGAATGAACTGAGGCCTCGCGTCAAGTCTGGAACTTCGGTATATTGCCCACTTCCATGCCCCATCGAGGTGCCAAGTAACCTATCCCGCCGCCCCGCCTCCGGGGTTATGAAAAAATCGTCGCCTAACGCCATTCAGGCAAGCGCAGCAGTTGTTAAAACAGCTTCTCAGCGACCACCCGGCTTAAACCTAGATGACCACGTTGTGAGGAGTCCCATGGCTGCCAAACTCGATTTTATTGACATCGACCAGGTCGAGACACGGGAATGGCTCGATGCGCTGGCCTCGATCATCGAACGTGACGGCATCGAGCGGGCACATTACTTATTGGAGCAGCTCATCGACCAAGCCCGCCGATCCGGCGTCCATTTTCCCTACTCAGCCAATACCGCCTATATCAACACCATTCCACCCTCGCGGGAGGCACACACTCCCGGTGATCCGGCCATCGAGTGGCGTATCCGCAGTCTGATTCGCTGGAACGCACTGGCGATGGTAGTCCAGGCCAACCGCACCAGCTCGGAGCTTGGCGGACACATCGCTAGCTTCGCTTCCTCGGCAACCCTCTACGATGTGGGATTTAACCATTTTTTTCATGCCCCCAATACCCACCACGGGGGCGACCTCGTCTATATTCAAGGTCACTCCGCCCCTGGAATCTACGCCCGCGCTTTTCTCGAGGGACGTCTCAGCGAAGCACAGCTGAAGAAATTCCGCCAAGAAACTGAGGGTGATGGACTATCGTCTTATCCGCACCCTTGGTTGATGCCTGAGTTCTGGCAATTCCCCACGGTGTCCATGGGGCTTGGGCCGATCATGGCCATCTATCAGGCGCGCTTCATGAAATACTTACACAATCGCGGGATTCTCGACACCGAGGGCCGTAAGGTCTGGGCATTCATGGGCGATGGTGAAATGGACGAGCCCGAGTCCCTCGGGGCCGTTTCGCTCGCAGCCCGAGAGGAACTGGACAACCTGATTTTCGTGATCAACTGCAATCTCCAGCGCTTGGATGGACCCGTGCGCGGTAATGGTCGGATCATCCAAGAACTCGAATCCGATTTCCGTGGCGCTGGCTGGAACGTCATCAAAGTCATCTGGGGCTCGTATTGGGATCCGCTTTTCCTGCGCGACACCAAGGGCTTGCTGCTGCGCGCCATGGAAGAAACCGTTGACGGCGAATTTCAGAACTACAAGGCCAAGGGCGGCGCCTATACGCGAGAGCACTTCTTTGGCAAGTACCCTGAGCTCAAACAGCTGGTGTCAAACCTCACCGACGAGGACATTTGGCGTCTGAACCGAGGCGGTCACGACCCGCACAAGGTGTATGCGGCCTATGCGGCGGCCGTGGCGCACCAGGGCCAACCCACGGTCATCCTGGCCAAGACCGTCAAAGGCTACGGTATGGGGGAAGCCGGCGAAGGGCAGAACATCACCCACCAACAGAAGAAAATGGGAGAGGAAGCCCTAAAGGCGTTCCGGGATCGGTTCCAGATACCTATCCCCGACGAGGCGATCGGTGCCGCACCGCTTTATCGGCCGCCCGATGACAGTCCGGAGATGAAATACCTGCAGGAACGGCGCACAGCACTGGGGGGCTACCTGCCCGCCCGCCGCGTAACCACCAAGCCGCTCCAGATACCGCCGCTAGAAGCCTTCGGCCCGCAGCTCAAGGACACCGGCGAACGGGAAATATCCACCACCATGGCTTTCGTGAGACTGCTCACCGCGCTGATCCGTGATAAGCAAATCGGTCGCCACGTGGTTCCCATCGTCGCCGATGAAGCACGCACCTTCGGCATGGAAGGCATGTTCCGCCAGCTTGGGATTTACTCCTCCAAAGGGCAGCTCTATGAACCGGAGGATGCCGATCAATTGATGGTCTACCGCGAGGCAACGAGTGGCCAGATATTAGAAGAAGGGATCACCGAGGCGGGCTCCACTTGCTCGTTTATCGCCGCTGGCACCGCCTACGCGAATCACGGCGTGCACATGATCCCCTTCTATATTTTCTATTCCATGTTTGGCTTTCAACGGGTGGGCGATCTCCTCTATGCCGCAGGAGACCATCGAGCACGGGGATTTCTCATCGGCGGCACGGCCGGGCGTACCACCCTGGCAGGAGAGGGCTTACAACATCAGGATGGCCACAGCCACCTCCTGGCCGCGACCCATCCCCGCTGCGTGGCCTATGATCCCACGTTCTCCTATGAGCTTGCGGTGATCGTTCAGGATGGGCTAAGGCGCATGTATGAGGCCCAGGAGTCGGTGTATTACTACATCACCGTAATGAACGAGAACTACTCCCATCCGGCGATGCCGGCGGGGGTCGAGACCGGCATCGTAAAAGGCATGTATCGGGTGCGCGAGGGGGCACCCCCTAGCAAGCGCAGGAAACTCAGGGTTCAGCTGCTGGGTAGCGGGACTTTATTACGTGAAGTCCTGGCCGCCGCCGAGCTCCTGGAGACCGACTACCCGATCGGCGCAGACGTTTGGAGCGTGACCAGCTTTAACGAGCTGCGGCGCGAGGGAATCGAGGTCGAGCGCTGGAACCTGCTTCATCCCGAGCAACCAGCACGACAAAGTTACGTCGAAAGGTGTCTCAGGGAGTACAAGGGACCCATCGTGGCGGCGACCGACTATATGCGCTTGTTTGCCGATCAGATCAGGCCCTTCGTGCCCGGTCGCTATGTGGTCCTCGGTACCGACGGCTTTGGACGCTCGGATACCCGAACTCGGCTTCGCAAGTTCTTCGAGGTCAATCGATACTATGTTGCGGTGGCAGCCCTCAAGGCCCTAGCCGATGAAGGAGAGCTTGAGGCCACAACGGTCGCCGAGGCGATTCGCCGCTACGGCATCGATCCGGAAAAACCGAATCCAGCCACCGTTTGACAGGCGCGACTAACCACAAGGAGAGGGGCCCGTGGCCAACATCATAGACGTCCGAGTGCCAGACGTCGGTGACTTCACGGACGTTGACGTCATCGAGGTGCTCGTGCAAGCGGGCGATCGGGTCAATGTCGATGATCCTCTGATCACCCTCGAGAGCGATAAGGCAAGCATGGATGTGCCATCGCCCCACGCCGGGCAGGTGAAAGCAGTGCAGGTCAATCCTGGTAGCAAGGTTGCCCAGGGAACCCTTATCCTCACCCTGGAAGTCGACGAGCCCGCCGCGGAGCCGGCCGGTGCCGCGGCCCGCGAACCGGCGCCACCACAGGAAGGCCAGGTGCAGGAGCGAGAGCCGCCGCACGAGCCCACCTCGGCCGCAGCCGACGCCGGTGTTGAAGTCACGGCGACGATCCCCGAGGACCGCGGCGCAGCCACCAGCAGCGAGGCGGTTGCCCTCCCGCCCACGCCCAGGCCCCGTGAGGCACCGACCGCCGGCCTCATCGACGAGGGGCAGGCGATGGCACCAAGACCCCATGCCAGCCCGTCGATTCGCCGCTTCGCCCGAGAGCTGGGGGTGGATCTGACGCGCGTCATCGGCACCGGACGCAAGGGGCGCATCCTGCGCGAGGATGTGCAGCGGTTCGTCAAGGAGTCGTTAACCGCATCGGCAGCACCAGCGGCCGCTCCAGGTTTTGCCCTGCCGCCGATGCCAGTGATCGACTTCTCCCAATTCGGCACCATCGAGGTAAGGCCTGTGAGCCGCATCAAGCGGCTCACAGGCGCCAACGTCCACCGCTCCTGGCTGCACGTCCCCCATGTCACGCAGCACGACGAGGCCGACATCTCCGAACTCGAGGCCTTTCGCAAGAGTCTACGAGCAGAGGCCGAAGCCCGCGGCACGCGCCTCACACTGTTGGCGTTCTTGCTCAAGGCGACCGTCGCCAGTCTGCGAGCCCATCCCACCTTCAACGCATCCCTCGATGCGAGCCGCGAGAATCTTATTCTCAAGCAGTATTACCATATCGGGGTCGCCGTCGATACCACGGAGGGTCTGGTGGTCCCTGTCGTGCGAGACGTGGACAAGAAAAGCATTTTCGAGCTGGCCGGAGAACTCATGGAGATCAGCGGGCGGGCACGGGAACGTAAGCTCGCCCCGGCTGACTTGCAGGGAGGCACCTTCACCCTATCCAGCCTCGGCGGCATTGCCGGAACGGCCTTTACGCCCATCGTCAATGCCCCCGAGGTCGCCATCCTGGGCATCTCCCGGGCCCAGATGAAACCCATCTACCAGGACGGCCAGTTCGTGCCGAGACTGATGCTGCCGTTGTCGCTTTCCTATGACCACCGCGTCATCGACGGCGCCGGCGCGGCACGGTTTACCCATCACCTGAGTGCCCTGCTGACCGATATTCGCCGTTTGCTGCTCTAGCCCAATCCGTTGTCCAACCGGGGCTGCTGCGAGCCTCGGCGTGACTCGGGTCGCGAGTCGGGCTGTAGCCGCTCGCTCAACGCCACGCCCACCCCGTGGGACTGGACCCATTGCAACGCACCCTCCAGATCATCGAAGGCCCCATCTAACTGCGCAGCGTAGGCCGCCCTGAGGACCGCACCCATGGCGGGACCCGGTGCCATGCCGCCATCCAGGAGATGGCGTCCCTTGAGTAGCGGCGCGGGAGCGGCTCGCGCCACCCGCAGTGCCGCCGCCTTTCGCTGCAAGGCCCGAATCGATTCCGGGATAATGGCCGGCCCCGGTTGGCGCCCCAGGTGGTCGGCGCACATCACCAGCGTCAGCGACTCGATCGTTTCCGGCACTAGGCGCTGAGCTAGGCGCCTCACCATCCGATCCGTTGGCCCCTGGAGATGCGCCAGATGGTTTTTCACCAACGGCTTCACGCGCTGGACGATCGCCTTCGGGGCATGGATACGGCGCAGGAAATCCTCCGCCCGCTGGGCGCCGACCCGGTCATGACCCGGCGATACGATCCGCAACCGCCCACCCTTTTGCACCGTTTGCGTGGTGGCCGGCTTACCAAAATCATGGGCCAAGATGGCCAACAGATAGACCGCCCGCCCCTGGTCTGCTGCCGCTTGCCAGCCGGGTAACCTTACCATGGCATCGCAGCACTGACAGGTATGACGAAACACGTCCCCTTCCGGATGCCACTCGGGATCCTGGGGTGTGGCTTTCAAGGCTTGAATTTCCGGATAATGCCAAGACCATGTTGTGGCATCGAGAAACCGCAGCCCAGCCGAAGGCATGGCGCTCTGGGTGGCCCATTTCCGCCACTCCTCCCAGATCCTTTCCGCCGCAATCTGGCCGTAGGCTGTCGTCATCTGGCGACACAGCCCGATGGTCTCCGGCGCGGGCGCGAGGTTAAAGCGCGAGGCCAGCTGCATGCCTCGCAACACCCGCAAGGGGTCTTCCACGAAGGCGTCACTGGTATGGCGAAGCACCGAGCGCTTGAGGTCCTGAAGGCCACCGACGAAATCCAGCAACCGCTGCTGCCGCGGGTCATACAGCAAAGCGTTCAGGGTGAAATCCCGGCGTGCGGCAGCCTCGGCTAACGACAAGTGCGGATCGTAGACAGCCTCACCGCTCCCTCGCCTGCTTGCGCCGAAAGCACGTCGCGGAAGACTGAAATCCACGTTCACACCCTCTGCAAGGCGCAGCTTAACGGTGCCGAAACAGCGCCCTACCCACCGGGCGCTCCCCCAACGGGACAGCGCCCGCAGCAGCTCCGGATAGTCGATCTGGAAGACTTCGATATCGTAATCCGTGACCGGCCGACCCAGCAGCCAATCGCGCACACAACCGCCGACGATATAAGCCTGCCTAAGCTCTGGGGTTTCTCGCAGCATGGCCGCCACCACCCCAGGCAGAGGAAGTGTCGGTGCTATCGTCATACCGCCAGCAGCACCGACCTCACGTGCCGGGTCGCTCGTCTTTTCTGCGCGCGAGCCGACACGCCCATCTGGCATACTGGATAACGTCTTCCCTTAGAAGCTGTTTTAAGAATTACTGCGCTTGCCTGAGCTGCGTTGCGCGGCAGCTCGAAATGCTCATGTACTCCTTTGTACACTCCGCGTTACTCGCCCCATCCCTGAGGCTCGCTCCCTCGGAGCCAGCCTGCGGCTGTTCAAAATCGTTCCGGACGATTTTGTCTCGCTGCCGTGCGCCTTGCTCTGGCGGCGCTCGTGACATTCTTAAAACAGCTTCTTAGCGAGCGCAGTTGAGGCCATACAGGTTCATAGACCGCAAGCCTCGATGCCCGTTCGTTGCCCTCAGCTACCCGATACCAGCGTCCCTAGAACGCGCACCAGTATGGGGCTGACGGCGAACAGATAGCTGATGGCATAAGCCATCACAGCAACCGACGCGATCGCCAGCAACAACTTGGGAAGGGCACTCCTTATCCCAGAGTTGGATTCCATGACCGTATTCATAATACTATCTCCTCTCGTTGGTATCCTACGAGTACAAAACTCTCCATGCCGGGAAGCCGACAGCCTCCGGCTTGCGCTGTATGCCCTGTATGCTCTTTGCCACACGGCACCGGCTCCTGCTTCCCGTGACCCCCACTCATCATCCGCCCGTCAAACACCAGCCCTCGCATCAGCCCCTGCCCACCCACTACGACGACACCGGCAGGGCACCTCTTCTGGGCGGCACAGGGAGCGCTGGAGGCCATCGGATCAATTAGCATTCAGTAATTCGCTTATGAAGCCTCCAAAAGTAATGCATGATCAGTGCCACTTTATCGATGTGCTGCCGACAGCGGGTCGATAGGACGAGCAGGAGCGCTTGTGAGGGAGGCCAGGGTGACTTAGACTGCGGTCGGAGAACAGAGGAAGCCCCCGGCATTGAGGTCAGCAAAACTGCGCCCCTGCAAAGCGCGAAGCGCGACCACGCCGAGCCCCCCGAGCTCGCGCGCCGTAGATCCCTTGCTCGAGCGTTTGGCGGCGCGCTACCGAGACTGCATCACCGGCGAACTTCACATTCCCCCCAAGGCGGCCCGCTACAGCGATTTCCCCGCGAACCTCCATCCGCTCCTGCAGCTCGGCCTGCAGCGCCGTGGCATCCAACGTCTCTATTGCCACCAGCTCGAAGCGTGGGAAAGCATCACTGCCGGCCGGCATACCGTTATCGTCACCCCCACCGCCTCCGGCAAAACCCTGTGCTACAACCTTCCGGTTTTGCAGGCGATCCTCGAGGCCAACGCCAAGGCACTGTACCTCTTTCCCACTAAAGCCCTCTCCCAAGACCAGGTGACTGAGCTCGGGGCGTTAAACCAGGCGGCAGAGCTCGGGGTGCGAAGCTTCACCTTCGACGGCGATACCCCGAGCGAGGCTCGCCACGCTATCCGCACCCAAGGCGACATCGTGGTCACCAACCCCGACATGCTGCACCAAGGGATCTTGCCCCACCACACTAAATGGGCACCGTTTTTCGAAAGCCTGCGATTTATCGTCATCGACGAACTGCACACCTACCGGGGGGTATTCGGCGCCCATGTGGCCAATGTCTTGCGGCGCCTGCGACGCATCGGACGCTTTTACGGGGCGGAGCCGGTTTTTGTCTTGTGTTCGGCCACCATCGCCAATCCGGCTGAGCTTGCCCGCCGCCTCATCGGGGATGCCGTGCAGACCATCGTCACCAGCGGTGCACCCCAAGGCGCTCGGCATGTGTTGCTGTGGAATCCGCCGATCGTCAACCACGAGCTTGGCATCCGAGCCTCGGCACGTTCCCAGACGGCCCGCCTCGCCCGTTTCGCCGTCGCTGCGGGGCTCAAGACCATCGTGTTCGCCCAAACCCGCCTGCTGGTCGAGGTGCTCACCAAGTATCTGAAGGATGTGCTCGATAGCGACCCCCGCCGACCGGCCCGGGTGCGCGCCTATCGCGGAGGATATCTGCCGAAGCAGCGCCGAGCCACTGAGCGCGAGCTACGGGAGGGTGCAGTCGATTGCGTGGTGGCCACCAACGCTTTGGAACTCGGCGTGGACATCGGCACACTGGACGTGTGCGTGTTAAACGGCTATCCCGGAACCATTGCCGGCACCTGGCAGCGCCTCGGTCGCGCCGGGCGACGCGGCCACAAGAGCCTGGGGATCGTGGTCGCCACCTCGTCCCCTCTCGATCAATACCTCGTCACCCATCCCGATTTTTTCCTCGGCGCCGCGCCGGAGCACGCCCGCATCGACCCCGACCAACTGCTAATCCGCCTCGATCACGTGCGCTGCGCGGCCTTCGAGCTGCCCTTCGAGGATGGTGAGTCCTTCGGCGGAGCGGATCTCCCAGAGCTCCTGGACTATCTCCAGGCCGAGCAGGTGCTCCACCATGAGGGCAGCACTTGGCACTGGATGACCGACAGTTATCCGGCCAACAGCGTCAACCTTCGGTCTGTTGCCGAGGGTAATTTCTTGGTCATCGACATCACGGCGGGCAAGAAAGACGTGATCGCCGAGGTGGATTACAGTAGCGCCGCGCTCACCCTCTACGAGGGGGCCATCTACCTGGTGCAGGCGCGACCCTGGCAAGTGGAACGGCTCGACTGGGTTGGGCGCAAGGCCTTTGTGCGCCAGACCGCAGCCGATTACTACACCACAGCCATCGACTACACACGCTTGAAGATCCTCGAGAGCTTTGAGTCCGTTGCCCACCGGCATGGCCACTGTGCCGAAGGAGAGGTCCATGTAATCCGGCGCGTGGCAGGCTACAAGAAGATCCGCTATTACACCCACGAAAACGTCGGTTACGGATCCATCAACCTCCCGGACCAGGAAATGCACACCACGGCAGTCTGGTGGCAGATCGCTCCGCACGTGCTCGATGAGCATTTCCCGTCCCGTTGGCAAGCGCTGAACGGGCTGCTCGGTGCCGCCCACGCGCTGCATTTCGTGGCGGCACTCCTGACCATGTCAGAGGTCAGTGACCTCGGGCGCGCCGTCGGCAACGGCGATGGCAGCTGGTCGGCAGGTAGCAAGGATGCTGTGGGGCGGCGCCCCGGAGCAGCGGAGGACCTCGGTGGTGAGTCGGGGCCGCGATTTAACCCGAGCCTCTTCGTTTACGACAACTATCCCGGGGGTATCGGACTTGCCGCACCGTTGTTCCAGCTGCGCGCTCAGGTGATCGACAAGGCCGCCGAGCTGGTCGCCGACTGCCCCTGCCAGCACGGCTGCCCGGCCTGTATTGGGCCGATCCTGAACCCCGGCGAGCCAGTCCGCTATTCCCCAAAACGAGCGGCGCTGGCCATCCTGGCGCTGTTGGCGCAGCCGCACCTCCCACCGCGATGACCCTCAAGGATCGTCTCAGCAAACTGCGACAACAACGGGGCACGGCCCCGGTCGGCCCGCAAGCACCGGTTGCAGGGGCTGGGCCTGACAGCAGCTTACGGGCACAGCTGGGAAGGCTCGCGCGTACTCGGGGCAGGCCAACACCGACCCAATCTCAGCTCGACGATGACGCCCTCGCGCGCCGCTTGCATGGACGCTGCCTTAGGCCGGGCTTGATCGCCGTCGAGCGCTATCTGCCGTGCGGTATGGCCCACGGTCGCAGTCGATTATACGCCACCGCCGTAGAGGCCCTGCAACTGTTTGGGGCCTCATCGACACGACCCGAGGGGACAGTCTTTCTGGACTGTGAGACGACGGGACTCTCTACCGGTAGCGGGACGCTGGTCTTTCTGCTGGGATTGGTGAATGTGATGCCACAGGGTCTGCGGCTTCGGCAATACCTGCTGACACGCTTTCAGGCCGAATCCGCGCTGCTCGGTGAAGCTGGCCAAGCCCTCGGCGATGCGCAGACAGTGGTGACCTATAATGGCAAAACCTTCGACCGTCCGCTGTTAGCGAGCCGTTACCGCCTGGCGCGGCTCAGCGACCCTTTGTGCTCCCTGACCCATATCGATCTGTTGCATCCTACCCGACGTGCCTTCGCCGAGCGCTGGCCTGACTGTCGGCTGCAGACCGTCGAGACCCGGCTCCTCGGCTTCTTACGTACCGATGATCTACCCGGCGCCTGGGTACCGCAAGTCTGGTTCGACTGGATGCGCAAGGGCGTTGCCGAAGATCTGCCTCGGCTGCTCCAGCACAACCGCTGGGATCTGCTCTCCCTAGTCGCTCTGGCGTCCGCGTTGCCGCCCTGTTATGCGGATCCCCTGGCCCACGATGCCAACATCCTACCCATCCTGCGCCATCGGCGAACGGAACACCACACCTATCAGTACTTGCTCGCTAACCGGACACGGCTAGATCGGAAGGCCCTGCTCGAGCTGGCTCGGCTAGCACGGCAACAGCGCAACTGGCCTCTGGCGGTCAGTATCTGGAAGCCCCTCGCTGCCGACCAACACCTGGAAGCCATCGAGCAACTGGCCAAGTACTATGAGCACCAGGACCTCGATCTACCGATGGCCTTACGCTTTACACGCACTCTGACGGCCCTGGCACCGAGTGCCGCCGCCCATCGGCATCGCCAGCAGCGGCTACTGAAAAAGATCGCTGCGCAAACGCAAGGTCAGGGCATAAGAACCCCCGCTGCACCCTTTGACGTTGATAGCCCATCGCCATGATCATTTGAGTGTTTCTTTTTACGATCGTATGCAGCGATTCTTCTGCGGCTTTGACCTCGAGCCAGCGGTGTCAGAATGCATACGTGCCTTGATCTCCGGCGGCACCTTCTGCCTTTTTCATCGTTGTCTTGCTGGAACGCCGACGCACGCTATGGGCTGAACGTAGCGTCGTACAGCGCCATGCCTTCAGTGGGAATTGGCGGGATAGGTTTCGCTATCCCGCCACAAGGTCCGAGATGCGGGAAAACAGGAGTTCATGCTTCGCCACTTTCACAATCATCAGCAACACTACAACGGCTGAAACGAAGGAGCTTCGGATGCTGAGCTTTATAGGCAGGAATATCCTGACCGGGTTGGTGACCATCCTGCCCATCGTATTGACCCTTTACCTGCTCTACTGGCTGGCGGTCTCGGCCGAGTCGCTACTGGGAGGGCTGATTCACCTGATCCTGCCGGAAGCGCTCTACTGGCCCGGCATGGGCATCATCGCTGGAGTCGGCGTTCTGTTTGCCATCGGACTACTGATGCATGCCTACGTGTTCCGGCAGCTGTTCGCCATGGCCGAGCAGCTGATCTACCGCATGCCGCTTATCAAATCCGTTTACCGATCCATACGCGATTTGTTTGACTACTTCTCGCTCAAGCAGGAGACCGGTCTCCAGCAGGTCGTCGCGGTAAAACTCGGCGACACCGACATGGAGCTGGTCGGTTTCGTCACCCAGAAGGATCCGGATAATCTGCCCGAAGGGTTGCGACGAGAAGACAAAATTTTGGTCTATCTGCCCATGAGCTATATGATCGGCGGCTACGCGGTGCTGGTACCCAGGGGCAATGTCAGGCCGCTCGATATGGGGATGGAAGACGCCATGCGCTTCGTCCTGACCGCGGGCGTGACGGGTGCTGGCAACCTGAATTAAATGCCGGTGGAAAATGGCAAGTGCTAGCACCCGTGACACCCCGCGGGTACCCTGGAAGGTCTCGACCGTGGCCAGTTTTTCATTCAAAAAGTTGATCAGGGTCGGATGGAACGGATAATGCTCAATCAGGCGGCTGTGGTAATCGGCGCGGGTCGCCTCGTCTTGGGCGAGCTCGTCCAGCAGCAGTAGGACTTTGCGGCCCCGAAACACGTGATCCAGAAACCCTCGGCCGGGAGCGGCCCGCGATAGTTGGCCTATGATCAAAAAGCGCTGACATCAGCGCTTGCTACGCAAAGTGATATCTTACCTTTGGCTTGCCGGCCACCATCGTACCCGGTTTGGGAATAGGTCCTTGCGGAGTAACCACTATGCAACCGGAAAGGCAGAGAACCGCCTTTGTCAGCGGCGGCACCGGGTTTCTCGGTCGCCATCTCATCGAGCAATTGGTGGCAAGCGGCTGGGCCGTCACGGCGCTCCATCGGCCAAACTCCGATGTCACGGCAATCGAGCCCTTGGCGGTACGCCTGGCAGTGGGCGATATCGGCGACCTAGGGTCGTTGCGTGAGGCCATGCCGGCACAGCCAGATGCGGTCTTCCACGTGGCCGCGGACACAGCGATGTGGTCGGGTCACCGTGCACGTCAGACCCGAACCAATGTCGACGGCACCCGCAACATGGTAACGGTCGCATTGGAAAAAGAGTGCCGGCGATTCATCCACACGTCGACGTGGAACACCTATGGCCTCGAGCAAGGCGTCATCAGCGAAACATCACCGCAGCGAGGCGCCGAGTCATGGATCAATTACGATCGAACCAAGTATCTTGCCGAGCAGGCGGTGCGCAATGGCATGGAGCAGGGCCTGTCGGCCGTGATCCTGAATCCCGCCCATATCATCGGGCGCTATGACCGGCATAACTGGAGCCGCTTCGTGGTGCTGGTGGCAGAGAACCGGATACCGGGGGTTCCACCGGGCGCGGGCTGTTTTTGCCACGGGGAGGTCGTGGCACGGGCGCATATCGCCTCCGTGGAGCGCGGGCGTAGCGGGGAGAACTACTTGCTGGGTGGACCGGCGGCATCGTTCTTGGAGTTGGCCCAGATCATCGGCGAGCTCACCGGGCGTCCGGTCCCGACGCGCACCCTGCCGGCGATACTGCTGCGCAACGCGGCCCGTGTGGCGGCAGCGCTGGCCGCCGCGACGGGTCAGGAGCCGACCGCCACGCCAGAAGGTGTAGCGGTCGCCGTCGCCCATGCGCGCATCGTCTCCAGCAAGGCCGAGGATGAGCTCGGCTATCGGCAGGCGCCGCTTCGCGTCATGCTCGCGGATTGCTTGGAGTGGTTGGCCAGTCAGGGTTTAATCAGGTCACGAGCCCACTAAGGGGCCGCGGAGGAGACCGTTTGGGATTGACGCTCCTGCCCGAGCCGCGCTGGGGCAAGATGGCTAGCGGGACGCTCTGCGCTGAAGCGAGCAAGAAAAAGGCCGTACCGGGCATGAGGAGAGTGTGGGACGGTACGACCGAGCCGATAACGAGGCGCGTAGCCTCACGCCAACTGCAAGAAAAAAAAGACGAGTAACCCAAGGGCCAGCAACAGCAAGAGGAAGTGAGCAACCTCTCGTCCATGGCAAAGCTCTCCTGGGGTTTGGCGGGCTAGACCCTTCCTCGCTTTGCTCTAGAGGTTCCCTCCGGCACGCAACGCCGATGCGGTAGCGGTGATCAAGGCTTGCGTAGGCGCATCACTGCGAGAAGGGCTGGCTCGGCGCTAGCCCGATGTAAAATTCCCGGCATTTCCATATCGATCCTCCATCGGCTATCTTGTCGTTGCATGAGTAATGAACGAGGTAGAGAAGAGCCGTCCTTGGCTACATATGACACCGTCATGGTGTTGTATTGAATATATATTGTTAGTAGACAAGTGCAAATATATCTTAATGAATATCTCTAAAGATATATTACGCCAGTACAGGCGTGACAGCGGGCCGCCTCGGTGACAAGCGGGAGGCGGCAATAGAACCCCTCGGCGTCGGTTTCCCGGACGACCGTGGAACGCTGTCGTCAAGCCGAGGGTCATAAGGTAGTGACCAGCGATGCGGAGTATATGTGTGTAGCCAAGCAACCGCGAGCGTGTTGTTTGCTGGCAGCGGCCTAACGTTGCGCATAGCGGTCGTGTTCTCATTGCCGCCAGCCGGATCGGGCGCGTCCGTGACGTTCTTGACCCCAGTTGGCCAGCGAGGAAGACGATGGACACTAGACCGAGAGCGTTCCTCGACATCCCGCGCCATGATCGATCCTACGAGCCTATTGCTCAGCGGGTTCGCCATTTCCGCGAGTTCGTAATTCCCCTCAGCGAGAGTGAGGTCCGCCTCCAGGCAGCGCGTTGCATGGAATGCGGCGTACCCTATTGCCACACCGGCTGCCCGATCCACAACATCATTCCCGACTGGAACGATCTGGTATCGGCTGGCGATTGGCGGCGGGCGTTACAGGTCCTGCACTCCACCAATAATTTTCCCGAGTTCACCGGGCGCCTTTGCCCAGCACCCTGTGAGGCGGCATGCACCCTGAACTTGCAGGATAACCCGGTCACCATTAAGACCATCGAGTGCGCCATCATCGATCGGGGATGGGAAGAAGGATGGGTATACCCCGAGATCCCGATGCATCGTACCGGAAGACGTGTTGCCGTGGTCGGTTCTGGGCCCGCAGGGCTGACGGCCGCTCAGCAGCTCGCCCGGGCCGGGCACAGCATAGTGGTCTACGAGAGGCAAGACGGCATCGGAGGACTGCTGCGCTACGGCATCCCTGATTTCAAGATCGAGAAGCGCCACATCGATCGGCGACTCGCGCAAATGCAAGCGGAGGGGGTTGAATTTTTGGTCAAGAAAGACGTGGGCGTAGCCATTCCTGCCCGTGATCTGATAGAGGAATACGATGCCGTGGTGCTGGCTTGCGGCACCGAGCAGCCGCGAGACATCCCTATTCCTGGCCGCCAGCTCGGCGGCATTCATGTCGCCATGGACTACCTGGTGCAGCAAAACAAGCAGCTAAGCAAAGCAAACCGACAAAGGAAATCTTCCTTGTCGGCACGGGGCAAGCATGTCGTCGTCATCGGCGGCGGTGATACGGGGGCGGATTGCATTGGCACGGCCAATCGCCAAGGCGCCAAGTCCATCGTCCAATTAGACCATAATCGCTGCCCTCCGGATCGAGAAGACAAGGGGCTCACATGGCCTCACTGGCCATTCAGATTGTATACCTCGTCATCCCATGAAGAAGGCTGCCATCGCCAATGGGCGGTGGAACCGAAACGCTTCTCGGGTACCGATGGGTGTGTCAAGGCACTACATTGCGTGCGCGTAAGGCTCACAAAATTTCCAGATGGACACCGTATCCTCCAGGAGCTACCGGGAACGGAGTTTTGTATTCCGGCTGAGCTGGTGCTGCTTTCCATGGGTTACGCCCACCCGCGGCATCAAGGGCTGGTCAGCGCGTTACAGCTGGAATTAGATGGTCGGGGCAATATCAAGGCAAGCACCGATGATTACCAGACGAACGTGGCGAAGGTGTTTGCCTGCGGCGATATGCGCCGCGGTCAGTCACTGGTGGTGTGGGCGATTCGGGAAGGGCGTCAATGCGCCCGCGCCGTCGACGAAGCCCTGATGGGTGTTAGTGTGTTACCTGCCTGAAAAGCTGTTTTAGAAAATACTGCGCTTGCCTGAGCTGCGTTGCACAGCGGTTCACAATCCTCATGTACTACCTTGTACACTCCGGTTGTTACTCGCCCCATCCTTGGGGCTCGCCCCTTCGGGGCCAGCTTAACGCTGTTCAAAATCGTTCCGGACGATTTTGTCGCCACCGTGCGCCTTGCTCTGCCGGCGCTCGTGACATTTCTAAAACAGCTTCTGAGAGCAAGCTCTGAGGTGGGAGCTTGGTCACCGAGGTGCTTGACTGAGCTCAGCCTGTCAGCCGAGCTGACGGCTAGCCAGTTTCAACAGCTCCTCCTCGGTGAGAAAATCTTCCCGCCGACACCTCATCAACTGCATCACTCGAGGCGGCCGATCGATAACCGTTGCCTCCAGAAGATCGATGTTCTGGCCGTGTGGATCGCCTGGGTCGACGACGATATTCATTCGGTCTAGCCGCACAGCGATCGGTGTCAGTGTCAGGTAATTGTGCGGATCTCCTAGGATGGTTGCGATCTGCCTCAGAGAGTCCTCCAGTGGCTGGAAGCGCCCCAGCATCTCCCGTAATCGACGATTGTTTTCGGCCAGCTGGGTTTCGACCGTCTGCAGCTGACGGCTATTGGTGATTGCCGTCTCGAATAAGGACTCCGGCTTTCCCGGAGTCGCCTGCAGGATGCGATAGCGCATCTGCAGCATGGCGCGCTCCCGCGCCAGGTGAGTCTT
This sequence comes from uncultured Thiotrichales bacterium, assembly GCA_964624765.1. Lineage (GTDB taxonomy): Bacteria > Pseudomonadota > Gammaproteobacteria > HK1 > HK1 > JAGTVB01. The sequence goes on from CAZUZO010000028.1 coordinate 26,622, forward strand.
GAGGTCTCGCAGGGAGGCAATGTGGCCGAGCGCATGCAGCACGATTTCCTCGAAGGCGAGTTGTCTAAGCGCCGCTCTGACGGCAGCTTCCGTGGGACGAGCGACTGCCACCACACGGTCCACAAAACCGACGGAGGTCTGCAGAACCTCTTGCTGGAGGGCGTCTCCCTGAAGATAGACGCCGAAACGTTTGCTCTCGCGTGTGGTCATGGCGAGCAAGGCGAAGGCCTCCTCCTCGACCCGACCATGCTGTCGGTTCTCAAACAGCTTTCTCAGGCTACGGCTGCCGCTGACGGTGCGCTTGAGATCGTCGACGCTGCTGAAGAAAGCGTGGACAGCGGGGTCGGTATTCCAGGTTCGGGAGCTGACCTCCCGGGGTGGAGGAAAACGATCGACGAGTTCACGAGCGTAGCGCAAGGATGCTTCCACAGCGGGGCGAAGCTTTTTTCGATAACCCTTGACGAGATGCAGGCGCGGGTCGGTTTTTTCGACAACCCGCTCAATGGCATCGCGGATGGCCTGTTCCTCGGGCCGTGGTGTGGCTCTGGGGAGCAGTCTATCGCTGAGCCATTGGAGTACCGGCATCGACCTCATCCTGCGGGGTCCTGGGACCCCAATACCGGAAATCAGGGTTTCCCACGAAACATCGCTTCTGGATGTCGTCCCAAGTAGTCCGCCAGTAGGCGAATCGAACGGCTGGCGGCGGTAAGTTCTTGGAGAAGACTATTGAGCCGCTGCTGCAACGGCGAATTCTGTTCCAGCTCCTGCTCAAGGGTCGCCAGCGTGCCTCGAACCTGCCGCAGGGTTTCGCCGAGGGCCGGCGTGATGTCCCGGTTCATGGTTTGCATGAGCGCCTGGCTTTCGCGAACGACCTCTTTGAATCCTCGAGCGGCTTCGCTGAGTTGCTCAGAGTTTACCAGTTGGCTGGTGCCTTGCACGGTGTCTCGTAGATTACTCGCAATGTCCTCGATTGGCAGCTTTTCGAGGCGATCCAGCATGCTCGCCAGTTTGCCGGCGATCTCTTCGAGGGGCGTAGGAACCGTGGGCAGTTGAGCGTAACGTCCGTCATAGACTACTTTTGCCGGAGGGGCGTCTGCCAGGAACACCAGATCCACCAACAGTTGGCCGGTGAGGAGATTGCCGGTCTTGAGTTGGGCTCGCAGTCCCTTCTCCACCAGCTGCTCCAGCGTTATGTTGCCCTCCAGCGATCGGTCGCCCACCACGGCAATGCGGTCCGGCTCGATCTCGATCAGCACCGGCACCTGGAACTCCAGGTTCTCGGCGTCAAACTCGAGTCTGATGTCGGCCACCTGTCCAACTTTTATGCCCCGCAGCTCGACCGGCGCATCGGGATCGAGTCCTCGCACCGAGCTGTCGAAGTGGAGAAGGTAGTACTCCTTTTCCGCATAGGTGCGCTCCCTGGTAGCTTGTTGGTTGGGATACAGGCGGAAGATCTCGCCCTCTTCAGCGGGCTCGCTCGTCTCCAGGGTGGTGAGGGTCTCAAATGCGACACCACCGATCATGAGGCTGACAAATGACTCGGTGTTTATTTCGAGGCCAGCGGTGGTGATCGACACGTCCAATCCCCCCGCGTCCCAGAAGCGAGTATTCTGGCGTACCCGTTGATGATGGGGGGCATCGATGAAGATGTTGATGCTGACCTCTTCACCGTCCTCGTCCAGTTCAGAACCGACGACCTGACCGACCCGGATCTGCCGATAGTACACCGGTGACCCCACGTCCAGTGATCCGCGCTTGGGAGCGCGCAGGATAAATTGACGACCGGGGTCCCCGGTCGTCACGATCGGGGGTTTATCGAGGGCGGTGAAGGTTCTGCTGGGTTTTCCCTCGAACACCGGATCGAGAGCGATGTAAGCCCCGGAGAGCAGCGTCTCGAGCCCGGAAACCTCACCGGCCGCCACCCGGGCACGGACCACCCAGAATCGCGTTCTCTCGGTCAGGTAGGACTCCGAGCCTTTTACTAGCTTGGCCGTCACCATGACATCCGATAGATCCGCGCTCAGGTCGATGCGCTCGACCTGCCCCACCTGCACATTCTTGTACCTGATCTTGGTCTTACCGGCTTCCAAACCATCGGCACTGTTCAAGATGATAGTGATGGTGGGGCCTTGTTCCGACAGCGCTCTGAATGCCAGCCAACCACCGATAAGGGCAGCCACCAGCGGGATCAGCCAAACCAGAGATATACTGCGACGGCTCTCGATAATGGGCTCTGGCAACGCCTCCTGCTCTGGCAAGCCGTAGTCCGTATCACTCATGGTCATTCGCTAACGGATCCCAGATCAAGCGTGGGTCAAAACTCATCGCCGCAAACATGGTCAGCACCACCACCGCGGCAAAGAAAATAGCGCCCGACGCCGCCTCCACTTGGGCGACCGATCCCAGCTGCACCAGCGCCACCAGGATGGTGACCACATAGATGTCCACCATAGACCAGCGGCCGATCCCCTCCGTCACGCGATATAGACGGGCCCGATCCTTGGGCCGCCAGCGTGATCGCCGCTGCACCGAGATAACCAAGTAGGTCAGTACAACCAGCTTGAGCAGCGGTACCAGGATGCTGGCAAAGAACACCACCAGGGCGATCGGCCACATACCGGATACGACCAGGTAACTGACTCCGCTCAGTATGGTGTCGGAGCGTTCATACCCAAGGCTAGAGCTGTTCATGATGGGCAGCAGATTGGCGGGTATGTAGAGCAAGTAGGCGGCCACCAGGAGCGCCCAGGTGCGGCTGATGCTGTAGGGTTTACGGAGGTGTAGCTTGGCCCCGCAGCGAGGGCAAACGAGGTCGGCAGGACCTCCCGTGGACACGTTTCGACACAGAAGATGGCAGCTCTGGCAACTGATGAGGAAGGCGCGCGCTGCGGTGAGCAACCGATCGCTCATCAGCTCGGATCGAGCTTTTCCCAGACGATGTCGGGGTCCAAGGACGCCACGGAGCCCGCAAGGGCGAGGATGAGTAACCCATACGACCACAGCGCGATCCCCGGTACGATGATGGCCATCTCGCCCAGCTTCACCACCGAGACCAGGATACCCAACATAAAAACCTCCATCATGGCCCAGGGTTGCAGCGCCTGGACCCCCCGAAACACCAGCGGTAACCGCCATGGGATGCGCTCTCGCTTCAATGGCAGCAGAACATAGAGGAGGCCAATTAACTGCAATAGGGGCGCCAATATGATGGTGAGAAACACTACCAGCGCCAGATGCCACATGCCCTGGATCTGGAGCTCTCTGATGCCGGTGATCAGCGTGGTTTGGGTAACTTGCCCCTGCATTTCAAATTCGAGGAAAGGAAAACTGTTGGCGACGGCGAAGAGGATAAGCCCGGCGAGGGTGAAGGCGAGGGTGCGGTCTAAGCTGTCCTGCTTGCGCCGAAACAGCACGGCACCGCAGCGCCGACACCTGGCAACCATTGGAATTGATCTGACGTCGATGCGATGCAGGAGGTCACATTCGTGACAGGCGCGCAGAAAGGCTTCCGCCATGGTCGTCGTTCGCCGCCAGGTACCCCTGTTCTAAAAGTAAATGATAGCGTTACTTGGACTCTGGCGTGAACAGAGCGCCAGGGAGCAATCCCAGCCCTGGGTGATCATTTCTCACCGGCTGACTCACTCCATCGAAAGTGGCGGCTCTGAGACACTTGGCTCAGAAACCTCCTCGCGACATCCC
>CAZUZO010000029.1:0-30140 GCA_964624765.1 uncultured Thiotrichales bacterium
GCGCCGTCCGCCTGGCTCTCGGGCCGCTCGCGACGGTTTTTTCACAACCTCTGACTGCAGCTGCCTCACACCAGGAACACCGTGGCCAGTCCGAGAAAGCTCATGAAACCCACGACGTCGGTGATGGTGGTGAGGACCACCGCTCCCGAGACGGCGGGATCGATGTTTAGGCGGTGCAAGACGAGGGGCACCGCCAGTCCGGAAATCACCGCAACCACCAAGTTGATCACCAGCGCCGCCGCGATGATCGAGCCGAGCAGGGGACTCTTGAACCACAACGTTGCCACCACTCCCACCACGAGCGCCCACAACAGCCCGTTGAGAACCCCCACGGCAAGCTCTTTGTAGGCGAGCCAGCGGGTATTGGTGGCGGTGATTCGATCGAGCGCCAGGCCGCGAATGGTGAGGGTCAGGGTTTGGCTACCGGCGATCCCGCCCATGCTGGCAACGATGGGCATCAACACCGCCAGCGCCACGACCTGTGCCAGGGTCTTCTCGAATAAACCGATGACCCAGGATGCTAAAAACGCCGTGGCGAGATTGATGCCAAGCCATACCGCCCGGCGTTGAGCGCTCGGCATCACCGGCGCGAAAAGATCTTCGTCCTCAGGCAACCCGGCCATGTGGAGAATGTGCCCGGAGGCCTTCTCCTGCACCACGTCGAGAACGTCGTCCACGGTGATGCGCCCGAGTAGTGTGCCATCCTCGCGCACCACCGGCACGGAGATCAGATCCCGGCGCTCGAAAAGGCGTACCACTTCTGCCTGGGGGACGTCAGCACGCACCACGGGACCGTCCTGCATGACCGCCTCCACGGTGCGGGTCGGTTCACAGGTGAGCAGAGTCGCTAGGGGAAGCTGGCCAAGGTAGTGGCGCCGGCGGTCGATCACCATGAGAATATCGGTGTGGTCGGGAAGCGATTCGCGCCGACGCAGATAGCGCAGCAACCCCTCCAAGGTCACGTCCGCACGCACCGCCACCACCTGGTTATCCATCAAGCGCCCAGCGCTGTCCTCGGGATAGGCCAAGGTCTCCTCGATGCGCTCGCGATGTTGTGGCGCGAGAGACCCCAAGATCACTTCACCCAGATCTTCCGGTAGCTCGTCGATGACTTCGGCGAGATCCGCCGTCTCCATGAATCCCGCCGCGGCAATGACATCCTGGGGAGGAAGAGCTTCCACCAGACCTGTTCTGGCAATCTCCCCTAGGTGCACCAGCACTTCGCCGGCCAGGTCGTCGGGTACGAAGTGCCAGAGCTGCTCGCGCTCGGGGGCGGGAAGCGATTCGATGAGATCAGCGATCTCTGCCGGATGCAGGGTGGCCAGGCGTTGTTGCAAGGCGCCGTGGTCACCTGCCGCCAAGTCCTGCCGGGCCGCTTTGACGGGGTTTTCCCCTTGTTCTAGGTCTTGCTCTATGGCGTCCGACATGGTTCGCTCCTGGGTTTCAACACGCCGTGCCGGTACACGGCGACCGGGCTAGGGATGGTTGCTGGTGTAACGAGCTGTTCGGATCAGACTTTGCTTCCTGCTAGCCATGTCGAGGCGGCTCGCTCTTCGCCTCATCATCCGACATCGGTCTTGCGGCTGCGCACCGACTACCTTGTTCCGGGGTCGATGCCGCCGGTTTCCTCACAGCCCTTGGGGCGTGGCTTCGATGCTAATTCGAAACTCGAGACGAGAAGGCGTTGCAAGTCAACACGGGTTGCCGTGGATACTTGGCCATCTGCGTATGGTCGCAACGCATGAACACGGAACCGCGTTTACTACGGAGCAGTCGGACATAGCGACACCGGTGACAGAGACTCTGGGGAAAAGGCTCCCTGACGGTCGGGGATTGATCACGTTCCATGATAGCCTCGGCGAAATGCCGCCCTGGGGCGCAACCCCTTAGAAGCTGTTTTAAAAATGTCGCGAGCGCCGGCAGAGCAAGGCGCACAGCGGCGACAAAATCGTCCGGAACGATTCTGAACAGCGTTAAGCTGGCCCCGAAGGGGCGAGCCCTAAGGATGGGGCGAGTAACCACCGGAGTGTACAACGGAGTACATGAGGATGGCGAGCCGCTGCGCAACGCAGCTATGACAAGCGCAGTAGTTTTTAAAACAGCTTCTGAGCGAGATAGGCGAGGAGCGAGCATCGCCCAACGCCGCTATACCTTACGCGGGCATCACCGAATGTTCTGGACGCGGGCACGTATACGGCGGCAACGGTTAGCTGAAAGTTCAGTCGTGCGGCGGCCAAGGTCATCGTTTCGTCAGGGTTGCTCTTCGGAGCATCCCCTCGGCGCCCAAACCTTCGGCAGCCGAACCCCGGGCCGCGCAAGGGTGTGTGCGGCAAGGATGCCGGACCCAAGCCGACAGGGACGTCTTCACGGCGTCCCTTGCGGCCTGGGGTCGGCTGCCCCAAGGGCAAAGGCAATCAAACGGCCGAAACGATGACGAACACCCTTGCGGCCCAGTCTCCGCTACATAACGTGCTCTTGTGGCCGTGGCGAGTATATATCGAGTAGCGTAGCAAGTTTTTGCCCAATCTCTGCGATGAGGCGTGCTACAAGGCAGCCCAGAGCCAGCGGTTCTGGTGATGAGGAGTATCGTGACTTGAACGGGATTTGGACCGATCCCGGGGAACCGAGAGCAGCGCGCGTCGGCGCGGGCGCAACCGATCCAAGCTGACCCGCGCGCACGCATCGACTTGCTGCTATCGATCGCGCAGCTCGCTGAAAACGTAACCCTCGGCTTGCCGCGGCTGATGGCAGGCAAAGCATGATTGGCCGCCATCTTGGGTCAGACGTGTCGCCAACCCCGCCCCTGCAAAACCCTCGAAGCCCCAACCCCCGGTCTTGGCAAAGCGGGCGGGGTCGCGCTCCATGACGCCGATGAGCCTACGTTCCCCCTCATAAAGGGCATGGTCGCGCTCCACATACTCGAGTAGATCAAACACCAACACGGCACCGGGAGCATAGTCACCCGTTCTGAGACCTCGCAGCGCCGCTTCATTGGCGTAGACATGATGAATACCCTGAAACGGCTCCGCCAAGGCGTGGCCGGGAGCGATCACCATGGACTTCACGTGATACCAATGTCGGTACCCTTCGGGATAGGCAACCTCTAGCTCCGGCGATGCTGCAGACACGGACGGCCCTGCCGCCACCAGGCAAAACACCATCATCATAGAGCGCATTTTCATCCTGTCACCCCTTTAGTTATAGTATCGATACGATACTATATGGCGGACCGCGGAAATGTCAAATTAGTATGGTCTCGATACTATAAAATCATGTCTGCTAGAGTTCTGTTCGAACTCGTTGAGCGGATGGGCACTTTGGTGCGTGCAGAGCTACGCAAATCCGCTGCTGCCCTGAAGTTGCAACCGGTCCATCTGCAGGTTCTCGCCTATCTCGCTCGCTGTAATCGCTACAGCAATACCCCGGCTGCCGTGACGAGCTATATGGGCATCACAAAGGGCTCCGCATCGCAATCGCTCTTGGTACTGGAACGAAAGCAGCTCCTCAAGAAAGTACCCGATAGCAAGGACCGCCGCGTCGTACATGTACAGCTCACCGAGCGTGGCCATGCCGTCCTCAGCTCTACGTTTCCACCGGTGCTTTGGCAACAGGCTTCGGCAGGGCTGGAGGAGGCACGGCTCGTGTTTGCCGCTCAGACGCTACAGGAGATCCTCAGCAACGCACAACAGCGTCAACGCTATCAGACCTTCGGGCAGTGCTTCACGTGCCGGCACTTCATACAGGAGGGTGTGGATAAATTCCGTTGTGGACTCACCCAAGAGGCCCTCAGCGCCGCTGAGTCGCAGCAGATCTGTCACGAACACCAATTCGCTCCTTGACCGTCAACTCAAAAGCTCTGCACCGGGTCGACTTAGGGGGGCATCGTCTCGGCACCTTTATCGCTGCCCTGGCCCTGGCAGCCCACGGTAAATTTGTTCAAACCGCTGTTTCGGTCGTCATTCCCGCGAAATCGGGAATCCAGGTGTCTCAAGGTACTCATTTCCTGACAATGGCCATCCCGTGCGGCTAGATTCCGGCTTCCCCGCCGGAGTGACAGGATTATTCAACTGGCCCAAAGGGTTATCCATCAGAACACATTTACCCTGCTTGGCAACCCAGCCCTTGTTGCAAAACACGCCATATCCTTGTACGCAAGCTCGCGGTCAGCCTTCCTGTCCCACACACCCTTACGCCAAGAGGCTTGATCGCGTAGGCACTCCACTCTGAATGCTGCGCACGGCAGAGCAAGCCCGCCGCATCCATACCCTATGACCACTTTTGCCATCGAACCTTGACTGGGCGACACTATGTTAGGGTTGTACGGTTTCATGGCGTGTGAGGGCGAAATGGCGCTCTCTTTGGTCCAAGCGAAGAGTGACCGGTGAAGATTAAGGCACGTTCAGCGGGGGTGGTCATCGCTCGTCCAACCGGCGCGGGATGGGTCTACCTGTTGTTACGTGTTTACCGCTACTGGGATTTCCCAAAGGGGCTGATTGAGGAAGGAGAGGATCCTGTGGCCGCAGCCTGTCGGGAAGTCAAAGAAGAAACGGGAATCGAGGAGCTAGAATTTGTGTGGGGCTACGGCTATTGGGAGACCGCTCCTTACGGGGTCGGCAAAGTGGCACGCTACTACCTTGCCCGCACACATCAATCGCAGGTCGTGTTACCCGTTAGCGTCGAGCTGGGGAGACCCGAGCACGATGAATTTCGCTGGGTTTCCTATGCCGAAGGAATGGCTTTGCTGGGCGATCGGTTGCGACCCGTGCTGCAATGGAGCCATGAACTGATGATGCCATTTTGAGCATAATGCCTCATTGTGGCTCATCCAGCCATATGCTCTGTCGCGAGACAGGGGAATGATTTAAAGAAGTAAAGGAAGGCCATATGGCGTTTATCGTCTGGGACGAGCAGCATAGCGTCCGAGTGCGAGAGCTCGACGAGGAGCATCGAGGGATGATCGCTCTTGTGAACGAGTTGAACGATGCGATGAAGATGCGTAAAGGACGGGAAGAATTGGCAAGGATCTTGTCGGAATTGATAGGAAAGACACAGGCGCACTTCGCCACGGAGGAGCAGCTGATGCTGGATCATGCTTTTGCCGGCTACCCAGAACACAAAGCCGAGCATGACAGGCTCTTACAGGAAATAGCGGTCCTAGAAAAACGCTTCTCCGAGGGCGAGCTCCTGCTGTCTTTCGCTATCATGCTGTACCTCAAGGGGTGGGCGCTAGCGCATATCGCATCCTGTGACAAGGCGCTCGGCGCCTATCTAAATAGCCAAGCGATCAACTGAAGGCGCTGTTTTGTCTTGAGGTTGTGAAAGAAAGTCGTCGCGAGCGGGCCGAGAGCCAGGCGGGCGGCGCGAAGCCAAGAGTCATATCAAGTAGATAGGCGAGAAGCGCGCACCGCCAACGCCGCTATCGGGTAGTGCAGCAGGTCTTCTCACAACCTCTCAGGTGGCGGTAACAAGGCGGGAGAGACATGCCATGGTGAGTGGAGTCTTATTCGACCTTAGCGGCGTGCTGTATGTGGGCGAGCAAGCTGTGCCCGGTGCCGTGGAAGCCTTGACCAAACTGCAGTCAGCCGGCGTGCCCCATCGGTTTGTGACCAACGTGACGCGAACGCCGTCCGGGGAACTGATGCGCCGACTCGTTGCTCTGGGGTTCGAAGTGACTCCCGATAATCTGTTTAGCGCCCCGATAGCCGCGCGGGACTATATCAAGACTCGACAGCTGCGACCTTTCATGCTGATCCACCCCGCTCTTGAGGCCGAGTTCCGTGATATCCGCCAGGACCCGCACGATGCTGTCTTATTGGGCGATGCCGGTGATGGCTTTAGCTACCGGAATCTCAATCAGGCATTTCGGCTGCTGATGGAAGGAGCGCCGCTACTGGCCATGGGCAATAACCGGTATTTCCAGGAAGCCGATGGCCTCAGTCTCGACATCGGGCCTTTCGTGGCAGCGCTAGAGTATGCAGCGGGCACTTCCGCCATCATCCTCGGCAAGCCCTCCGATGCGTTTTTCGCCGGTGCGGTGGAAAGCCTCGGTTGTCCGGCGTCGCAAGTTGTGATGATCGGCGACGATGCGCTGGCCGATGTCGAGGGGGCCCTGCTGGCAGGATTGCAAGGGATCTTAGTGCAAACCGGCAAATACCGTCCCGGAGACGAAACGCAGATCAAAAGGTCAGGAGCAGTCGTGTTAAGCGACGTAACCGCTGCGATAGACTGGATCCTCACGAATCGATGAAGGCTCATGGAGCCTTGACCGCCGGTGCCCCACGGGAGATCGACAAGGGGGCGCGGGTCATCGTTTCGGCGCTGCTATGACCCTTGCCATCGGGACAGCCAACCCAGTCCGGCAAGGGACGACGCCCCGTGAAGACCCCCCTGTCGGCTTAAGTCCGGCTGTCTCATACGCCTTCAGCTGGCCTTCGCCAGCTAGTCGGCGAGCTGGCATAGGCCGTGAAAGACACCCGAACATCCATTAGGATAGCCGATGCGCCCGCACCTTCGCTTTGACATCGTGGCGGCAGCGGCTCCGATCGGCAGGGAACTTCAGGATCCCGCCCTCGAAGCGGACGCAGTTGAAGCTCGAGGCTGTGCCATCCTCCTCGACACAGAACAGGACGTTATGCTCATAGGTGGCCTCGTCCAGGGTAACCACCCGATCCCAGTTCTGTCCCGCCATTCATTCGTGGCGGCTCGAAAGCATAGGGTCGCGAAAATTATGGGGGCACGAATTATAGGCTCGAACTATAGCGGAACACCTTGCAATAATATGACTATTCAAGATGTGACCCCAGCACTGTAGGTGACCCCAGCACTGTGACCCCAGCACTGCGTGACCCCACGTCGGCACAATTTACGGTGACAAAATAGGTCGCCCGTTGGATCTTGGCACGCCGATATTCGGTCGTCCGACTCTGGCTCAATCAGCTGGAGCTGGGTTGGGTCGTGTCTCGATCGATGCGATTCGTTCCTCACCGCATCCTACCCAGGCTAATTCTGAACATATAGTGGATCGGAAAGCCGATCTAGGTCCCACCGCATTACGCCAACTTCACTATCGGAAAACAGGATGCCACCATCACTGGAAAGTGAGATATCGATTATGGACAAATTAAACTTATAGGTTTTTATTTCCCGTTTTCCTATTTCTTTCTGTTGTAGGCGGTGCACCTCAACCGTAGAAGAGCCATCCGCCTGATATAAGACAACCTTCCATCTACTTCCCGAAACAGAAGCTACATTTGTCAACTGATAGATGCTACCCGACTCGTTCTTTGGAGCACTGATGCCTGCCGATTGGACCGACCGGGGCCCATTTTCGAGCTGTTTCATGTGCTCCGGGGCCAGACTGGTTGACATGACCGTCAGGCTCCGTGCTCTCTTATTTTTGTGATGACCAGCCAGCGTGATGCCATCGACCCGGCGTAGCGAAGGCGGGGAGAAGCGAATTATATTCCCCCGTTGACCTGAATTACGCCAACAGCCGCGCTGCTCAGGCCTTTGAAAGCGAACCATTCGCGGCCACATGTCGCGAATCGAAAAGTCACTCCCCTCCGTCACTCCGTCATCGATCCGATTCGTAGCTAGACGTTCCAATCGGGATAACAAGAACAAGAACAGATCGTGAATCTCTTGTGGGTGCTGGAGACAACTTGCTCCGATCAGGAACAGGGGCATTTCCTTATGCTCTTTTACTTCACCTAACCAATACGACGCCCAATAACGTTCAAACAGCGCACTTGAATAGCAGCTCCCATCGATAATCAGCAGCGGAAAATGATCGTGCTCAAAGCGTCGCTTAAAGATCTCGGACAACTGTCCTGCATCAGTTTCCCGATTAGGCTCTCTTCTTTGTGAAAAAAGCAAATGAATCTGCAATCCCGCTTTATGGTATGAGTGATACAGTCCTTTCTGTGGCATATTCACCACAGTCTGACGCCCTCCCGAATGACCCTGTTTTAAAAATACAGAGCTTTGCTCTAAAGATCGGCCAAATCGGTCCATGACCTCTTGGTAATTGTTTAGTATTTCCGGAGGATTTGTCATGACGTAACCAAGTTTTTGAAGTTTCCCAGACAAAGTCTCCATCATCTTCAAGCCAAATGGACTACCATCACCGCGAAACAGAAAAAGATGAATTGGTTTGCGGTAACCGACCCTTAACTTCCAATCCGGCAAATTTTGCATGGACACTGACTGCGCTTCTTTTTCTAAAAAATAGAAACGCTGGCTTTTTTTATCCTCCACACTAAATGGAAAATTATTTTTGTTAAGCGACAACGCATAGATAATCAGCGTTCCCCTCTCTTGGCCTTGGTAGCGCAATGACAGCTGGAGCAGTTTTCTTTCTCTGTTAGACAGACGTATATTTAATGATGATGGACTAAATATATGATATTCGCCTGTCGGGTGGCGAGCAATATAATGATAATCTTTCGGTGCTGCAAAACCGAGATCCGCCAGCATTGCATTTTTAATCACTTTATTGATGGCAGATGGAAAGAGAGACATGCCCGGATACAACCCTACCAGATATTGCCTAAACCCATTCTCCAGATCACGGCGGACTTGCTTATGTAACTTATATCCGGGGTAACTGTTCGCCGATACCCTGCCATCCAGTTTCGCTAGTAGCCGATCAACACATCTATCTACCTCAGACTGAGTTAAGACCTGGTCACGAAGGTTACTCTGAGTATCATTGTAAGGCAGCGGAGTTAGACAGTTATCTGGAAAACTAAACCCCGACAACCAAGTCCAGGATAGCCAGACAAAAACAGCATATTTTCCAGCCCAACCGCCATGTAAAGTTATCATGTGACCCCGCCAATAATAATCCCGATATGCGTATTGAACGCAATATTGAGCTGCTGGAACAAGCAATAGAATAACATCTAAATCAGCGCGCTGGTCACCGGGGAAAGCCGTAATGCCCGCCCGCAATTTCGCCTGCGCTAGGCTCGGGTCCCGCCTGCTTATCAGGTTATGGCTTTAATGAGCGTAGACGATGGCGCGGTTATGCCGCCGGTGGGACAACGCAGGCTAGGCGTTGCCCCATGACTGCCTTGCACTGTGTCGAGAGCGCCAGATAGGCGTGGTACGGATAGCGCCTAGCTGCTCCACTAGGCAAAGAAGCCGCACCCGACGAGACGCTTTGCCGTCCTTACAGGTCGTGCGAATTGGGCCGCAGGCATTGCGAGCGGTTTCGAAGATGGTGCGCTGGGTGCACCCCGCCGGTGGAACGACCCCTTTTGGTAATCGCAGAGTGTGATGCCGGCGCAACACCGAGCGTCCCGTTGACCTCAGAGGCCAACGAGACTTCGGCATCGGCTACGCTATTGCTTTGGCGTAAAGCTAAATTTCTGTCCGCCGATGCTGGCTTCGTACATCAGCCCGCCCTTGGCAACCGTGAACGTCGCCATACCCTTGTGGTAAGCCCCGACAGTCGCCGCGTCCCGTTTGCCACCGCTCACCCCGGCCGCGGTGCCGGTGGTGGTCGCGGCAGCCGAGGCCCCAGCGGTAATCGCTACAGCGGTGGCCTGGGCACCGAATTCAAAGTTACCGCTGGTAAATTCATTTAAAGACCGTTCGTCCTCGAAAAAGATCATCTGGCTGTAGACCTGGCCACCGAGTTGAAACCCGAAGGTGAGCTGGGTCATTCTCGTGTCGCCGATGTACTCGCCTTGCCGAAAAACCCGCCCTTTGCCTGTCGCACCGCCAATCCCTGCGCCGCCTTTGCCGATGCTAGGGAATACCGCGTAGCCATAACTGGTGCCAAAAAAGTTGGCGCTCTCTCCACCCTCCTTGAATATCCTGATCGTATCCTCGAATTCATCGGCCCACGTACCAACGAATGGGGTGCCGACAAGCAGCAGTGCCGCAAGAAATGAAAATTTGACGCGCATCATCACTCTCATCCTGTAACCTAGTAAGAACATCATATTTACCACGGCAAGTCCCATTTCGTAAACAGGAAGCCCACGGGCTGTCCGCGAACGGGTTCCAGAGTTCCGAGCGATCGCGGGGAAGGGCCTTGCCGAGGCTATGACTTTCAACTCCTTACAGCAGGCGAGCCGTTGAACGATCACCCCGGCGCAAAAACCTGCCGCCGCGGGGGATGCGCCATACTGCCCCAGTAGGGCGTCAATCCGTCGCCGGCGAGGACTTCGAACAGGCCTTGCCGGTGATGCAACCTGCTTTCTCGAGAGACAGGATGTCGGTGCGGGCGCTTCTTGCGAGGTCATATCGCCGGTCTACCCAGCGACCCCATCCAGTTGTGGGAGGGCACCATGAACTCTGCTGCGATTTCTCACTGACGGGGACATTCAATAGCGTGCTGCGCTGCAAGCACGAGCCTATTCCTCTATTCGGCTTGATAAGCGGGCAATGGCTGCGGCGATGTCGTCGCTAAGATGCGCAAGCAGGCGGCTATTGACCGCCGCGATCGATTCGTAGCTCCCCTCCACCAGCGGCTCGCGATAGTCTGCCTGGCGTGAAATCACAATTTTACGTTCATGCTCGTCACGCAACGTCCAATGCACGCGAAGCAAAGCGCCCTCGCCCGGTTCGCTATCGAACCGCACGACATCCACCGACAATCGATACTGGAGCCGAGCGCCCGGCGCCCACGGGAACAGATGGATCGCTTGTGAACGAAGCACAACCGCCAAGTTCTCGGCGAGCACCCTGGCAATGTTGTCGGCCAGCGGCTCGGCCCAACGATCGAACTCCGCGAATTGCACCCGATAAAGACCCTGACGGGTCGCGATCTCCGGTCGATCCAGATAAGCTGCAAGCTTAATGGTATCGATACCGATGGCCGCTGTGCCCACGTCGATCGACGGCCGCGCAGCGAGCGGCGCAAACTCAGATTCTAAGCCTGCCAGTGGATACAGCAGATAAAACCGCGCCGGTTCAGTTCTGGCGCAGGCCATCACAAGCATCATCGACAACCCGATCACGACACCGAACCGAAGAATAGCCTGTCTCATGTTTTCCTCGCAGGGGCTCTATTAAGCGCCTTACCGGACACGCATCAGCAACAAAACGACGCGCCCTGATACTACGCCAGCGGGCAGCCCGGCGGGCTCGCCGCTTTTTTCTTGGAGATGATCGCGCCAGCATGCTTCTCGAGGTAGTGGGCGATGGTCTCGATGCGGATCTTCACCGAGCCAGCCGGCTTAGTCGAATCAAGATCCTGAAATGAGAAAAAGAGCGTGCCGGAATGCTCGACGATCTGCTGCACCGGGGTGTACGTCGGCTGGTCCATGCCACATTCATAGCTCGACAGACGGATGGCGCAAGCGATCCACGGCATCCGCGCCGCAAACTTGGCGCCCCACAGGATCTCGTTGGTGTTTGCGCTGTAGGAGGATGGCCATACGTCGGCGATATCGAGCGGTGAGCGGATCGATCCGGTGCGGATATCGGGGCCGAACATCCAGCCGAGGAGATCGGCATCGGTCGGCAGGTATTGGCCCCACAGGATGGGATAGCCATAGGCTTGCAGATCCACCTCGATCTCGTGGCCGATCCCCGGATCCATGTGGTACGGCCGCGCGAGCACCAGCAGGCACGGACGGTCGCTAGCAGCACAGCAGGCGAGAATTTCGCGGCTGCGCGTCCGCAGGCGTGCGTCGAACGCGGCGAGCGCCCCATAACCTGCCCGCACCGCCTCCCCGGTTTCCCTGAACGTCAGGCCAGGGATCGCGTCCTTCAGGCCTTCATATAGTTGCTTGGGCACGACCGGCGGATCGCCGAGGGAAACAAACGGCGTGCAATACACGATACCGCGCTCGGCGAACACGTCGCGCTCCTTGATAAAGCCGGCCTTGATGTTCTCGGGCGCCGCCATCACACGCGGACAGGCCAGCGACGAGACTACCTGCGGCGCGAGGTACGAAGGCATCGTATCCATCATCGGCGCAAGCAGCACATCGATCTTGCGATGTCCCTCGCGGCTGATGAGCTCTCCGAAGTGCCCGGAGATGCACTTCACCGGGTAACAACAATCCACGGTGCCGCGGCCCTTGGCGTGTTCGCGCGCCTGCTGCTCAGAGGTATCCGACGAGAAGGCGATCTTCTGCGCTTCGAAACCGAGCGCGGTCAGAAATCCCACCCAGAACTGGTGGGTAGACCACAGGCTGAGGACTCGTGGGATGCCGACCCGCAGCTTCCTACGCGCTTCGCGCGCCCCGGAAGGCGCTTGCTCGAACCATGTCCGCCACATTGGGAAAAGCACGCTTCGCCTCCTCGATCCGCCGCTTCACGATACGCATCTCGTGCGCATCCTCCAGCAGCCCCTTCGGGCAGGCATTACCACTGATCACGCGATCCCAGCCCTTTGCTACCGGCACCTTGCTCCAAGGCCTGCCTCTAGCGCCCGGCAGTTGCACGTCGATGAACGTGCGCCGACAGTTGACTGCACACCAGGGGCAAGTGGTCTGGTCGTTCGTGGTGCTCTGGTGTACGAGCGCTTCGACCGTGTCGAAGCCGCGAAACCGCGTCGGTTTCCCACCCTCGCGTGCCCAATCGGCTGCGCAGAGCGCCGCTCCGATCGCTCCGGCTTCACCGGGATAGGGATGAACCACGATCTCGGCCTGCGGTACCCTTGAGGTCAGAAAATCCACTTGCGCCTTCACCACCGCCAGATTGCGGTGGGTCCCACCCTGCAGCACGAACTTTTTACCCGCCGCGGCGAGGTTTTGCAGCTGCCCGGCGTAAACCCAGACGTTCAGGGGCAGCACAGCCGCAAGTGAAGCCATGATCTCTTCCGCCGACCAACCCTTGCGCTGCTGGTTGACGATATCGGACTGCAGGAACACGCCGCAACCCATCGCCAGCGTCGGCATCGCCTGCGCCTTGAAAGCGTGCTCGGCGTACCGCTCAAGGGGAATCTCATAGCGCTCCGCAACACCCTGTAGAAACCCGCCGTTCCCCGACGAACATTGCGAGTTCAGACGAAAGTCGGAAACCGTGCCCTGGCGCAGCAACATGATCTTCACGTCGCAGCCCCCAACGTCGCAGATCACATCGGCATCGGGAAAGTAGTGCAACGCCGCGCTGGCGTGGGCCACGGTTTCCACCACACCGACGTCGGCACCGATGATGTCCTGCAGCAGATCCTTGCCATAACCCGTGATCGCCAGCCCTCCCACGCGCACCCATCCGGCGCCACGGACATCGCTCAGGATGGTCTTGGCATCCTCGATCGGGTTGCCTTTGGAGAGCGCGTAGCAGGTGTAGACCAGCTCGCCCGCGCCCGAGAGCGCCACCGCCTTCACCGTAGTACTACCAAAGTCGCAACCGATGAACACGGTCTCGGTCGCAGCAGACGGTGCAACGCCCCGCGCCGCAACGTGAGCCCCCGACGCGCGCCCGTACCGATCGAGAAAGTCCCTCAACTGCGTCGCATCGCCGGCAAGCCCGCGGCGACCGTCCACCACCTTGTGCGCGTGCTGACCTTTCGTGATCCACTCCCGCAGCCGCTCACGGCCCTCATACACACCCACTTCAGACGTATCCTTGGCGCCGACTTCCACGCAACCCAAAGTGGCATAGTAAAGCGCGTCCTCTGGCACCAGGATGTGATGGTCCGGGGTCGTGCCGTCTGGAAGCATGACACCGCGTTCGGACCACACCTTGCACAGGTGGTGCTGCCATGCCTCCTGCAGGCCAACATAGAAAAGATTCGGTCCACCGAGCAGGAGCACCCTCGGCGCGGGGGTGTTGCCCTTGGTGAGGGTAGCGAGATTCTGATAGACCACTGCCTCATAGAGGCTGGCGATGATCTCTTCCACCGGCACACCGCTCTTCACCAGGGTGTTGGCGTCGTTCTCGGCGAAGATTCCACACTTGGCGCTGATCTTGTGCAATGTGTAGCCGCGATAGCGCATCCGGGCGAGATGGTCGAGCGGGATGCCGAGCTTGCGCGCCGTCTTCTCGATAAAGGTGCCCGTTCCCCCACTACAGGCCGACTGCATATAAACCTGCTTGCTTGAACCGTCCTCGGCTGCCGTCACCGCCGAGGCCACCATCGGCTCGCTATCGACGGGCGCAACGGACTGCCCCCGCACAAAGTTGAACAGCTTGCGCGCGGTCTTGCCGATCCGCGCGGCGCTCCCTGGCGAGCGCCTCAAACTCGCCTGGCCCAGGAGGCCGTCCGCGGAGGTGGGGGTAAAAAACACGGTTTTCATGTCCTCACCGCCGATCTCGGAAACGAAGCGTACGTCGGGGTGCAGCTTCTCCGCCGCAGCGGCCACCGCAACTACCTCCTGGACAAATTTGGCACCGATCATCGGCGCCAACAAGTCGCCACCGGAGCCGGTCACGAACACCCGGTCTTGCCCCGCCGTCAGCCCACAATCAGCCTCCATACGCCCCAGGAACTCGAGCACCAGCTCCGCCTGGTAGGTATTGTGCCGCTGGTAGTCGCGCCACACGACTTCGTCGTTCTGCATCACCACCGCCTTGACGGTGGTGGAGCCGACATCGAGGCCGATGATCTTCATCGTCGATACCGACTGGCCAGATGCAGCACGAGGTTCGCTGCGGTACCCACCGCACCGCTACGCGGCACTCGGTAGGTGGCCTTACGCATCTGCGGGTGGCGCTCCAACAACGCGCGCGCCGACTCCGGCGTCAAACCGCTTACCACGAGCGCGTCATCGAACTCGCGCTGGGCGCGACCCTTCGCCTCGGTGAGGATCATCTGGCAGCGCGAAAGTGCGTGCACCTCCGCGTCACCCTTGATCTCGATCGGCGCATACAGCAGGCCGGGGTGCTGGCCAAGCACAGCCGCCATGGCGCCGATGCTCATCGTGTTGGGCATGCAACCATAGGGCGAGAGTTCACAGATCATATGTGCCTTCTTCCGCTGATAGGCCCACAACGCCTTGCCGATCAGCATGTCGCCCTCACCGCCATGGAGCCGGCTGTGGTAATACGGTGCAGCAAGACGGCGCAGCTCGTATTGGTCAGGCATCTCGTGGGGCAGATTGCCGAGAGCACGGCGCATGCGATTATAACTCCAACGTAGCAGCGCCTGGGCCCCGCGCAGCCTGCCCAGCTTAGCTCGCGCCCAACGCTGGACGCCAACGCGGTCTTCGTGCGTCTGGCCAGCAAAACGCAGCAGATAGTCGAGCCAGATGGCGATGGCGGCGGGGTAAACCTCGGCACCCTCCGCCTCTAACCAACGATGGATATCGTAGTTCGCCCCTCCCTCCACGGTCTGCAGATAGAATTCGCCGGTGATCTTGACTACCGGCTTGACCCGCAAGCGATCCACCTCGATGGCCGCGAAGCGCCGATGCACCTCCTTGAGTACCCTGACAAAGTAGGGCGTCACGACGTGCCACACCGCCGCACCCCATTTCCCCGAACGCACCGGGCGCTGGCGAAACGCCTCATACAGCAGTTCCACGCACTCTCTTGCCACGCGTTCGGTCTCACCCGGCACGACTTCATAGGGCCGCACTTGATATTCGAGATCTTGCACGACATCGGTGACCAGGATCGCCCAGATGGCGCCCATCGTGAAGGGCATGTCGAGCTCCAGCCCGCCCCCCGCCCTCGACCCCTGGTCTATACCATCCTGGGCCAGCAGAAACAGGCGGAACGACTCCATGCCGATGTTGCGCAACGCAAGCTCATAGCTTTGGTGGTACTGGCCGAAGCGACACGAGCCGCATGAGCCGGCCGTCACGTACACATACTGCTTCGTCACCTCCTCAGGCCCGATGCGCTTCACCTCTGCGCGCAGGAAGTTGACCATGTTACCGGTAGTGAAGCTGGTCGGGCAGCACTGTCCAATGTCGGCCACCTCACGCCCGGTGAGCAGATCTTGCTGGGTGGCGGTGGGCAGAACCCGGGCGCGGTAACCGAGGTTCTCAAGCCCGCCCTGCAGCACACGCTCCACACGCCAGTGCAGCCCGCCGAACAGCAAGGTAACGTGATCGCGTTCCGATCGGCTGAATGCTTGAGGCTTGTACGCGCGGTAGGGTGTGGTGACTGCGGTGCCCATAGCCTCCTCACCTAGAACAGCCAACGCCTGAAGCCGTGCCTCTCTGCACCGGCATCTGTCCTGCGTCAGCGCCCATCGGGTGCTGAAAGGTTGTGAACAAACCTCTACGCGCCGTCCGCCTGGCTCTCAAGCTGCTCGCGACAGTGTCACGATATCTCAGCGCTTGGCCGAGGTATCAGGCGGTACGCCAGCCGATAGAGCCTCCAGCCGCGCCGACCATCCAGCGTTCTCACGCATGAGAGCCTCCACACGCTGCGCCAAGTCTTCGCGTTGCCTTTCGGCCTCTCGCAGCTGTTGCTCGAGGATCGACTTGGTGTGCTCGAGAACGACGCACGCCGTCTCCAGCACCCGCCGCGCCTCTTCGGCTTGCGCACGCTGCTGCTGAGCGTGCGTTAGCGCCTCGGTAAGCCGCTCCACTTCACGGCGCTCCGCGTCGAGTGCACCCTCCAGCCGAGCGCGGATCTGCACCCAAGCGGTTTCCTTCGCATGCCAGGCCGCTTCAGTCGCCTCCGCGCGCTGCTGTTGGTCGCGAAGTGCCTGAGCCATCTCGGCCTCGCGGGCGGCCGCCTCGCGCCGCACCCCATCGAGCAAGTCGTGGGCCCGACGCTCAACCTCAGCCTGACGCCTCTCAGCTTCCACGCGCTGCGCTTCCAAGCGTGCCAGGGCGGCGCCCGCCTCCGCTTTGACTTCCACCAGTTGCGCCTCAGCGCGAACCACCTCGGCTTCAAGCCGCGCCTTGTCCTCCGCAGCGCGCTCAGCCGCCGCCGCTGCTGTGGCTTCGACCGTCGCCCGCTGGGCACGCTCCCCGACCAGCGCCTCGGTACGCGCCTCAAGGGCGTCTCTGAGGGAAGCGATTTCGGTTTGTCGCTCCGCCGCACGTTGCTCCGCCTCAGCGACCCGCGCGCTCGCCGCGGCCACTTTTGTTCTGGCGTCGGCCATCAACTGCTCCGCGGCCTGGCGATGGTGCTCGAGCGCGGCTTCGGCATGGGCGAGCGCCTCTTGCCAAAACGCACCGAAGGTAGTCTCAAACAGCGCCTGTAAGGGCTCAGGAGTGGCGGCCGACGGAGCCTCGGTATCAGCGACTTCCTTTTCGGCACGCCAGCGCGCACGGTGCTTGTGAATCGTGCTCTTGCTGCCGCGACCGAGCAAAGCATGTAAAGCATCGATGGTCACGTTCTGGCCTTGGCGCTGCAGCGCTTCGGCCGCCTCGCGCACGGCATCGAACGTCAACGGCGGCTGGCGGTCCATTCACCGAGAACGACCGTAATCATACGTGACAAGTGATGAAAAACTATTCCTAGCTCTTCGTCAAACCTCCTGATACACGGCACCACCTTGGACTTTGAATTCCTCCGCCTTTTGCCGAAGCCCCGCTTCAATCGCGGCTTGAACATCTGCCATACCAGTGCCCTCGGTGTAGCGGAGCACATCTTGAGTGATCTTCATGGAGCAAAACTGTGGTCCACACATGGAACAAAAGTGGGCCAGTTTATGCCCATCTTTCGGCAGTGTTTCGTCATGAAACGCCTGGGCTGTTTCCGGATCGAGCGCCAGATTGAATTGATCTTCCCAGCGAAATTCAAACCGGGCCTTAGACAAGGCATTGTCCCAGACCTGTGCCCCCGTGTGACCCTTCGCCAGATCCGCCGCGTGGGCCGCGATCTTATAGGCGATGAGCCCCTCTTTGACATCCTTGCGGTTAGGCAACCCCAGATGCTCCTTTGGCGTCACGTAGCAAAGCATGGCAGTACCATACCAACCGATCATGGCCGCCCCGATAGCCGAGGTGATATGGTCATAGCCTGGAGCAATGTCAGTGGTCAAAGGGCCGAGCGTGTAGAACGGCGCCTCGAGACACTCGCTGAGCTCTCGCTCCATATTCTCCTTAATCAAATGCATGGGGATATGTCCCGGCCCCTCGATCATCACTTGGCAGTCGTGAGCCCAAGCAATGCGCGTCAATTCGCCGAGGGTCGTCAGCTCGGCGAACTGTGCCTCATCGTTAGCATCGGCAATCGAGCCGGGTCGTAGCCCGTCACCCAGAGAAAAGCCGATGTCGTAAGCCTTCATGATCTCACAGATTTCTTCGAAGTGCGTGAACAGGAAGCTTTCCCGGTGGTGCGCGAGACACCACTTAGCCATGATGGAACCGCCACGAGATACGATACCGGTCAGGCGATTCACGGTGAGAGGAATATGCGCTAACCGCACCCCGGCATGGATGGTAAAATAGTCGACACCCTGTTCAGCTTGCTCGATCAAGGTGTCCCGGAATATCTCCCAGGTCAATTCTTCGGCTTTCCCATCGACCTTCTCCAGCGCTTGGTAGATCGGTACCGTGCCGATGGGAACCGGACTATTGCGAATGATCCACTCGCGAGTCTCATGGATGTGTTTCCCGGTGGACAGATCCATCACCGTGTCCGCCCCCCAGCGCGTGGCCCAAATCATCTTCTCCACCTCTTCTTCGATGGAAGAGGCCACCGCCGAATTGCCGATGTTGGCATTGACTTTCACCAGGAAATTGCGGCCGATGATCATCGGTTCCGCCTCGGGATGATTGATGTTGGCAGGAATGATGGCGCGCCCGGCGGCCACTTCCTCGCGCACAAACTCCGGCGTCACCTGTTCTGGCAGACGGGCGCCAAAACCCACACCCCCATGACGGCGTTGCAACAATTCAGCACTCGCCAATTCTCGCAACATATTCTCGCGAATAGCCACAAACTCCATCTCGGGGGTAATGATGCCTTGCCGCGCGTAGTGCATTTGCGTGACATTATTTCCGGGTTTGGCACGCTGCGGCTTTAAGGCCGAGGCAAAACGCAAGGACGCCAACTGCGGGTCGTGGGCACGGCGCCGTGCATATTGGGAACGGCTGTCACCGAAGACGCCGGTATCACCGCGTTCGCTAATCCACGACTCGCGGATTCGCAGTAAGCCGCGGCGAATATCGACCATCGCCTGAGAATCAGTGTAAGGCCCGGACGTGTCATACAGGTAGACTGGCGGATTGCTTTGCAGGCCCTGGCGCGCCCGGGTATCGGCCAGCTCGATCCGACGCACCGGTACGCGGATGTCCGACCGGCTGCCCGTCAAGTAAATCTTCTGGGCTTTCGGAAACGGGGCGACGACACCGGGGTCGATCTTGGCCGTGTGACTAAGGACCTTGTCTGAGATTGCGCTCATTCGGTTGCATCCTCTCTACGCTGGGGCTGCGCAGCTAACATCTCGCCTTCACAAAGCCCTCTCGCGTCTTCCTCGGGCATCGTGAACATCGAGCGTGAACAATGCATGGTGTCATAGCCAGTGTTGCGTTGCCACGGCCAACGAGCGCCGGTGCTCAACGCGTTGTTAGGTAGGCTCGGACAGCGACAAGCTATATAATAAATCGTGCTTATTCGCAACCTGGCAGCTGACAAGCTGGTTTAAGAATGTCACGGCGCCGGAGTCGCAAGGCGCACGGCGGCGACGAAATCGTCGGCAACGATTTTGAAAAGTTGGGAGCTGGCCCCGAAGGGGCGAGCCCCAAGGATGGGGCGAGTCACAATCGGAGTGTACATAGGGAGTACATGAGGATGGCGAGCCACCGTGCAACGCAGCAGAGGCAAGTGCAATCATTCTTAAAACAGCTTCTCAAAACCGTGTCAACGCCAAACAGCTGCCTCGCAGTCTAGTCTCTGACGGTACCAGCCAATGAATTTTGAGCGTGCGCGTTTCAACATGGTCGAGCAACAGATCCGAACATGGGACGTGCTAGACCAGCGTGTACTCGATGTTATTCGAGACACATCTCGGGAAGACTATGTGCCGGATGCATTCCGTAAGTTGGCTTATGCCGACATCAGCGTCCCCTTAGGAGAAGGCGAGGTCATGATGCCCCCACGGGTGGAGGCCCGACTCCTGCAAGCACTCCAGCTCAAGCCCGACGACCGGGTACTGGAAGTCGGGACCGGCAGCGGTTACCTAACAGCCCTGATCTCCCAGCTCGCCAGCCGGGTCGTCAGTGTGGAAATCCACGAGGTGCTGGCAGGGCGAGCACGATCGGCGCTAGAGAATCATGGGATTAAGAATGCCGTGGTGGAAGTGGGTGATGCCGTTCATGGATGGACTCGTGCCGCCCCCTATGACGCCATTGCCGTCACAGGCTCGCTGCCCATGATGGAAGAACGATTCCAGCATCAGCTGACCGTGGGCGGTCGCGTGTTCATCATCGTCGGTCAGGCGCCAGCCATGGAAGCGCTGCTGATAACCCGCATGGGGCAGGAGGATTGGGCTACCGAGAGCCTGTTCGAGACGGTCGTTCCCCCCTTGCGGGGCGCCAAAGAACCGGATCGTTTTGTGCTCTAAGTAAGGCGGGTAAGCTGTCAGAGACGCTCGTGCTTGCCGTAGCGGGCGAGCCGGTGGGCTTCGCGCTTGAGACGGGCTCTCTGCAGATGTATCCAAACCGCGCCGATCAGGCAAGCCATGGATGGACATTCTTCGAGGTGTCCCGGCAGCAGGCTGGTGTTGGTCGTCACCTCGCTTAAGCTGAGAGGCACAAATGAGCAAGATTCTTCCCTTGGCGGTGTTATCCGGAGCGCTGTGGCTGCTGCCCCATGCCCATGCGATCGACCTTGTCGGGGCCTTCCAACTCGCGCAGCAAAATGATGCCCGGTATCTCGCCGCTCAAGCCGAAAACCGAGCCAATCAAGAGCTCTTGCCGCAGGCCCGCTCATTCCTACTGCCCAACGTGAGGCTCGACGGACAACTGGCAGCCAACCGCCTGGATGTCGTCGAATCCAGCACCTTTGCCCCGACCGGGAAACGGACCTTCAATACTAAGGCCCTGACCCTCAGCCTGACTCAACCACTGTTTCGCCGCGACCTGTGGATACAGTTAGGGCAAGCGGGGGACCAGGTGCGACAATCGGAAGTACAGCTCACCCTGGTGCAGCAGGACCTGATCCTGCGCTTATCGGAGGCCTACTTCCGCGTGCTAGGGGCCACCGATGGCCTACGTTTCGCCCGCGCCGAAAAGGAGGCCCTCGAGCAGCAGCTCCGGCAGGCGGAGCAGCGATTCGAAGTCGGTCTCATTGCGGTCACCGATGTGCAGGAGGCACAAGCGGGCTTTGATGCGGCACGCGCCCAGGAAATCGCGGCCATTAACCAGCTCAATAATGCCAATGAAGCCTTGAGGGAAATCACCGGCCGCTATCTGACGGACCTGGCCGCTGTCAGCGAGGATTTACCGTTGGTCACGCCCGAACCGAATAACATCGAGCAATGGACGAAAACCGGCGTTGAACAGAATCTCGGCGTGCAGATCGCCCAGCTCACCCTTGACATCGTGGAAAAGGACATCAAGCGCGCCGAAGCGGGACATTTGCCGAGCCTCGACTTAGTCGGCAGCCACACCTACTCCGACAGCGCCGGAGGTGTCTTTGGTGCTACCCGCACACAACAGACCGCCCTCGGACTGCAGCTCAGCCTCAGCCTTTACGAGGGGGGGTTGGTCATGTCACAGACGCGACAGGCGCGCGCTCAGTATGAACAAGCGCTCGATCAGCTCGTGCAACAGCGCCGGCAAGCCCAGCGCCAAACGCGGGATGCCTTCGTCGGCATCGTCACCGGCATCTCGCAAGTAGAGGCCTTGCGTCAGGCGGTGGTGTCGGCGCAGGTGGCCAAGGAAGCTACCGAAGCGGGTTTCGAGGTCGGCACGCGAACCGCCGTGGATGTGGTGATCGCCACCCGTAATCTGACTCAGCAGGAGCGCAACCTCGCCTTAGAGCGCTACAACTATCTCCTCGACATCCTGCGCCTCAAGCAGGCGGCAGGCATCCTCTCCGATGCCGATGTAATCGAGATCAACCGGCTGCTAGCGCCTTAGAAGCTGTTATAAAAATGGCTGCGCTTGCCTGAACCGTGCGCCTTGCTCTGCCGGCGCTCGTGACATTTTGAAAACAGAGCTTCTCAATCCTGCGGGGGAAAAATCTAACTTGGCGCACCTTATTCCGCCTCAGCGCAGTTCCGGTATACTATGGCTGGCTCCCATAACAACTAACGGCACATCTAAGTGGAGCAGCTCGCCGAATAAAGGGGCAGCTGTCCGGGCCCGCCGAGTAGCAAGACAGAAGTGCCTTCTATTTATAATATAATCGGATGTGTGTCTATGCGGCCACGAGGCGGGGTGCCGTGTGTCCGCCAGCGTTGACCTATCCATGCCCCACTAGGAGGAGGCCTATGGCAAATGACCCGACCCGCACCGAAACCCTATCGCCGGAGGACGACGGGCCCACTTTTGGCGAGTTCTCAGCGGCCACCTATGATCAGTGGCGCAAAGCAGCGGAAAGCGCCCTCAAGGGGGCACCCTTCGATAAAAGGCTACTGACGCAAACCTATGAGGGGATCACGCTCCAGCCACTCTACTGGCAGCAAGACATCCAGGGGTTGCCACATCTCGGATCGTTACCGGGGTTTTCCCCCTATGTTCGCAGCACCTCCGTACTGGGCCACCAAGGTGAGCCTTGGGCGGTCGCTCAGGAGATGCCTTACAGTACCCCTGCAGCCCTGAACGCGGCCTTGCAAGCCGATCTCCCTCGGGGTCAGACAGCCGTCAACCTGGTGCTCGACCCCGCCACCCGTAAGGGACTCGACGCCGATGCGGCACCGGCGGACGACATCGGTCGCCGGGGTGTGTCTATCTCCAGCTTGGAGGATCTCGGCACGGCATTGGATCGAATCGACCTCGAAGAGACGCCGATCTTTATTCATACAGGAGCCATGGGCCTACCCATCGCAGCGCTGTTAATGGCGCTTGTGCGTAAGCAGGCCAAGTCCACGGAGCGACTTCGCGGTTGCCTCGGCATCGATCCCCTCGGTAGCTTGGCGACAGAAGGCACGCTCCCGGGCTCCCTCGAACGCGCCTATGACGAGGCGGCCCATCTCACCGCCTGGACGATTGCCCACGCGCCCTTACTGCAAACGATGTCGGTGGTGGGTCATCCCTATCACGACGCCGGCGCGAGCGCAACCCAGGAGCTCGCCTTTGCCCTGGCGAGCGGGGTGGATTATCTGCGCGCCCTGCAGGCGCGCGACCTTGCCGTCGATGACGTCGCACCACGCATGCGTTTTGCGCTCTCGATTGGCGGCAACGTTTTCATGGAGGTCGCCAAGCTGCGCGCCGCACGACTTCTGTGGGCGAAAATCGTCGCGGCCTTTGGCGGCAATAGCAAGGCTCAGAAGTTATCGATACACGCCCGTACATCGGCCTGCAACAAGACCCTCTACGATCCCTACGTCAACATGTTACGGACCACTACCGAGGCCTTTGCCGGGGTAGTAGGAGGCTGTAATAGTCTTCACGTGTCACCCTACGACGAGGTGGCGCGCGCACCCAACGAGTTCTCTCGGCGTATCGCGAGGAATACCCACACCATCCTGCGGGAGGAGTGCAACATTCCCCGTTCCATCGACCCCGCCGGTGGTTCCTGGTACGTGGAATGGCTAACCGATGCAGTGGCCAAAGAGGCTTGGCGATTGTTCCAGGAGGTGGAAAAGCAAGGAGGCCTGTTTGCCGCCTTGAGTGCGGGATTCCCTCAGCAACAGATAGCCGCGGTAGCGGCCAAGCGCGGCACCAACGCCGCCCACCGCCGCGATGTTTGCGTCGGAACCAACATGTACGCCAACATGTCCGATCGCCCCCTGGAACCCACGACCATCGACTCCCAAGCCCTGACCCGCGAGCGGTCGGCGGCACTGGCGACCTACCGAGAAACCGTTGACCCCGACTGGAAACAAGCGGCGCTTGATAAGTTGACCAAAGCGGGGCCGGACGCGGTGGTGGAGGCAGCCATCCATGCCGCAACCGGTGGCGCCACCCTCGGAGACTTGTGGGCGACCTTGGAAGCGGCCGACCAGCCGGCACCGCGTATCGATGCCCTCTGCATCCAACGCGGGGCAGTCCCCTTCGAACAACTCCGCGACGCCGCCAAGACTTTCGCCGAGCGTACCGGCTCAGCGCCGCGGGCGTTCTTGGCCAACCTGGGCCCCATCCCGCAGCACAAGGCTCGCGCAGACTTCTCCCGCGGGTTCCTGGAAGTCGGCGGATTCGATGTGATCGGCAACGATGGCTTCCCCGACGCCATCACGGCAGCCAATGCCGCCATTGAATCGGGGGCGCCGATCGTGGTCATCTGCTCCACCGATAACACCTATCCCGAGTTCGTGCCGCCCTTGACCCAGCGTATCCGGGAGGCCAAACCGAAGACGGTGATATTGCTGGCGGGCTACCCTGCCGACCATATTGACGCTTTTCAAGCAGCAGGGGTGGACGATTTCATCCACCTTCGCGCCAACTGTTATCAGCTGCTGGCTAGCCTGCAAAAGAAGTTAGGAGTGCTCGCATGAAGACACCCGATTTCACCACCATGAACTACACCACGGCTTTCGAAATGCCCTCTTTCGAGAAGTGGCGTGAGGCCGCCGAGAGAGCGTCGGGAAAATCCCTGGAAGAGCTGGTCTCTTGGACCATGGAGCACATCGACGTTAAAGCCCTATATACCCAGGCAGACCTGGAGGGACTTGGCCATCTCGGCTTCACCGCCGGCGTCCCTCCCTTCCTGCGCGGTCCCTATCCGACCATGTACGTCACCCGTCCTTGGACGGTCCGTCAATACGCCGGCTTTTCCACCGCGGAAGAAAGCAACGCGTTTTATCGACGCAACCTTGCCGCCGGCCAAAAGGGGTTGTCGGTGGCCTTCGATCTGGCCACCCACCGGGGTTACGATTCGAACCACCCGCGGGTGGTCGGCGATGTCGGGAAAGCGGGGGTCGCCATCGATACGCTGGAGGACATGAAGATTCTGTTCGACAGCATCCCCCTCGACCAGATGTCAGTCTCCATGACCATGAACGGCGCGGTCGTTCCGGTGATGTCCTTTTACATCGTCGCCGCCGAAGAGCAGGGCGTGAAGCACAACCAGCTCACAGGTACCATCCAGAACGACATCCTCAAGGAGTTCATGGTCCGCAACACCTACATCTACCCACCCGAACCTTCGATGCGCATCATCGGCGACATCTTTGCCTATACCGCCAATGAGATGCCGCGCTTCAATAGCATCAGCATCTCCGGCTATCACATGCAAGAGGCAGGAGCCACCGCCGATCTCGAGCTCGGTTATACGCTAGCCGACGGCCTCGAATATCTGCGCACCGGGGTCAATGCCGGCATGGGTATCGATGCCTTTGCGCCGCGGATCTCGTTCTTCTGGGCCATCGGCATGAATTTCTTTACGGAAATCGCCAAGATGCGTGCTGGGCGGATGCTATGGGCGAAGATCGTCAAACAGTTTGACCCCAAGAACGAAAAGTCCATGGCCCTGCGCACCCACTCCCAGACCTCGGGATGGAGCCTGCAGGAACAGGACCCCTATAACAACGTCACACGGACCTGCCTGGAAGCGATGGCCGCCGCCCTCGGCCACACCCAATCGCTGCACACCAACGCGCTGGACGAGGCGATCGCCCTCCCCACCGACTTCTCAGCCCGCATTGCCCGAAACACTCAGCTCTATCTCCAAGATGAGACGGGCATTTGTAAGGTCATCGATCCGTGGGGTGGCTCCTATTATGTCGAGGCCCTCACCAACGAGGTCGCTAAGCGCGCCTGGGCTCATATCCAAGAAGTCGAAGCGCTCGGCGGCATGACCAAAGCCATCGACACTGGGCTGCCCAAAATGCGCATCGAAGAAGCCGCCGCCCGACGCCAAGCGCACATCGATTCCGGGCGCGAGACCCTGGTGGGTGTCAACAAGTATCGGCTTCCCAAAGAGGAGCCCATCGAGATCCTCGACATCGACAACAGCGCCGTGCGAGAGGCCCAAGTTCGACGTATCGAAGATGTGCGCGCCCATCGAGATGAGTCGAAGGTACGGGGTGTGCTCAACGCGCTGACTGAGAGCGCCGAATCCGGTAAAGGTAACGTGCTGGAGCTGGCCGTAGAAGCGGCTCGGGCACGGGCCACCCTGGGAGAAATCTCCGATGCCATGGAGAAGGTATTCGGGCGCCATAAGGCCGTCATCCGAAGCATCTCCGGAGTCTACAGCAGTGAATTCGGTGATCGCGAGGAAGTCGCTATCGTGCGGCAAATGGCGGATGACTTCGAGCAGCGTGAAGGTCGGCGTCCGCGGCTCATGGTGGCCAAGATCGGCCAAGACGGCCATGACCGTGGCGCCAAGGTCATTGCCACCGCGTTTGCCGACCTCGGATTCGATGTCGACATCGGTGCGCTGTTTCAAACGCCAGAGGAAGTCGCTCGCCAAGCCGTCGAAAACGATGTGCATGTGGTAGGCGTCAGCTCCCTGGCGGCCGGCCACAAGACCCTCGTGCCGCAACTGGTGGATGAGCTCAAGAAGCTGGGACGGGACGACATCATGGTGGTCGCCGGCGGGGTGATCCCGGCGCAGGACTATGAGTTCCTAAGGTCCAACGGGGCGGCCGCAGTATTCGGCCCTGGAACGGTGATTCCGGTAGCGGCGCAAAAGGTGCTGGAAGAACTCAATCATCGGCTTGCGGCCTAACTTCGGTTGCCCATGCTGATCCTTCGGAGCCGGGCAACGGGACCATCAGGCCTGTTGCCTGGCGACGCTGTCTGCGGTACCCGCGCGGACCAAACTATCACCGAGCACGTTGAAGCGCACCCATGCCCGATCAAACAAAACGCCCCGAATGGGTCCCACCAGAGGGTGGCAAGGGTTTCACCACCACTGTGATGCGTGGTGTCGAAGGCGGCCACGACGGATTCCGGAGCCATTCCAGCGAGACAGCCCGCAAGCCGAGCACCCCTCGGCGCCGGCGACTCAGCGTCGACGAATATATCGAAGGCGTGCTGACCCAAGACCGCAACATCGTGGCCCAAGCCATCACCCTGGTGGAAAGCAATGCACCGGCGCACATGGCGATGGCCCAGGAAGTCCTGAAGCAGTTGCTTCCACACACCGGAAACTCCGTCCGCATCGGCATCACCGGCGTGCCCGGAGTCGGCAAGAGCACCTTTATCGAGGCGCTCGGCTTGTACCTATTGCAGCAAGCCCATCGGGTGGCCGTGCTGGCGGTTGACCCCAGCAGCACCGTGACCCGCGGCAGTATCCTCGGCGACAAGACCCGCATGGAACTGCTATCGCAGGATCCCCGGGCCTTCATCCGCCCCTCTCCATCGGGCGGCACCCTGGGTGGGGTGACCCGCAAGAGCCGCGAAACTATCCTCGTATGTGAAGCGGCCGGTTTTGATGTCGTCCTCGTGGAGACGGTCGGTGTCGGTCAGAGCGAGACCACGGTTCGCCAAATGGTGGACTTCTTCCTGTTGCTGATGTTGGCGGGTGCCGGCGATGAGCTACAGGGCATCAAGAAAGGCATTATGGAGCTCGCCGACGCCCTGCTGATCAACAAGGCCGACGGCGACAATCGGCCGCGGGCGGAGGCGGCTAAGCTGGAATATAACCGCGCGCTGCACTACCTCGCTCCGGCCACCAAGGGCTGGCACACCCACGCTTACACCTGCTCGGCCAGCAAAGGCGAAGGGATTGCTCAGATCTGGTCGGTGATCGAAGCGTTTCGTCTGCGAACCCGCGAGTCCGGCGTGTTCGAACAGCGGCGCCGCGCCCAAACCCTGGACTGGGTTTACTTCATGGTGGAAGAGCACCTGCGCAACAGTTTTTTCAGCCACGCAGGGGTCGAAGGCATCCGCGCCCAGATTGAACGTGCGGTGGTGGATGGCCACATGCCCCCTACGGTAGCCGCGCAAAAACTCATTCGTAAGTTCAAAGCGAGCGAAAGTCGATGATCCGGATGCCTTCAATCCCGATCCCCGGTGCACTGCGCTGTCCGGTATCCCGGCGCATCGTCTGCCGCCAGACCGGGCACCACCGGATCCCACTATCAGGGCAACGCTTCGCAGCTTAACTGCCAGCTCGCCGATAACGACCGGCACCACGGCAACTTTATCCCTCGTGGCGGCCCACAAAGGTGGGCTGCCAGCGGCTAGGCGGCACTGTATTTGCGTGTTATCTCGGGCCGTTCGTCGGAACGCCGCCAGCAACTCCCCGGTACCCCGGGCTTACCCACCCATGCGAGGCGCCAAGGATTGTCAACACCGCCTCGGCCGTCCTTCCTAACCCACGGACAAACGCCTCGCGAAGCCCCCGCAAAATTTCACACCGATATACCGAGACCCACCTCTGCCACGACCATCGTGCCCCGATCACATCGGACACCCACCCTTGACAACATAGGAGCCTCCCATGTGCTTATCTCACCTCATCCGCAAACCGCTCGCCTGCCTCCTAGCCACAGCGGTACTGAGCTTGAGCCTCCCTGTGGCTCCCGCTACCGCTGGGTTAGCCAGCACCGAAAGTGTGTTGACCCCCTCGCAGACACAACAGGACCGTCACCACCTCGGAGCGCTTCTCGCCCGTGAGGACGTCCAGCGACAACTCATGGCCTACGGAGTCCCACCCGACGCCGTGCAGGCGCGCGTCGCTAGCCTCACCGATCAGGAGGTCCAAATGCTAGTCGACAACCTCGGTGAGCTTCCTGCCGGTGGCAACGCTGTCGGTGCGGTACTCGGTGTCGGGCTGGTGATCTTCCTGGTTCTGCTGTTCACCGATATCCTTGGCTGGACCAGCGTGTTTCCGTTTACCAAGAAGGGGGCCGTCGGCCGTTGACACGAGCACCGGCAAGGGCTCGCAACGAGCCTACCCAACCCAGCACGGGGGGGTGGGTGGTGGCCCTTGCTTTGCTGCTAAACGCCTGTGCAACCCCGCAGACCGATGGGATGATCGTCTCATCGGCTGTGGTTTTGCAGCCGCTGGAACTCACCGATGTTCCATTCTTTCCTCAAGCGGAACACCAATGCGGGCCAGCCTCCCTCGCCATGCTGCTGAACTGGGCCGGGGTGGCGATGCACCCCGCCCAACTCACCTCCCAAATCTACCTTCCCAGGCGCCAAGGCGGCTTGCAGCTCGAAATCCTCGCCGCAGCCCGCCGCCAGGGGCGCGTCGCCTATGTGCTACGACCGGAGCTCAGCTCGCTGGTGGCCGAGGTGGGCTCCGGCCATCCGGTAATGGTGCTACAAAATCTCGGTTTGACTTGGCATCCCCAGTGGCATTATGCGGTGGTGGTCGGGTTCGACCTGCCGCGAGCGCAGATCACGTTACGCTCCGGCACCGACGCGCGGCTTATCATGCCGCTGCGTGTGTTCGAACAAACCTGGGCGCGCAGTGACCACTGGGCCATAGTCGTGCTGCCACCCGCCCGACTGCCCCGCACTGCCGAGGAACTCCCCTACTTACGAAGTGTCGCGGCGCTGGAACACGTGCAACGGCACGAGGAGGCCAGTCAGGCTTACCAAGCAGCCCTCGCGCGCTGGCCCGAGAGCCTCGGTGCGCTCATCGGTTTGGGCAACAGCTGGCACCGGCTAGGAGATCTGAAGGGCGCAGAATTTGCTTTTCGGCGGGCGCTGCAGCACCATCCTGATGCCCCAGCAGCGCTTAATAATCTCGCTCAAACGTTGGCCGATCGTGGCCAGCTCACCAAAGCGGAGCCTCTCGCAGCACGCGCCGTCGCCCTGGAACCCACAAGTGCCCTTTATCGCGCCACCCTTCGGGACGTTCGCCGGCCCTCGCTCCAGGGGCTGCAATGATATCGGATATGCGAACACTGGTGGCAGTATACGCCCATCTATTCTGGGGGCAATCCGCCGGCTCTTTGAACAATCCCTTGTCCCTCTCTTTATAGCATGTTCGCGGGTAAGAAGGCCCGCGCCATGGCATTCATGGAAGCGTTGATTCCGTTGCAAATACAGGCCATCTTTTGCCAGTACGCACAAAGGCGACCCGAATCGGGGGACAAAGCGATTTCCTGCAAAAAGGGATAGTTGCCACGAAATGGCTGGCATGGGCTCTTGCCGGAATGGTAAGCTACGAAACGTCGCCCCCTGTCATGCCTTGGTCGATGAGGGTAAGAAGCTGTTTTAGAAATGTCGCGAGCGCCGGCAGAGCAAGGCGCACGGCGGTTACAAAATCGTCCGGAACGATTTTGAACAGCGTTAAGCTGGCCCCGAAGGGGCGAG
>CAZUZO010000030.1:0-29256 GCA_964624765.1 uncultured Thiotrichales bacterium
GCAAGCAACCGGAGTGTACAAGGGAGTACATGAGGATTGCGAGCCGCCGTGCAACACCGTTCAGGCAAGCGCAGTAGTTTTTAAAACAGCTTCTGAGAGGTGGTGAAAAAACCGTCGCAACGAGGAGCCCCGAAAGCCAGGCCGACGGTACTAAGCTAAGCCGCGAACCTATCAAGTCGATAGGCAAGGCACGAGCATCGCCGAAAGGCCGCTAGCGGGCTGTGTAGCAGGTTTTTTGAACCTTCGAACCAATAGGTGATGTCCCACAAGAAGGGCTCTTCAAGAGCGGTAGTCAGCAACGCTCACGGTGGAAAACAGATGTTTTCGAAAGACATGACGATCGCGGGCTTCGACCAAGCACTCTGGCAGGCGATACAGGCCGAGCAACGCCGGCAAGAAGAACACGTCGAACTTATCGCATCGGAAAACTACGCCAGCCCCCGGGTACTGCAAGCGCAGGGATCCGTATTGACCAATAAGTATGCGGAAGGTTATCCGGGCCGACGTTACTACGGTGGCTGCGAGTACGTGGATGTGGCCGAGCAGCTGGCCATCGATCGGGCAAGGCAGTTGTTTGATGCCCACTACGCCAACGTACAACCTCATTCGGGCTCACAGGCCAACGTGGCGGTGTACCTAGCGCTGGCGGAACCAGGTGACACGATTCTAGGTATGAGTCTCGCCGATGGAGGGCATCTGACCCACGGAGCGAAGGTTAACTTCTCGGGACGGCTGTTTCGGGCCGTGCAATACGGCCTCGACCCGCATACCGGTGAACTCGATTATGAGCAGGTGGCGGAGCTCGCGCAGCAGCACAAGCCTAAGCTCATCATCGCCGGCTTTTCGGCTTACTCACGGGTAGTGGACTGGCAGCGTTTTCGCGAAGTCGCCGATGCCATCGGCGCTTTCCTGGTGGTTGACATGGCCCATGTGGCAGGCCTGGTCGCGACTGGACTCTATCCTAACCCTGTGCCCATTGCCGATGTGACCACCTCTACCACCCACAAGACCCTACGCGGCCCACGGGGCGGACTGATCCTTGCCCGCGCCAATCAAGACATCGGCAAGAGACTTAACTCCCTCGTTTTCCCCGGTACCCAGGGCGGGCCGCTGATGCACGTGATCGCCGCCAAGGCGGTCGCCTTCAAAGAAGCCATGGAGCCAGAATTCACGGCCTATCAAGCACGTGTCCTGGCCAACGCCCGCACGATGGCGGAAATTTTCCTGCGGCGCGGCTACAAAATCGTTTCCGGTGGAACCGACAATCATTTGATGCTGGTCGATTTGGTGGGTCGGCCTTTCACCGGTAAGGCGGCCGAGGAAGCCCTCGGCCGAGCAAACATCACAGTCAACAAGAATGCCGTACCCAATGATCCCCGCTCGCCTTTTATCACGAGCGGCATCCGCTTGGGAACGGCAGCCATCACCACTCGCGGCTTTCAGGTTCCCGAGGTGAGCGTCATTACCAACGGTATGTGTGATATTCTTGATGACATCGACAACGAAAGCGTCATGATTAAGGTGCGAGAGGAGGCGCTCAATCTCTGTCAACGGTTCCCCGTCTACGACTCCAGCCTCTTCCACTCCACACCGGACGGGGTAGTTCACGGCTAGACCGGATGTCTGTATTGCGTCCATGCACTGTCCGTTTTGCGGCGGAGTAGATACGCGGGTCATCGACTCGCGCTTGGTCGGAGGCGGCAATCAGGTGAGGAGACGCCGGGAATGCCTCACCTGCAAAGAACGCTTCACAACCTCCGAGAGAGCTGATCTCAGCTTGCCGCGCGTGATTAAACGAGATGGCAGCCGGGTGCCGTTCAGCGAAGAGAAATTGCGCGCAGGATTGCTGCGGGCACTGGAGAAACGGCCAGTATCAAGCGACCGCTTGGAGGCCGCAATCGGGCGAATTCTGCACGATGTCATGTCTACGGGTGAGCGTGAAATCGGCTCGCGCGAAATCGGCGAGCATGTGATGGCACAATTGCGCGAGATGGATGAGATCGCCTATGTGCGATTTGCCTCTGTCTACCGCAGCTTTCAGGATATCAACGAGTTCCGCGAGGAAATCGAACGCTTGCAGAAAGAACCGACGCGGGCATTGAAGTGCCAGCAGCTTTCCTTGCTACCCGAAAAGTGATCCACACCGTTCGACAGGGTTTTGCGCCAGTCCCCCATAGCCCGCACACGTTACGTACCCGAATGCCCAGCCATCGCCTATCCGACACTGATACCCGTGACGACCGTCGCCACATGGCACGTGCCCTGGAGTTAGCCAAGAAAGGTTTGTACACCACCGACCCGAATCCACGGGTGGGTTGTCTTCTGGTGCGCGACAGGCGTGTGCTCGCCGAGGGTTGGCACGAGTATGCCGGTGGACCCCATGCCGAAATCAACGCCCTTACGCAGGCAGGCACCTCGGCACGTGGCGCCACGGCCTACGTCACGCTGGAACCCTGTTGCCATCGCGGCCGCACAGGACCCTGCACTGAAGCGCTCATCCGGGCCGGAGTACGGCGGGTCGTCGCAGCCATGATCGACCCCAACCCCGAGGTCGCCGGCAAAGGATTGCAAGCCCTCGAGGCAGCAGGAGTGCGGGTGAACTGTGGGGTATTGGAAAGCGAGGCGAGAAAGCTGAATAGCGGTTTCGTTTCTCGCATGGAGCGCGGCCGGCCATTGGTGCGCTGCAAGATGGCAATGAGCTTGGATGGCCGCACGGCCATGGCCTCTGGAGAAAGTCAATGGATCACGGGCGGACCGGCGCGCCAAGATGTGCAACGGTTACGAGCACGCAGTTCAGCGATCGTGACAGGGATCGGAACCGTGCTCGCCGACGATCCTTCCCTGACCGTACGCTGGCAGGCATTGACAGATGAGGTCGGAGAACCACCACCGCTACGCCAGCCTTTGCGCATCGTGCTCGATTCACGCCTGAGGCTTCCACAGAGCGCCAGGCTGCTTCAGATGCCAGGGCGTACGATTGTCGTCACGACACACGATCCACCTCGACGCCGGATGCAAGGCCTTGCATCCGGCGTCGAGGTGGTGGTGCTTCCAAGCGCAGCGGATAGAATCGATCTGACTGCCCTCATGACCTATCTCGCCGATCTCGCCCTCAATGAAGTACTGCTCGAGTGTGGGGCGACCTTGAGTGGCGCGATGCTGCGCGCAGGGTTGATCGACGAGTTGCTCCTCTATGTGGCACCCGTGCTCCTCGGAAGTGGTGCCCGAGGGCTATTTCAACTTCCAGAATTGCATCGGATGGAGCAGCGAATCGGGCTCACGATCACGGATATACGGGCGGTTGGTGACGATTGGCGAGTCACCGCACGTCTACAGCAGAAGGGATAAAGGCGTATGTTCACCGGCATCATTCAGGCCATCGGCACCGTCCTGAGCCTTGAACCGAGGGGCAACGAACGGCGCATCAGCATTGCTGCGGGAACCCTCGATAGATCTGATCTTGCGGTCGGGCACAGCATCGCTGTCAGCGGTGTGTGCCTGACGGTGACCTCCTTGGTAGATGATCGCTTTTCAGCCGACGTCTCGGGCGAAACCCTCTCCCGTACCATCCTCGGAGAGCTCGTCCCGGGTTCCAGGGTGAACCTGGAAAAATCCCTTACCCTCGCCACCCCATTGGGGGGGCACCTGGTGAGCGGACATGTGGACGGCACCGGCAGCATTGTCGACCGCAGAGAAGAGGATCAGTCGGTGCGCTTCGATATCCAAGCGCCAGCAAGTCTAGCCCGCTATATCGCAGAGAAAGGCTCGATCTGCGTGGATGGTGTCAGTCTCACGGTCAATCAAGTATTCGACAACGTTTTCGGAGTCAACATCGTGCCCCACACCCTACAGGCCACCACTATCGGCGAATACCGAGTCGGGCGCCGCGTCAATCTCGAGGTGGATATCATCGCTCGCTATTTGGAACGTCTTCTGTTTGACCGAGAACTCGTCAAGTCATGATCCGTTACTATCTTGAAGGCATTCATGCGTAACCGTCTATTGCGTCGTTATGGCACTTAATTCCATCGAAGAAATTATCCAGGACTTCCGTCAAGGGAAGATCATCATCCTGATGGACGATGAGGATCGCGAGAACGAGGGAGATCTGATGGTCGCCGCCACCTTGGTACGGCCAGAGGACATTAACTTCATGGCTCGCTACGGGCGCGGACTCATCTGTCAAACGCTGACGCGGGAGCGCTGCCAACTGCTGCGATTGCCGCTCATGGTGCAAGAGAATACCTCGGCCACATCGACCAAATTCACTGTCTCCATCGACGCAGCCCATGGCATCACAACCGGCATTTCGGCCAAGGATCGCGCCGTGACCATCCGCGCCGCCGCCGCTCCGAATGCAAAATCCTCTGATATCGCCCAACCTGGACATATCTTCCCCCTCATGGCGGAGCCGGGGGGAGTGCTGACCCGCGCGGGGCATACAGAAGCCGGATGCGATCTGGCTCGCTTAGCAGGCCTCGAGCCCAGCGCCGTCATCGTCGAGGTACTCAATGAAGACGGGACCATGGCGCGCCGCCCCGACCTTGAGGTTTTCGCCCAAGAGCATGACCTTAAGATCGGCACCATCGCTGACCTGATTCAGTATCGAGTATTACATGAAAAGACGGTTGAAAGGGTGGCCGAATGCGAGCTTCCGACCGTCTATGGCTCCTTCCGGCTTTACCTTTACCAAGACACCATCGATCAGGCAGTCCATATCGCGCTCGTTACCGGCGAGGTCACGCCCAATAACCCCACCTTGATCAGGGTTCATGTGCAGGATCCGCTGTGTGACCTCACCGGGAGTCTACGTCACGACTGTGGCTGGCCTTTGCGATCGGCCCTGAGGCGAATTGCCGATGAACACGCTGGCGTGGTCGTCGTTCTGCGCCATGATGAGAACGCCGACCGACTGATCCGGCGTGTACAACAGTACCAGTCACAAAACGCCCATGGTGAGGCGGCCCGCTCAGAGGGTCTGGAGGAGTTGCGCACCTTTGGGCTCGGCGCACAAATCCTGGTCGATCTGGGGGTCAAAAAAATGCGGGTACTGAGTTCGCCCAAGAAAATGCACGGCATCTCAGGCTTTGGCCTAGAAGTGGTCGAATACGTCACCGACTGAGAGGTTGTGAAAAAACCGTCGAGAGCGACCCGAGAGCAAGGCGGACGGAGCGAAGCCGAGAGACATATCAAATCGATAGGCGAGGAGCGAGCACCGCCCAACGCCGCTATCGGGTTGTGTAGCAGGTTTTTTCACAACCTCTGACGGGTTTCAGCCCTTTGCGTACCACAGTCGGCCATCGAATCGGCAAGAGGGGAAACATGGCAAAATATGACCTGGAGAAGACCCTACACGGCGCGACCGACGGCCGTTATGCCATCGTCGCGTCTCGATTCAACCAACGTGTTGTGGAACCTCTCCTCGATGGTGCCCTCGAAGCGCTGGTACAACATGGAATAATTCGCACCACCATCAAAGTCGTGCGGGTCCCTGGCGCCTTCGAGATCCCCTTGATTGCCCAGCACCTCGCTGCGAGCGGCCAATTCGACGCGGTCATCGCCCTTGGGGCCGTGGTACGAGGCGACACGCCTCACTTTGAATATGTGGCCGGCGAATGTGCCCGAGGCATCGCCGAGACGAGTTTGAAATTCGGCTTACCGGTCATTTTCGGTGTCTTGACGGTCGACAATATGGATCAAGCGCTGGCCCGGGCGGGAGGTCGAGAGGGCAATAAGGGCTATGACGCAGCCCTAGCGGCGCTGGAGACGGTTGCCGCGCTGAGAGACCTGACAGCATGATGAATCTTGCACCCGCACGCCCTGCCGGCCGCAGCCGGGCGCGGCAAGCGGCGCTGCAGGCCCTCTATCAATGGCAGCTCACTGGCGAGGAGCCTCAACACATCGCAAGCCAATTCCTCACTGAGAGACCGATGGGCAAGGCTGATCTGGACTACTTCAAGGATTTACTGAGCAATATCCCGAAGCAGATTGTCGCCCTCGATGCTGCGCTCGCGCATTCCTTGGATCGGCCGCTGGCACAGGTGGATCCGGTCGAGCGTGCAATCCTGCGGATCGGTGCCTACGAGTTAAGGTCGCGTCCCGACGTACCTTGGAGGACGGTTATCACGGAGGCGGTCAAGCTTGCTAAGGTATTCGGCGCCGAACAAAGCTATCGCTACATCAACGCCGTGCTCGACAAACTGGCTCGGGCCACGACACATTCGGGCAACACGGCCAAAACCCTTGTCGATTGAGATCCAGATGGCGGCAAGATGACCCATCAGGGCGGCTGAGCCAAGGCTAATGTCCAACACCATCGAGTGGCTCGACCGGTTAATCGAGGCGCAAGCAAGCAAACCCTCCCGGCAGCGCTATCCCGCCGCCGACACGGCTGTTCTTCGGCCACCCGCCGGCCACAGCTTGGCTGCATCCATGGATACGTTGATTTGCGATGTGCATTTCACGATGGCGGCATCGCCGGCGGACATAGGCCATAAGGCACTCGCCGTCAACTTGAGCGACCTCGCCGCCATCGGTGCCGAGCCTATCGCCGCTCTGCTCAGCCTCTCCGCGACGGCGCTCGATGGCGCTTGGCTCACTGAATTCGCCTGTGGAGTCAAGGCGCTAGCCGATCGCTTCGGTGTGCAGCTGCCCGCTGGAACGTTAAACGAGGGACCGCTCACCATCACCGTCACGATTTACGGACATCTACCGGCAAGCCAAGCGCTACGCCGTGACAACGCCGCCGTGGGCGATCATGTATTCGTAACGGGCACCCTCGGCGATGCTGGATTGGCCCTCGCATTGGCGCGCGGACAAGTTTTGCAAACCGTGCCTCCTGAGCCTATGCGTTATCTGCAGACCCGCTTGCACCGTCCGGAACCACGCATCGCCGCGGGGATCGCCCTGCGCGGTCTGGCCTCGGCGGCGATCGATGTATCCGATGGCTTGTTAGCTGACCTCCATCATGTACTCACGGCGAGTGGGGTCGGAGCCACCGTCGACACCTCCCGCCTACCGCTATCCCAGGCCATGATCGATACCCTCGATAGCCAGCAGGCCCGCCAATTGGCGCTCACGGCCGGAGATGACTACGAACTGTGCTTCACCGTCCCGCCCAGCAAGCTCGCTCAACTGCAAGCCCTGCAGGCCCAGTGTGGCTGCCCAATCCAGCATATCGGCTATGTCGAAAGTCATGGCGGACTACGCTGCTTCGATGAAGCCAGCTCGTGGTGGGCGAAACCACTAGGCTACCGGCACTTCGGCTGAGAGGTTGTGATAAAACCGTCGCGAGCGGCCCGCGAGCCAGGCGGACCGCGTGCAGCGACGGTTTTAAAACCGCTTCTCGGAAGCGTTAGCCCAACCGGGACATGCCCGATCGGCGCTGTCATACCATGAAACAGCAATCCGAGACCGTCACTTTACACTCCAGCCGCCTCTGCAGGGATCCGATAGGCTTGCTGGCCAGCGGTTTTTGCACCGGCCTGGTACCCCTCGCACCCGGCACGGCAGGAACACTCCTCGGTGTGGGGTTGTATTTCCTCCTGAGGGAACTTCCAGTCGGGCCCTATATCATGACCATTGCGCTGCTCTTCGGTCTAGGCATCTGGTTAACCCAGCAGGCCGCGCACCGGCTTGCAGCGCACGATCATCCGGCCATCGTATGGGACGAGATCGTCGGCTATCTCGTCACGATGACGGCCGCTCCCCGGCACTTCGGGTGGGCTGTGTTCGGATTTGTGCTGTTTCGCCTCTTCGACATCGTTAAACCCTGGCCCATTCGGTCCATAGACCGACAGGTCGGAGGAGGCGTGGGCATCATGCTCGATGATCTGGTGGCCGGCGTGTACGCGTGGATACTTCTCCAGGGTGGCCACCTTGGGCTCAAGATCATTGCAGGCTGACCGCTATGGCTCACACTTGTGTCCTTAAACCGTCTATCCGAGGTGAGCTCAGAGCTCGTGAAAAAACCTGTTGCGCTACCCGATAGCGGCGTTGGGCGGTGCTCTCTCTTCGCCTATCGATTTGATATGTCTCTCGGCTTCGCTCCGTCCGCCTGGCTCTCGGGCTGCTCGCTACGGTTTTTTCATAACCTCTCAGTGGGCATGCAGCCGACCGCGGCCAACCGCGTCTCTATAACTGTCATAAGCCTACTCGTTCTCAGCCTTGCCTCGATCATCCCCCGCCCTGGCCAGGCAGAAATCTATCGCTATGTCGACGCCCAGGGTCATGTGCATTTCAGCGACCGCAAGCTCGGACCAGGATATCAACGGCTCCATACCGAGCATCATTTTGCAATGTTTGGCCACCGGCGGCCAGCGACGAGGAGCCGCTTTCACAGCCTGATCCTCGACACGGCAGAACAATACCGGCTTGACCCCGCCTTAGTACATGCCGTCATAACAGCCGAATCCGCCTATGATCCCCAGGCAGTGTCCACCGCAGGCGCCGTAGGGCTGATGCAGCTGATGCCTGCAACCGCCCAACGTTATGGGGTACAAGACCGCTGGGACCCGACTGACAATGTCCGCGCCGGCGTACGTTATCTGCATGATCTCCTGCAACGGTTCCAGACCTTACCGCTTGCGCTCGCCGCTTATAACGCTGGGGAAAATGCCGTCATCAAGTATGACCATCAAATACCCCCCTACCCAGAAACCCAGGAATACGTGCGTAGGGTGTTGAAGTTCTATCGGGCTTATCAGATCGCTTCCTAATTCTTCTTGCACCCCTTCACTCCCCAGCGCATCCATCAGATCGATGCTTGCCTAGCGCTATAGCTTTAGCAGAGGTAGCGTCGTGCGAGCCTGTTCCCTTATAATTGGAGTTCGATTCCCTTGGCTTCGCGCTTCACTCCTCACCCAGGTCAACACGCTACCGACAAGTCGACGTTGCCACCGATCAAAGCCCAACGGACCATCGCAATGAACGATGAAGAAGGAAGCCTTTCACAAGCCTCTCCAGCTTGAAGCGAAAAACCATCACGCCAGCGGTACACGCAGACGAAGCGCTGGTGTACGATCGAACAAAGTCCTTCGAATCGAGCGCTGGCTGCTGCGGCGGTTACTAGCGACTATCGGTTATCCACCCATTGCAGTAACCCTGTGGAACGGCGAAGAGGTCTATCGCTCGAACTCACCCGTCGCTAGCGTTGCCATCCATGACCGAAGCAGGCTATGGAAGCTACTCGCTACTCCAGAGATTGGATTTGGAGATGGCTACGTCGACGGTAGCATCGCCGTGGAGGGTGATCTGCTTGAACTCGCTGCGGCCGTCAACCGATGGCGAATCCGCGTCGGCTCTCGATTGGCTTCCCTAGAATCGATCCTTACCCAGTGGGTCTGGCGGCCCAGCCGCAATACCCTAAGAGACTCGCGAAAAAACATCTACCATCACTACGACATCGGCAATGACTTTTATCGGCTTTGGCTCGATGAGGAGATGGTTTATACCTGCGCTTACTTCCCAACCCCCACTGCAACCCTGGAGCAGGCGCAAGTCGCCAAGATGGAGCACATCTGCAGAAAACTACAACTTAGACCTGGCCAAGTCGTGGTCGAAGCAGGCTGCGGTTGGGGTGCGCTCGCCCGGTACATGGCAAGGCAACACGGCGTAACCGTCAAGGCGTTCAATATTTCACACGAGCAAATCGCCTTCGCGCGCGAGCGCGCCAAGGCACAAGGCCTAGCGCGGCAAGTGGAGTTCATCGAGGATGATTACCGCAGCATCAACGGCACTTACGATGTTTTCGTATCGGTGGGAATGCTTGAGCACGTTGGCGTCAACCATTACTCGGAACTCGGCCAAATCATCCATAGGTGCCTTAAACCGCAAGGCTTAGGACTCATCCACACTATTGGCCGGGATCGGCCCGCACCCAACAGTCCGTGGATCGAGAGGCGCATCTTCCCCGGCAGCTATCCGCCTTCGTTAGGTGAGATGAGGGCTATTTTCGAACCAAACCGGTTGTCCATCCTGGATGTCGAAAACCTACGGCTACATTATGCCAAGACCCTTCAACATTGGCGCGATCGCTTCGAGCAGGCGGTGGCCAACGACGCTGAGCGCTACGACGAACGCTTTGTACGCGCCTGGAAACTCTACCTAACGGGGTCGACCGCCGCTTTCGTATCGGGTTCGCTGCAGCTCTTTCAAGTGCTCTTTACGCATGCTGGGAATAACCAGATACCTTGGACCCGTAACCACATTTACTCTCGTAGCGAACGCGCCCAAGCGCTCGATGAGGCCATCACCTAACAGCCCCTCTGCAAAAGCCGTCATTGCACTGACGGCTCAGCGAGGAGAACGAGAAATTGGTTTTCATCTAAGACGGGAACCCTTAGGCTGATAGCCTTGTCGAGTTTGGAACCCGGCTCAGCGCCCGCGATCACGTAATCGGTGTGGCGCGACACACTACCGGTCACTTTTGCCCCTAAGGTCTCTAAACGCACTTTGGCTTCGTTCCTGCTCATTGACTCGAGGGTTCCAGTCAGAACAAACGTCTTTCCAAGAAGGGGGCGTGTGGGCGGGGGGGACGATTCTAGTTCATGTGCCCAACTGACGCTGGCATCCCGTAGCGCTCGGATCACCTCCTGATTATGCGGTTGTCGAAAGAACGAAAAAACGTGCTGTGCCACCACTGGCCCGATATCCGGGACGGCTTGCAAAGCTTCCATGTCGGCCGCTTGCAACGCCTCTAGGGATCCAAAGTGGCGCGCCAGCGTTAGCGCTGTGGCCTCCCCAACGTCTCGAATGCCCAGCGAATACAAGAACCGAACAAAAGTCGTTGACTTGCTGTTCGCGATAGC
Organism: uncultured Thiotrichales bacterium; assembly: GCA_964624765.1. Classification (GTDB taxonomy): domain Bacteria; phylum Pseudomonadota; class Gammaproteobacteria; order HK1; family HK1; genus JAGTVB01. The sequence continues at coordinate 10,809 of CAZUZO010000030.1, forward strand.
TTGCAGGAGATTCTGGGCCGATTTCTCCCCCATGCGCTCAAGTCCGGCCAATTGGTCCTGCGTCAGATGATAGAGATCAGCCACCGTTCGCACCCAGCCAGTAGCCACTAGCTGCTCCACGATTTTCTCCCCCAGTCCCTCGATATCCAGGGCACGACGGCTTGCAAAGTGCCGGATCGCCTGCCTGCGTTGTGCCGGACAAAATAGCCCGCCGCTACACCGAGCTACCGCCTCGCTGTCTGCTCGCACGATCTGCGAAACGCATTCAGGGCACACGGTCGGCAACACGTAGGGACGGGCACCGGCAAGGCGCCGCCCAGGCACCACCCGTACGATCTCCGGGATCACGTCGCCCGCACGGCGAACCACCACGGTATCGCCGACTCGCACATCTTTGCGCTCCACCTCAGCCTGATTGTGCAGTGTCGCGCTGGTTACAGTGACCCCTCCTACCGCGACACTCTCCAAGCGCGCCACGGGGGTAATGGCCCCCGTGCGCCCCACTTGGACATCGATTGAGAGCACTCTTGTCAGAGCCTCCTCGGCGGGAAATTTGTGGGCAATCGCCCAGCGGGGCGCTCGGGCGACGGAACCCAGTGTAGCCTGGAATTCCAAAGCATTGACTTTGTATACCACCCCGTCGATATCGTAAGCGAGTTCATTCCGACGGGCGGCGAGAGTACGATAGTAATTCAAGCAGCCATCCATCCCACGCACTACCGCGATCTCAGCGGATACCGGCAGGCCCCATTGCTTCAGATGCTGCAACTGCTGAAAATGCTGTTGTGGCAACCGACCCTGTTCGACAGCGCCGGTGCCGTAGCAAAAAATGGTTAAGGGTCGCCCTGCCGTCACCCGCGAATCGAGCTGGCGCAGACTGCCCGCCGCTGCATTGCGCGGATTGGCAAACGGTTTCTCTCCACGCTTCCTTTGCTCGCTGTTGAGACGCTGGAACCCATCGCGTGTCATGCAAACTTCTCCCCGTACCTCGAGCAGTCGTGGAAAACCTTCACCGCGCAGTTGCAGTGGGATCGCTCGAATAGTACGTACATTCTGACTTACATCCTCGCCATGAGTGCCATCTCCCCGAGTCGCCCCCTGGGTCAAAACGCCCTTCTCATACACTAGACTCACTGCTAGCCCATCCAACTTGGGCTCCGCCACGTATTCCACCTCATGGAGACCCAACCGTGTTCGTACTCGGCGATCGAAGTCAACCACATCCTGTTCATCGAAAGCATTGGCCAAAGACAGCATGGGAAGCCGATGTTTGATTGCCTTGAAGGCAGGCGACGGCGATGCGCCCATCCGCTGGGTGGGCGATACAGGAGTAATGAGTTCAGGATAGGCAGCCTCCAGCGACAGCAATTCCCCCATCAGCCGGTCATATTCAGCGTCAGGGATCTCCGGGTCATCGAGCACGTAATAGCGATAATCGTGATAGCCGATATCTCTACGCAGAACTTCAATCCGGCGCACAATGTCGATTGGAGCAGACATCAGTCCTGAGAACGCCCGCCTAAAGCAAGCCCCCTATAGGGTGGGCAAAGCTTAGGGTAAAGCTTAGGGTTTTGTCGCAACGAACAGCCGCAGAGGGCGAAACCACGCCCAAGACCCAAGGCGGTGACAAGCCGCTCGACCGCGGCCACTTGACTACTTTACGCCGACGACTCAATGCAACGTAAGGAGCCGTTTGCGCCCAAAATCGATTATTCTCTCTCGCATGTGACCGATAGATTGAGGAGTCAAAGAGCTGCGTGTCTCATCCCGCAACTCGCCACCGAGTCGTTCGGCCAGCTGTTTACCCGCCGTCAGCATGAGATCGAATGCTTCCGCGCCATCCACTTCACTTGGCAATCGCATGAACAACATCAATCCTGGCGTATACAAGCTGTCTACGGCGTCAAGGTCGAACGAGCCCGGTTCAAGCATGTTCGCCGCACTGAACATCAACTGTCGGTGCGATTGCTCATTCAGCTTGTAGTAGTGAAAGATGCCCATTGGGCCATAATGCAAGCCCGCCTCCTCCAGTGCTGCGCAAAGGGTGCCCCCGGAAAACCGATGGCCCGGTTTTGCCATCACAGCGATGGCGCAGATCAGCGGCTCATCGGCCGGATTCGTTTCCGCAGCGACCTTGCCGAGACTCATCGGATCAGCCCCCGTCGGCTCATTTGACCGCCGCGGGGGTGGAGCAGAAATCGGAGTTGTCCCGCTCCTCAAGCCTCCACCCACCCCCTCGTCGTCGCGCTTGGCAGTCGGGCTCGGCGTATCGGCCACGGCATCCCTTTGTGCTTCGGTCGAGTTTGCCGGCTCGGCGAACAAGCCATCGCCATCGGTGGCAAAACTCCGGTCCACCCTGTCCGGATCATCCCATTCGGAATGCCGGCGACGGAGCACTTCCCAAATAAAGATACCCATAATCAGGAGAATGCCGCTGAGGAGTAGGATCCACCGCAGATTGTCCATTAGCGCCTCTCAGAAGCTGTTTTAAAAATGTCACGAGCGCCGGCAGAGCAAGGCACACGATGGCGACAAAATCGTACGGAACGATTTTGAACAGCGCTAAGCTGGCCCCGAAGGGGCGAATCCCAAGGATGGGGCGAGTAACAACCGGAGTGTACAAGGGAGTACATGAGGATTGCGAGCCACCGTGCAACGCAGCTCAGGCAAGCGCAGTAATTTTCACAACAGCTTCTCACGTATCGAAGCTTCCCCCACTGAATCGTCATCGTAGCGTGGCAGTTGTCACATCGCTGCAAGGCGCACGGCCTCTTCCATATCCACCGCAACCAGCCTGGAAACGCCAGGCTCTTTCATAGTCACACCAACTAAGTGTTGTGTTGTCTCCATCGATGTTTTGTTATGAGTCACAATCAACAACTGTAACCGTTCCGACATCTCTTTGACCAGATCACAGAAGCGCCCCACGTTGGCGTCATCGAGCGGCGCATCGACTTCGTCGAGTAAACAAAACGGCGCCGGGTTCAACTCGAAAATCGCAAACACCAAGGCCACCGCCGTCAAGGCCTTCTCGCCGCCAGAGAGCAAATGAATGGTGCTGTTCCTTTTTCCAGGGGGACGCGCCATGATGCTGACTCCGCTATCGAGCAGATCGCGGCTGGTCATCTCTAGATAGGCATGTCCACCGCCAAACAGGCGCGCGAACAAGGCACTGAATTGACTGTTGACTCGTTGAAAGGTGTCCTGAAATCGAATCCGCGTTTCCTGATCGATCTTCTGGATGGCATTCTTGAGTGTTGTCAGGGCTTCGCTAAGGTCCGCGTGCTGGGCATCGAGGTAGCGCCCTCGCTCGGCCTGCTGCTCTAGCTCATCGATGGCCGCTAAGTTAATGGAACCCAATCGCTCGATACGCCGTACCAAGGCATCGCGGTTGGCAGACCAAGAGTCCTCGCTGGCATCCTTCGGCAGCTGCGCGAGCATTGCAGCCAGATCGTAACCCGCCGCAACGACCTGCTCGGCGATGGCGTCGCGGCGAACCCGTACCTCTTGAAACGTCATGCGCCGTTGGTCCAGGGCAGCGCGCATCGTCTGCAGCTCACCTTCCAGACCCTGGCGCCGTTGCTCCAGTTCCTGGACGCGCGCATCGGAGCATTCCATTCGCTCACGAGCTTGACTCAAGCGTTCATCCAGGGCGCGTTGGGCTGCCAGGCATTGCTCGATGCCAGCGACCGAGGCCCGCAGCGGTGCTTCAGTATCGGCTAACGTCTGGGACATCTCCTCACAGCGATCCTGCAATCGGGTCATCTGTTCCTGGCTACGCAACCGCCCTTGTTCCAGAGACTTGAGTTCAGTGTGCAAAGACGCTGCTCGCACACGCGCTCCATAGGCGGCCTCTTGCTGTTGTCGCCAGTACTCACGGGCTTTTTCCATAACAGGAAGCTGCTCTTTCCTGCGTGTCTCAAGCGTATCGCGCTGCCGGTGAAGCATCTCTAGCTCGTCCACCAGACCCTGAAGACGCCCGCGCCCATCGCGCAACCGCTGTTCATCGGCCGCCGTCTCCCTCTGTAACTCATCGAGCTCATCGGCGATGACCTGTAACCTGGCCCGCGCCCGATCCAATTCCTTGCGCTCGGACGCGATCTGGGAACTCAGTGCGGCGTGCTCACGGTGCACCGCAGCGAGATCAGTTTGTCCTGCCGCATAGTCTTGCTCCGCCGCTGCCAGTGCCGCCTGGGCCAGAGCGAGCTGTGCACTCCATTCATGCATTTCCTGCTCAAGCTGCACCGATCGCGCACTCAAGCCTCTGATTTCTCGCTCTCTGGCAAGCACACCCTCGACACCCTCGTGGTCTCGGACGACACGCACCCAACTGCCGCCCACCCACTCACCGCTGCACGTCACGATGGATTCCCCGGCTCGCAAGGACCATCGGCGTCGAAGGGCATCCTGGAGGCAATCCTCGACATAGATACCATCAAGCATGTCGTCGAGAGGCCAGGGAGCCGTCACTTTATCCGCCAGCTTATCCCCGGCCGGCCCGCGATCGTGGGCATCGGATCTTGCCCCTGAGTCGAGGTCAAACAACGTCAGTGCGCCATCCTCAATCTGCACCAACTCCCCTTGAAACCCATTCCGTCCAACCACGCAGACCGCCTCCAGGTGCGGGCCAAGCACCATTTCCACCGCGCGCTCCCAACCCGGTTCGGCCTGCAGCATCTCAGCAAGCCTCGGCAACTCGGACAGCGCCCGCTCTTCGAGCCACCGCATAGCCCCGCTCGGCTTCTTGCCCAGAGCCGCCTGTTGGAGGGCGCCAAGAGAGGCCAACCGTCCCCGACTCTCCTGAAGGCTCTCCCGTGCCGCATGCAGTGCCGAAGACACCTCACTCATGCTCTCCCGCAAATCGCGTATCGATACCTGTTGGTAGACGGCGGTTTTTTGCAAGCACCCGAGCGCCTGCGCCCTATCGCTAAGCCGTACCTCGAGAGCACAGATATTGTCTTCGAGCATCTCGGGATGCAAGGCGGTGCGCTCTTCCTCCAGCCTGGAGATGCGCTTTTGGAGTTCAATGAGTCGTTCTTCAACATGCTCGATCTGGGCGCGTTGCACCTGGGTTTTCTGCATCGTCTCCGAAGTCTGCTGGCTCAACCGTTCCCATTCTGCTTGCCAGCTCCGAAGCGTCTGATCATGCGTTGCCTGTTCGGCCTCCGCCTGCGCTGCCAACGATTCGAGGCTCGCGAGCTGAGGTTCAAGCTGGTGCAGATCTTCGGCAATGGATCGAGCCCGGTCTTCATCAGCACGCCAATGTGCGGATGCCTCCGTTAGCAGAGCCTCTTCACTTTGCAAGCTCTGTGCAAGCTCCTGTCGCCTCGCCTTTTGATGAGCAATACTCTCCTCACGACGGGCGATTTCGGCACCGGCATCGAGCACCTGACGATACACCTCGTTGAACTCCTCGGTGGTGCTGGTCTGGGCCGCACGCGTTTTTTCCAGCTCCGCCTCTATCGCCCTTTGCTCAGCTACCATCGCCTCGAAGCGGTTTTCCTCCACCCCCAGAGATCCGCCCTGTTTGCTAGCCTCCTGATCTAGGGTCTGCCAGCGCAACACTAACAGTACCGCCTCAGCATGCCGCTGCTCCTGCTTGAGTTGCTTGTACTTTTCAGCAGTCGCTGCCTGACGCTTCAGGCTTGCCAGCTGTTTGTCGAGTTCGGCACGCACGTCGTTTAACCGCTCGAGATTCTGCTGGCAGTGCCGCAAACGAGTCTCGGTCTCCCGGCGACGCTCCTTGTACTTCGAGATCCCAGCCGCCTCCTCCAAAAACTCCCGCAATTCCTCTGGGCGCGCCTCAATGAGACGCGATATCATGCCTTGCTCGATGATGGCATAGCTGCGCGGTCCCAGACCGGTGCCCAGAAAGATACCGACCACGTCGCGGCGCCGGCAGCGCGTCCCATTCAGGTAATAGCTGGATTGTCCGTCCCTGACCACCTGACGCTTGATGGCGATCTCCCCATAGGCAGCATACTGGCCACCGAGGCGCCCATCGGAGTTGTCAAATACCAGCTCAACAGAAGCCTGCCCGACGGGTCTACGAGAGGTTGAACCGTTAAAGACCACATCAGCCATGGAGTCTCCTCTGAGATGGCGGGCCGAGATCTCCCCCATGACCCAGCGAACGGCATCGATGATATTGGACTTCCCGCAACCGTTTGGGCCGACGATACCGATGATACCGGACGGGAGACTGATGGTGGTGGGATCCACGAAGGATTTGAAGCCTGCAAGCTTTATCCTACGCAATCGCATCGGCGGTTCCTTGTCCGGCAGGGTTCATCTCTTTGGAGCTTGAATACCGTACACTAAGTCGTTAGTTTATACGGGCAACTTCTGCGCCATCCATCGCTTGTGCGCCTTTCATCTGCACGCTTCTGAACTCGCATGCCCACACAACCTTCCAAACGGATCGAAGTATTCGATAATCCAATGCTTCAGCGGGATTATACGATCAGGATCCGGATCCCGGAGTTCACGTGTCTCTGCCCTAAGACAGGACAGCCCGACTTCGCCACACTGAGCATCGAGTATGTACCGGACCGACACTGCGTCGAGCTCAAAGCGCTCAAGCTCTACGCTTGGTCCTACCGGCAAGAAGGGACTTTTCATGAAGCAGTGACCAACCGCATCCTTGACGATCTGGTTGCTGCTTGCGCTCCTCGCTTCATGCGCATCACAGCCGAGTTCAACGTCCGGGGAGGCCTCTACACCACGGTCATCGCCGAACACCGTGCCTCTACTTGGACTCCACCCACCCCCGTCACGCTGCCCTAGCAGGGAAGATTAACCTGCAACGACGTTGACTCTTTACGCTGGCATCGATTTGGGCACCTCTGGATGTCGCGCGGTCATCATCGATGGGCGAGGGATCGTTCGCGCGTACGCAGCTACCCCACTGACTCCACCAAAGCGCATCGGGGCACAGGTCGAGCAACACCCCGAGCTGTGGTGGGATGCTCTCGAGCAGGCGTTCACCAACGCGCTTCACCAAATCCCCGCGCAGCAGGTTGCCAGTATCGCTGTCGACGGTACCTCCGCTACCCTGTTGGCTACCGACGCCCATGGGCAACCGCTAGGGGCAGCTTTGATGTACGATGACAGCCGCGCCCGTACCGAAGCCGATCGGATCGCAGCACGAGCATCGCGCGACAGCGCCGCCCACGGCGCCACCAGCAGCCTCGCAAAGCTGCTTTACCTTCATAAAGCCATACCCGCCGCCGCTCATGCACTTCATCAGGCAGACTGGATCGCCGGACGCCTCTGCGGACAGTTCGGAATCACCGACGAGAACAATGCACTCAAACTTGGATACGACCCGATAACCAGGACGTGGCCAAAGTGGTTGGCCGAGCTGGAGGTGCCCACGATCCTGCTCCCCAGAGTCATTGCCCCTAGCTTCCCCATCGGGACCATCGCCTCCCGCTGGGCTCGGCATTGGAAGCTGTCGGCAGACACCATGGTAGTGGCCGGCACCACAGATAGTATCGCCGGCTTCCTGGCAACAGGGGCACGAGAGGCCGGAGAAGCCGTCACTTCCCTAGGCACCACCCTGGTGCTGAAAGTGCTTTGTGACAAACCGGTGTTCGAACCCCGCTACGGGGTATACAGCCACCGGCTGGAAAACCGTTGGCTGGCGGGGGGAGCCTCGAATACGGGCGGTAGTGCACTGCTGAAATTCTTCACCATCGAGCGCCTGCGGCAGCTCAGTGATCAGCTGGATCCGGAGCACCCAACCGGATTGAGCTACTATCCGTTGCCTCGACCGGGTGAGAGGTTTCCCCTCAACGATCCAGACCGGTTACCGATGGTGCACCCCCGCCCAGACAACGACGCGGTGTTCCTGCAAGGCCTGCTGGAAGGCATCGCCCAGGTAGAAGCCGAGGGCTACCGACTTCTCGCCAGACTCGGAGCACCCTACCCAAAGTCAGTGCGATCCGTCGGTGGAGGAGCCATGAATCACGCCTGGACGCGAATCCGCGCCAATACCCTCGGGGTCCCCATGATCACGCCTCGCCAATCCGATGCGGCTTACGGCAGCGCTCAACTAGCCCGGTTGGGCTACCTGCGAGCACACCGCCAAAACCCGCGGTAGTCAGTATTTTCACCCGAAGCACAGGGGAATGATCAAGGACTTGCTACCGGGGGTCAGTTATTTTTTTCGCGGGCTGCGCCTGATTAGCCAGCGAGGCGTACGCCGTTAGGTGTTGATCCCTCTCGGGATCAACACCTTCCTGTTCATCTCCGCCATTGTCTACGGATGGACGAGGCTAGGGCAGTGGCGCGGTTCATGAGCGGTAGAGGTAACCCCTGAGCCGCTCAACCCCTTCCCGCAAACGCTCCATCCCGGTCGTATACGCGAAACGCACATGTTCCCTAGCGCGGTAGTGGCCGAAATCACAACCCGGCGTGAACGCAACACCGGTATGCTGCAGCACCTCATGGGCCAATCGGAAACTATCTTCTGTAAACTGCTGGCAGCCCGCATACAGATAAAACGCTCCCGTGGGTTGCCCGACGATGTCGAAACCTATCCCCCTTAGCTCGGGTAGCAGGAAATCTCGACGCGCTTTGAGCTCCCGCCGCCGCACCTCCAGGAGGGAGCAGGTTTCCGGTTGGAACCCAGCCAGTGCCGCATACTGGGCGATCGTCGAGGGGGCGAGAAATAGATTCTGAGCCAGCCTTTCAAGCTGAGACACGAACCGGGTCGGGGCCACGAGCCAGCCCAAACGCCACCCCGTCATGCCAAAGGACTTGGAGAAGCTGTTCACGACAAACACATCATCGGCGAGTTCCAGGGCAGTCGCCTCCCTCCCTTCATAAATGAGCTGTTGATACGTCTCGTCGACGATGACCCAAGCACCCACCGTTCGCACCCGTTCGAGAATGTCCTGCAGCACATCGCGCTGCAGCACTGTTCCGGTGGGATTACCGGGGCTCGTCAATATCACCGCTGCCGTTGTTTGCCCCGTCGCATAGCGATCGATGTGTTCAGGCATCAGCTGAAAGCCAGAATCGGACCCGACGGGAACCGCAACCGGATGGCCGGAAAATAACCGCACAAGCTGACGGTTGCAAGGGTACCCCGGATCCGCTAAGAGCACCGCGTCACCCGGATCGATCAATACGGCAAGCGCGATCTGCAGGGCACCCGACGCCCCCGGTGTCACCAGAATACGCTCGGTAGCAAGCTTCACGCCGTAACGCTGCCGGTAATCACGGGCGATGGCCGATCGGAGCTCCTCGATGCCCACAGCCGGGGTGTAACGCGTCCAACCAGATGCCAGGGCCGCTCGGCCGGCCGCCACGATAGCGGCAGGTGTGGGAAAATCGGCTTCCCCTACCTCCATGTGGATTATCTTGCGACCCTCGGCTTCCAGAGCCTTGGCACGTGCCAAGATATCCATCACCTGGAAAGGTTCGATATCGAGTATGCGCCGCGCGCAGCCATGGCGCCGCATCCGATCACCGACCCCGCACGAGCTGCCGCAACAATGCTAGATCGACGTAAGTGGCATGGCCAGCGTCCCCCGCAAGAACTTGAAAGGGTCGCTCAGGCTCTCCCAAGCAATCGAGCACGATAGACGCTCCTCTGAATTGGTCATCGATAGTGAAGTCATTGACCGTCACCACCGTGCAGATACCCGCTCCCACCGCGGAGCGTACCCCGTTTTCCGAATCTTCGAAGGCGACACAGTCCCGTGGATGCAAATCCAGTTGTTCGAGCAGCCACCGATAGATGGCGGGTGATGGCTTCTTGTCCTTGACCACACTGCCCGCCGCGATCAGGGCGAAGCGCTCGGTGGCCGCCGTACCCAAATTCTCTTCCAGCAACACCCGAATGTTATCGTGCCCCGCTGTGCTGGCAATCGCCAAGTACAATCCAGCCTCCTGCGCCTCCGCCAATAGTCTACCGACCCCGGGACGAAACTTCGCCGCTCCCTGTCGAACGAGAAGGCTATAGTGCTGATTCTTGCTCGCCTGCAGCTGCGAGAGCAGCGTCTCCCAGTCCGGCCGTTGACTGAAGCCAGGCTGGTAGCGGTCGCTATAGTGCTGCATTCGCTCACGACTGCCCGCCACTTTGAGCAGCGTCTTGTAGAAAGGCAAAGACCAATGCCATTCGAGGCCGGCATCGGCAAACGCTGCATTGAAGGCCCTCAAATGCAAGTGTTCCGTGTCAGCAAGCGTGCCGTCCACATCGAAAATAAGTGCTTTGAGCATACCCCATTAATACCCATACAGTCATGACATGGCCACCTCCCCGAACAGGGCCATGGGCCATCCCGTCGGTCTGTCACTCCAATACCGTCCGCGCTATAGCGCCCGCCAGAGGGCTCGGCTAGGAAACCCATTGTGGGTGCCCACAACTGCGACCACCGTCAACGCGACCCGGGCGCATGTTTTAGTGATTGCTTCCAGCCGACCATTTTGGTATTTAAAACGGTTCTACGCATCAAGACTGAACCGGTTGGCCACTGACGCGGTCATAGGACAGGCGAGTTCGTCTACGTTGCAGGGCCAGTTAAAAACGCAATGAATAATAGCTTTGCCAACCATGGGACAACTGTGTACCTAACCCCCGTAGCGAAGCGCTTGTTAGCTTTAGCGTGCAACACATGGAGGGCTGACGATGCCTAATCTTACCACCTCAGCGCTCACCTTCACCCCCTACAGGGAAGAGCCCGACGAGGAGTACATGAGCGCAAACCAGCGCGAGCATTTTCGCAAGATTCTCCTGGCATGGAAAAAACAGCTCATGGAGGAGGTCGATCGCACGCTGCATCACATGCAAGACGACGCGTCTAATTTCCCCGATCCCAATGATCGCGCGACGCAGGAATCAGAGTTCACTCTAGAACTGCGTGCCCGCGATCGGGAACGTAAGCTCATCAGAAAAATCGACGAGGCCCTCGCGGCCATCGACAATAGCGAGTATGGCTATTGTGAGAGCTGTGGGGTTGAAATCGGCATCCGCCGTCTGGAGGCGCGACCCACCGCCACCCTCTGCATCGATTGCAAGGTTCTAGACGAGATCAGGGAAAAGCAAATGGCTTAAAGCCCGCGTATCGGCAACCGGGGTGGCGCCACACATGCCGCCTGCTCCCCTAGCGTCGAGGGAGCGAAAACCGGCCTTCGCACGGAACTCAGGTCGAACGTTTTTTTGGCGACCCTAGTTCATCCAAGTGAAAGCCGTTTTAGGTATGCTTGGCGAGCGATTTGGATGTCCTGCAAGTAGTTTGCAAGTTCTTCGAGACGCAGGGCTTGGGCGCCATCCACCAAGGCCGTTTCGGGAGCGGGATGAAAATCCACCAAAACCAAATTCGCTCCAGCGATGATGCCCTGTGCCGTCACGTGGAATACATCCAGCAGACCGTCCGGAGCCCGATCGCGCGAACCAACCGAATGGGACGGATCGATGCAGACCGGCATGCGCGTCAATCGCTTCACCACCGGCACGTGGGCGAAATCCACCAGGTTGCGATGCGGGGCGCCCTTCTCGGTTTGCACTCCGCGTAAGGCGAAGACAACGTTGCGGTTCCCCTCGCTGGCAAGGTATTCGGCGGCGTTCAGTGACTCCTCTAGGGTGATTCCAAAGCCGCGCTTAAGGAGGACCGGGAACTCCCGTTGCCGTCCCACGCTTTTCAGCAATTCGAAGTTCTGAGTGTTGCGGGTGCCAATTTGTAGCATGACACCTGTCGCATCACCGCTGGCCCGTAACGCCTCGCGAATTTCATCCACGTGAGACTCTCGGGTCACTTCCATGGCCACCACCTTGATCCCGTATTGTCCAGCCAGTTCGAACACGTCGGGCAGACAGGCTTTGCCATGGCCTTGAAATGAATATGGACTCGTGCGTGGCTTGTATGCCCCCATGCGAGTACACACCAGCCCGTGCTGTTGGCACGCGCGCATCATGGCTTCGACATGTTCCCGAGTGTCCACCGCGCACAACCCCGCCAGGACATGGAGATTATCTTGCCCGAAGCGAACCCCGTTGTACTCGAAATAGGTGGGTCTCTGGTCGTTCTTATGGCGACCGAGTATGCGGTATTCCCTCGATACGCGCACCACGTGCTCGACCCCCGGTAACACACTCATCGCTTCAGTCTGCAGCCCAGAAGTGTCTCCGATGAGATAGACTTCGGTGAGTTTCTGCTGCATCCCCCGCTCTTCGTGCACACGGTAATGAATGCCAGGAAGGCGCGACAAGCTCCCCATAAGGGTTTGAAAGGTCTCACTCTCTTGTTCGATATCCGGCTGCAGGATCAGGATCATGGTGATGACGAAAACTCAGAGCTTGTGGAAAAGCCGTAGCGAGCGGCGGTCGTGGGCAGAGAATCCCCTCAGCGAGGTATCTGCTGGGACACGGTGATGGATGCCTGCCCGTGGTTCAGCTTACCCGGGCCATCCCAGCGACGCGCCAGTTGTTCAGCCCTTTGCTTCTCACCGGGACCCAGCTGCAAGCGAGTTTGATCGCGCGCGCGCCGGGCTTCCTCATGTCCCTGCGCTGCCGCTAGGCTGAGCCACAGGTAAGCCTGGGCCCCATCCTTGGATACGCTCTCGCCGTAGGCATACATGGAACCAAGATGATATTGGGCCGGGGCGTAACCGCGTTCGGCCGCGGTCCGCAACCAGCGAGCTCCCCGCCTGGGGGACAGAGTCACGCCCTTGCCCTCAGCAAGAGCAACACCCAACAGAAATTGCGATTCAAGGTGTCCTTGCTCGGCTGCCCGCCGATACCACCGTACAGCCACGGCATGGCTCACAGGAACGCCGTCGCCGATCGCGTATTTGAGGCCGAGGTTAAATTGGGCGGGGGCTAACCCCTGGTCAGCCGCTTTGCGGTACCAATACAGCGCCCACGACGCATCCTCCGGCAGGCCTTGTCCGAGATCGGAACTTGCTGCGAGGATATACTGCGCTGTCCGATCACCTGACTCAGCGAACTTGCGATGCCAGTAGCCAAGGCTAGATCCGCTGTTCAGAAAAGGCGTCGGCTCTTCTCTGTCCTTAGGGTTCCAAAAGCGACTGTGCCCTCGATCTCCCCTGTCACTGCGCTCGGAGAGCCGGGCCACCATGGCCTCACCCTGGCCTGGCCCGCCAAATTGGCGAATCCTGAGAATCGCCTGCGCATCGCGATGACCCTGCTGGGCCGCTCTACGGTACCAGTCAAGAGCCTCCTGATCATCGCGATCCACGCCCAATCCCTGGGCATACATCCATCCCAGACTCACCTGCGCGCTGGCATGGCCGAGGGTAGCGGCCTGACGAAACTGATGAAACGCCGTCCCATAGTCACCCTGTTCGTAAGCTCGATAGGCGGTAGAAAAATCGGCGTAGGATGCTGCCATGCTAGCGAACGCGCCAAGCGCCCCCAACGCATACGGAGCCAGGCGTATCATGGCCTCCCATCCTGCAAACGGCCGGCAAGGACCACGAGCGCCTCCAGTGCCCCGGCCGCCAGCGGCAAGGTGCCGGGTGGCCCCTCGGGCTCACGCGGGTTAATGCGAATGAGTGGCGCAGCAAAGCGTGCGGCAATGGACTCGCAGGTGTGGCGTACCGTCGGCACCGCAAGGCCCGCGCCACACTCGATCACCACCAGGGAATCGCCCACCAAATTTTCTAGCCAGTGCTTGAATCGCGCACCCTGGGCAGCGGTACGGGTTTCGCACCACCAGCCATCACCGAACATCAGCACATTAGGTCGAGCCAACCTGCCGCAATCGGGGCAACGCGGCAGAGGTTCGCTGGCCCGAAAGGTCTGTAACGCAACATCGACCTGCACGCCCTCAGCCGACCATATAGCCCCGGTACAGCATCGAGTACACTGTAAATAATGTAGTGAGCCATGGCATTCCACTAAGCGCGACTCGTCGAATCCCGCTTTCTGAAATTGCCCATCCACATTGGAGGTGAAGATGTAGCCATTACCGACATGGGTGAACCACCGACGCAGGATCTGGAATCCCAAGTGGGGCATCGTGCTCCGGTAAAGTTGCAATCGATGCCCATAAAACCCCCAAGCGAGCCGAGGATCACGGTCAAACCACGCTGGATTAGCCAACTCGACGAAGGCGAGCCCCAGATGTCGATAAGGCGGGTATGCTCGCCAAAATCCCTCCTGACCACGGAAGTCCGGTAGACCGGAATCCACTCCCATGCCGGCCCCGGCCCCGATCAGGATGCTCTTAGCCTCTCGAATCAGCTCAACCGCCCGCGCCAGAATTCCTTCGTCCATGCCCGTTCGCGATCTCCGAAAATGACTTATCCCGCGGCCATGGTCATCGTTTCGTCAGGGTTGCTCTTCGGAGCCTACCTTCGGCGCCCGAGCCTTTCGGCAGCCGAACCCCGGCCGCGCAAGGGTGTGTGCAAAGGCGCCGGACCTAAGCCGACAGGGGCGTCTTCACGGCATGCCTTGCCGCCTGTGGGATCGGCTGCCCCAAGGGCAAACGTAATCAAACGACCGCAACGATGACCAACGCCCATGCCGCCTAATTCGGACCCTTCTTTAGCGTATTCTAGCGCGCATCGGATGTGCAAAGATGTTACGCACACGACTCGCCGTTGCGCGCGCATCCAAACCGGGGGAGGGGGTATCGACACCGCTGCAATATGGTGTAAGCCACGCACATCACCTAGAATAACCGGACCAAGGGAAACGCACGAGGCATGGCAGCATTGGGGAAATCAGACTGGAATCGCCCCCTCGATTACCTGCGGATCCTGCCCCAATATGTCTATCCTCATCACCTGCTATCGAGGTTAGCCTTTCGGATTGCGCGCCTACGCTACCCACCGATTAGGCAACGTCTGATTCGGTGGTTCGTGCACCACTACCAGGTCGACCTCCAGGACGCAGTGCCTGCGGATATCGCGGCTTATCCCGATTTCAATAGCTTCTTCACACGGCCATTACGACAGGGCGCCCGCCCCATTTGCGCAGACCCGGACGCCGTCGTGTCACCCGTGGATGGCGAAGTCAGTCAAATCGGTCAGATTGAGAGGGATTGTCTGCTACAGGCAAAAGGTCGAACGTACCGTCTGGCCGACCTCCTAGGTCGACACCCACCGTGGCATCACACGTTTTCAGGTGGGAGCTTCGTTACCATTTACCTTGCCCCACGGGACTACCACCGTGTCCATATGCCGGTGCAAGGCAAACTGACCGGAATGCTTCATGTCCCTGGGCGCTTATTCAGCGTGAATCACTCGACTACCCGAGTGGTGAGTTCGCTGTTTACCCGCAACGAACGGGTGATCCTGTACTTTGAAACGCCAGCCTCTCCCTTCGCGCTGGTGTTGGTCGGTGCGCTGCTCGTCGGCAATATCGAAACCGTCTGGGCAGGAGCGATAGCCCCTGCCCGTTCGCGGCGCCGCCAGCCACAGTTCTACGGTGAAGAAGGGAGCCGCGCTATTGTTCTCGCGCGGGGCGCCGAAGCGGCGCGATTCAACATGGGGTCCACAGTAATCGTGCTTTTCCCACCCGGTGCCGCCGCGTGGGCTCCCCGTGTCAACTTCGGCACCCGGGTGGTGCTCGGGCAACGGCTAGGAAACCTGCTCGCGCTGCCGTAATACCCTTCAGTATCCAAAAAAAAGCTCGATCTCCGCCAGCTGTAAGGTCGCCTCCTGGACAACTTCTTCCTGATTAAGCTGTCCTCTGACTTGACTCAAAGTTTCCAAAGCCCGCGCATCGATGGCAATGACCTCCGCCGGCTGTCCACAGAAGGCCGTTAACCTGGATCGGTTTGCCAAACTATCGGCAATATGTACGATCGCAGCATCGAGACGGCCGATTCCCGCTCGTTCAGGATTATGATGCCAACGGACCGCTTTCTGCAGAGTTTCCGGAAGTAGCCATGACTTAAGTAGGTCACCGCCAAGTTCTGCGTGACTGAAACCCAGAGTCTTAAGCTCCGCGCGATTCAGCGTCTGCTCATCGCCATCGGCAACCAACAGGAGGCGTCTGGACACATCCGGAGCGCGTAGGTACAGCACCAGACTGCCTATGTCATGCAACAGGCCGGCAACGAACAAACGTTCGGGGTGCAGTACCTGACAACGCCTTGCTAGTCCATGGGCAAGCAAACCGGTATAGAAGCTGTGCCGCCAAAAGGTGCCCATATTGACCAGGCCACTTTCGATCTTGTCGAACTTGTCAACGGCATAAACAGCCGTCACAAGGAGCTGAAGCGTACGCGCGCCGACGACAGCAACGGCGCGCGAAACGGTATCGATCCTCGTAGTGACTTGATAGAACGAACCATTGACAACCTTTAGCAGCCGGGCCGTTAAGCTCGGATCCTGACGAATGACCTTTGCAATGTCCTCCGCCGAGGCATCGCTGCCTTGTACGAGTTCCATCACTCGGAAATACACGTGCGGAGGCGATACCAGCCAAGATAGATCGTCCCCCGACGTGGCGGCAGCGAACCTGTGTGCGATGTTTGCCATTTAGGCTCTCCCGTGTTCGGGAGCCACAGCGACCCTGCCCCGACGCGGTCCCTCAAGCTCTCCAGTCTCGCGCGGTTATCGACCCAACGGGCGGACAACTTGACGTAGGTTGCCCTAAGAAGCTGTTTTAAAAACGACTGCGATTGCCTTAGCTGCGTTGCGCAGCGGCGCAAAATCCTCAGGTACTCGTTGGTACGCTGCGGTTGTGACTCGCCCCATCCTTGGGACTCGCCCCTTCGGTGCCCGCTTCCAGCTGTTCGAAATCGTTCCCGACGATTTTGTCGCCGCCGTGCGCCTTTCGTCCCCGGCGCTCGTGACATTTTTAAAACCGCTTCTTAGGGAACGAGCACAGAGACGCACAACGTCATAAGGCCGCTCGGGTAGATCCCAAGGGCAAGGATGGCAAGGGCGTTGGTACTCATCATGACCCGAAGACTAAAACCGGCGGTAATCCGCTCCATCGCCTCCGATCGATCAAAATACATCAGCCGTACCAGCCGCAGATAGTAATACAGTCCAACAACAGAAAACAGGACCGCCAAGACCGCAAGCCACACCATTCCTGAATTCACGATCTCAAGAAGCACCGACCATTTAGCCCAGAAACCGAGAAACGGCGGGACACCGGCCATCGACAACATCAGCACTAACATGAGGAAAGCGAGCCAGGAACTGCGATCATTGAGGCCTTTGAAATCCTCCAATGCGTCAGACTCGAAGCCTGCTCGGCTTAACACGATGATCATTCCGAACGCGCCCATTGCCATCAATGAATAAGCGATAATGTAAAACATCGAGGCCGCATAACCCGCTGGGGACCCGGCAATGATGCCTAAGAAAAGGAAGCCGACGTGGGCGATCGTCGAGTAGGCCAACATTCGCTTTAGATTAGTTTGAGCTATAGCGACAACATTCCCGACCGCCAGGGACAGCACTGCCAATGGGACAAGCATCTGCGTCCAGTCCCCCTGAAGGCCGCCAAGACCGTCCACCAGTAGCCGCATGAGCATGGCAAAGGCAGCAAGCTTGGGGGCCGTACCTAGAAACAGAGTGACGGAGGTAGGAGCCCCTTCGTATACATCGGGTACCCACATGTGGAAAGGCACGGCACCCAGTTTAAAGGCTATCGCCACAACGATGAACACCAGCCCCAACACTGATACCAGATTTGGCTCGGACTGACCGGCCACAAACTCACTCACCTCCTCCAGGTCCAAGCTCCCCGTGATGCCATAAAGCATCGACATGCCATATAGCAACATGCCAGAAGCTAACGCGCCCAGTACAAAGTATTTCATCGCCGCTTCCGAGGCCATGAGAGAATCGCGATGGATCGCGACCAGCACGTACAGGGAGAGTGACAGTAATTCCAGGCCGAGATAGATGGTCAATAAGCTGCGGGCCGAGACCAACACCATCATTCCCAGCACAGCAAAGAGACCCAGTATGAAGTACTCTCCGGTAAACAGGTTCCGTTCCCGCAGATAATCTTTGGAATAAAAAAACACCACGTAGGTTACTAATAAAACGAACAGCTTAAGGACAGCCCCCATGCCGTCATTGATAAATGTCTGGCTAAAGGTGATCTGCGGCTCGCCGGGATACGTGACCAGCACTAAGACTGCGGTGGTCACTAGTCCCGCTTGCGCGAACTGGTAGGTAAAGGCGCGGTAACGCTCTGGAAAGAAGGCGTCTGCCAGCAGCCCGAGGGAGGCGATAGCGAGCAGAAACATCTCCGGCAACGCCGGCAAAAACTCTGGTGCGTCAAAGGCCATGAGGAGTATCCATGTCTCCCTAACGAAATGCTTTAGGAGCGTCCCAATCTCAAGTAGAGCGGCCCGCTCGGCGGCGATACGACATTGTTAACAATCAGTTTCCAGTACGACTCACCCACACCGACCCACAAGCCAGAGCTTATGAAAAAACTGACTGCACTATCCGGCGTTGGTCATCGTTTCGGCAGCTTGATGACCTTTGCCCTGGGGGC